>CAYVTG010000008.1:0-38148 GCA_964454575.1 uncultured Thermoplasmata archaeon
CCTCAAGATCACGGTACAGTTTACCTTGCGACTGCCGATAAAGACGGTAACATGGTATCTTACATCCAGAGTAACTACATGGGTTTCGGCTCAGGTCTGGTGGTTCCCGGCACCGGTATAGCACTACAGAACAGAGGGCATACTTTTTCTCTTAACCCCAACGATGCGAACTGTCTCCTACCCGGAAAGAGAACTTACCATACCATAATACCAGGTTTCCTGACCAAGAACAAAAAACCCATCGGTCCCTTCGGAGTCATGGGCGGCTACATGCAGCCTCAAGGGCATCTACAGGTGATCACGAATTGCATAGATATCAACCTGAATCCACAGGCGGCATTGGACGCTCCTAGGTGGAGATGGGAAAAAGAAAAAAAGATACTTCTGGAAGAGAGTTTCCCAAAAAATATTGCAGACGTTTTAGTACAGAAAGGCCACGGCATAAATTACACATCCAAGAACATATTCGGAAAAGGACAGATCATATGGAAACACGGCGACATCTACGCCGGCGGAACCGAACCCAGGGCTGACGGACAGGTAGTGGGATGGTAAAGGGTATATACATACTGATAGCACGCTTAGAGCAAGACAGGGACATCAAGATCGGAGCGCTGGGTAGAACACACTTCAAAGCAGGATTCTATCTCTACGTAGGCTCGGCAAAGAACGGTCTTGAACAACGCATATCCAGGCATCTACGAGAAAAGAAAAAAAAGCATTGGCACATCGATCATCTGCTGGAGTACGCGAAGGTGGTGGATGTAAAGATCAAGACAGGCGGTTCCGAGAATGAGTGCTTATTAGCCAAAAAAGTGAGCGAATTTACATCTGCCATGGAGAACTTCGGGTCCAGCGACTGCAGGTGCAAAGGCCATTTATTTTATCATCCCGAGGATCTATCTTCTCTAAGCCAAGAGCTCGATAGGCTGGATGTGGAAGATATCTTCTGGAAAACTCAAAAATTGTTATGATGAAGGGGCAGATTATTTGTAAAAACGAAAATCGATTTTTTAGGTAGAATAAAGTATATTCAATAGCTTTATCCTTGTTGAGGGACCCATAAAAACAGTATTATACAACAACACATATGTCATGATTGAATGGATGATAAAAAGACAGCCGTACTGATGATCGTCATGATCATCTTGTGTGCTTGTACCACATCCTACCTAACCATGGATAGGGTCGGGAGGATCCATCTTGAGCAAAGATACGAAGTGAACATCACAGGTAACAACACCATATACGAGGTATACCTACCCATACCGAAAAAGATGGATGATATCGAGATGGTGGAAGGGACCGGGGAATACTCCATCACGGATACAGAGTACGGGCGGGCTCTACGTGTGATCTCGTCCGAAGATACAAGATTAATAGGGAATCAGGACCATTACGGTAATACCTTTTGGAGAGTGATTGATAGGGAGGACCACGCCTTGAGCATGGGCACAGAGGATGGATACCAGATGTACTTAGACGGCCAGAGTTCCGTGACAGTTAATATTACCTTATATACATCTCTCCGTTCCAGTGGAGCAGGAGAAGGCAATCATTGGTCCCTTGACCATATTTTGGAAAGCGGATGGAATGGGTACGCTCTTGAAGATGATGGAGGCTGGGTTACGGATTCATATCCATTTTTTTACCATCTGATGATATTTTTGAATATAATCACATGGATAATTGCATCGATATTGATCCATATCGTAATCCGGAGATACAGAAGAAAAGACGATAATATCTTCACACATTTTCGATTGAGATCACCTGCTCTTTTCGGTGTCATAGGATCCACCATGTTCTTCTTAGGTGTCCTCCTGCTTGCTAAAGGTAGTGCGAAAATACATGAACCGTTCGGCCTCATAATTCTTTCCATAGGTGTAGTTCTCACGTGCGGTTTCGGGGGAAGCGGTTTCGAGCGCCTTATAGTGCAAATTTCAGGATCCGAAGAAATGGGTCATACAGGGTTCATAATTGGCTCCTTGATCGGTATAGGGTTTTTTATGAACGTTCTATTCTTCATCGAGATATTTATGCAGGATATCAGGATATACTTTGCCTATGTTTTAGTTCTATTCGTACTCGTCTTCGGAGGCCTGACAGCCTGGCTCACAGGCCTATATCTAGAGAAGCGTAAAGATGAGGTTTGAATCGGATATCAGTGATATTGTCATGGGATTTAGATAATTTCTGCCTATCGATAATGAGGATATTTACTATGGTGTGCGGTATATCGGCTGACCTCATAGTAGTATATGATAGAATGTCTGGGAATATAGTAAAAATCAAAAGGTGGTCGAAGGGACTAGGATCCAGGCGCTAGACGCCGAGTCGGATATAACTCTGGAGTAAGTCCTATAAGCTCTTGATGAACTCGCCAACTGATACGCCTGAAAAAATTTTCCAGGCAGGAACTACTTGTTTTTTCTTTCGATCTTCGCCATCAATATCAACCCGCCTAGTAGCACACGCCGGTCAAAATTGGGGGGCAGATTGGTGCATTCAAGTTCCCAGATATCGCCGATTATCTTGAATTTTTGATCTATATTTGCCACCGGTGTACCACCTAATTTAAGGGTCATCCTTTCAGGTATGAGTGTCCCACCGGGCATGTATTTTCTTAACAGTCCGAGGCTTTTGGACTCGTGGATCCCACCGATCAATCGATCGTTCGAATCGTAAACATCCCATTCGTCCCATGCGAAGCTAGACGTCAAGGCCTTTCTTTTGATATACCCAAGTATCTGGTCTGTATTGGAGTCCATTATCATAAACGTACCCCATAGGTCCAATATCTGCTTCTGCTGGATCTTGAACAGCTCACGGTCCGCTTTTTCGTCGGTATATATCCTGATATCTTCCTTCAGCTTGAAAAGCTTCTGTTTGCTGAATCCGATTGTATTCCCTTGACGATCCTCGATCCAATACTTTTCTCCGATGGTCAGTACCTTCTTCCTTACCCTATAAAAATCCTGAAGCCATATTCCGGACGGCGGCGGGGGATCTTGTTTTGTTTGATTCATCTTTTACACCTCGGTATCTGAAACTACATAAGACTTCATGGAGATATGTTTTTCCCAAAGACGGGAAAGATCTAGATAGATATTCCATAAACCTATACTTAACATTGAACACAGACTCTACGAGATATTGTACGGTTTTTCATCAACGCCCCAATTTTAATATCATCTGTAGTGATATCCTTCGGAAATAGCGATCATTCTGAGACACTAAAACGGATCACTCAAGCGGACAAGTTGTGGAATTCCAACCCTTTATCCCGCCCAGGATAACGTTCAGGCTCTCCCATCCATCTCGTTTCAACAGGCTGGCGGCTGTCATGGAGCGAAGGCCGCTGCCGCAGAATATGTAGATCTCTTGATCCTTCGGAATATTGTCCATATTGTCCGGTATCTGGGTCAAGTGTATGTGATGAGCACCTTCTATCTCGCCGTCCTTCTTTAGCTCTCCTGCACCCCTTACGTCGAGTATCCAGGGTTCTTTTCCCAGATCTAACATACCACATAAACTCTGCACTGTAAGCGTGTTTATGGAAGCACTCTTCCTGCCGGCCATGTGCCACGCCAGCATCCCTCCGGAAAGTGCACCTTTAACATCGTCGTAGCCCATCCGTTTGAGGTATGTAACAGCCGTGGGTACATCGTCACTCACCAGATATATGGGTTCATCGTATGGTAAAAACCAGCCGGCAAAGCTCGGCACGCCCGCCAGCCAGATGGATATGGCCCCGGGTATATGTGCGGAGCCGAAACAAAGTTCCTTTCTTGTATCCAGTATGATGCCTCCTTCGAATTCCTCAGGGGTCATGTATTTGAACCCGTCCTGTATCGATGCGGGACCTTCCTGGTTCATCTTTTCCATCATGGCAAAATACGGTGGATATTCTCTCATCTCCGCTGTCTTCTCCACAAATTCTACCGCATCGGAAACCTGCAATTTAGGATTTCTTTGCCTCTCGATCCCAACGGTGGTCCATTCTCTTTCAGCGATACTCTCACCGCATACGGAGCCTGCACCATGTGCCGGGCATATGATAACACCGTCGCCCAGGGGCAGTATCTTCTCGAATATCGAATCGTACAATTTAACGGCCATATCTTTCGATCGTTCCTCTCCGTAGAAATCGACTCTGCCTACGTCCCCTGCGAAGAGCACATCGCCGGTAAAGATGATCCACGGCTCACCGTCCGGGTCGTACAGCAGATAACTCATGCTGCCCAGAGTGTGCCCCGGCGTGTGTATCGCCTCCAGTTTAAGCCTGCCGATATCCCACGTTCGCCCTTCCTCGGCAAGCGAACCGTAGCCGTATTCCAATTCCTTCTCAGCGTGCCATACCTCAGCACCTGTCCTTGATCTAAGTTCGCAGGAGCCTATCACGTAATCCTCATTCCTATGAGTTTCGAATACCTGGGTTATGGTCATGCCTTCTTTCTCAGCTATCTCCAAGTATCGCTCTACATCCCTCCTGGGGTCTATCACCACAGCTTGATGTTCATCTCCGATGATGTATGAATAGTGCGCCAGTCCCTCGGATCTTATCCTTTTCAACATAGTTTTCCACCTGATTACACAGTACAGATAAACAATAAAAACTTTCACATCGGAAAATCGGCTAAAGGTATTAATACGATAAAAACCAAGTTTAAGTCATGATATTTAAAAAACCAACCCTGGTGACAGGAGAGCCCCCTTCCATAGACCGAGAGTCTCCCAAGGATACAAAGACAGCAACGCTGGCGATGGGTTGTTTTTGGGGCCCCGATGCCCTTTACGGCGCACATCCCGGGATCATAAGAACCAGGGTGGGATATGCAGGAGGTAAGAAGGATTCCCCGACATACAGGGATCTGGGTGACCATACGGAAGCTATACAGATAGACTACGATCCGAAGAAAGTAGGCTACAAAGAACTTCTGGATATATTCCTAAATAACCACGACCCCACAGCCCCGAGTTCCATACAGTACAGGTCCATGATATTCTACCACGGCGATAATCAGAAAGAACTGGCACTGAAAGTAAAAGACGAATATCCGAACATCGTTGTTAAGGAATACACTATTTTCTACATGGCCGAAGATTATCATCAAAAATATCATCTGTCTACCAACAAAACACTGTACAAAGCCTTCAGAGATATATATCCGGATATGAAGCAATTCATAGACTCAACGGCTGTAGCGCGGGCCAATGGATACGCCGCAGGTCGGGGCCATTTAGAGTCCGAAGTACAGCTTAAAGAGCTGGGATTGAACGAAGAGGGTCGTTCTTTACTTTACGATAGATGGAAGTATTCCTCGGGAGCGTGCTGCAGATGAAGTATGAAAAACCATCGGATGAAGAGATAAAAAATAAATTAACACCAAAACAGTACGAGGTGACTCAGAACAAAGGCACTGAACCGGCCTTCAGGAACGAATACTGGGATAACAAGGAAGAGGGCATCTACGTGGATGTGGTCACGGGAGAGCCACTCTTTAGCTCGAAGGACAAGTACGATTCCGGAACCGGCTGGCCCAGTTTCTCTAAACCCATAGAGCCTAACAACATAGTGACGAAAAAAGAGCCGGGGATATTCGGCAGCAGAACGGAAGTCAAAAGCAAGCACGGCGCTTCACACCTGGGCCACATGTTCAACGACGGCCCGCCGCCGACGGGTAAACGCTACTGCATGAACTCCGCCGCTCTAAGATTCATCCCAAAAGAAGATATGGAAGAAGAGGGCTACGAAGAATATCTCTGATATTATCGATACACGAGAAAACTAAACAGAACCCTTTGTAGCATGGAAAAAATCACGATTTTACGACAAAGATAAATAGAGTGCCCGCCATCTGCTGGAAAAGTGGTTTGAATCATGTATATAACGGTTTACGGCGGGGCAAATGAGATAGGCGGTAACAAGATATTGGTACAAACCGAAGAAACAAGAGTGATGCTAGATTTCGGTAGGCGTATGGGATTCGATTCACAATTTTTTTCTGAATTCATCAATCCCAGGACCAATACAGAACTGAGAGACAGACTGATCATGGGGGCACTGCCGGAGATCCCGGGTATGTACAGCGAAGACATGTTGAAACCCATCGGCCTGGGGGATGATCGAGATTATCATAAAGTACTGACCTCAGATTCACCCATGCTGGATCACGATGGTTTAGAGACCTATGAAGTCCACTATAAAAAACACAAAAAAGGATACGTGGATGCGGTACTGGTATCTCATGCACACCTGGACCACGTTGGAGACCTCAACTTCGTTCATCCCGACATCCCAATGTGCTGCACCCCGGTCACAGAATCGTTGATCAAAGCTATCGATGACGTCACCACGTTCAAATCCGGGGCGTTGGAGTCCTCAAGGCACAAGATAGCCTACACAAAGAGAGGTATGTTTCCCGGAGCCCCAAAGATAAACAAGAAAGAGAAATGCAGTCGTGACTGTATGGCTGGATCGCAGATTATAGGCGATATACACGTAAAGATGATCGATGTTGATCACTCGGTACCGGGGGCGTGCAGTTTTTTAATAGAAACACCGAAAGACACGATACTCTACACAGGAGATATCCGATTCCACGGAAGCTCTCCGATATCAAAGGAGCAGTACTTAAACAGCATAGACAAAGAAATAGATATACTCGTATGTGAGGGAACCAGGGTTGACTCAGATTCCGTTATAACCGAGGATATGGTGCAAGAAGATATTTCCAAGGATATAGCCAAAACAAAAGGACTAGTATTCGTTGATTTTAGTTGGAAGGACACCACTCGTTACGAGACCATAAGACAGGCAGCAGAGGATAACGGAAGAACATTCGTGATCGATGCCAGACTGGCCTACCTTCTGAACAAACTAGACATGTATCCGGAAGACGGGAGCATCAAAGTGTTCTTAAGACGCAATGGATCCGCTCTTTACTCCCCACATGATTATGTAAGGAGTAAACACGAACTCGGTTTCTCAGTGGACGGCGACGATCTGGATCTAACACACTACGAGAACGGCTTGACAGCCTCCGAGATGATGGAGGACCCAGAACGATACGTATTGATGCTATCATACTTCCAGTTCAACCAACTTTTCGATTTTACCGATCAAGATGGAAAGATACCTGAGTCTTTCTTCATCAAAGCACAGTGCGAGCCATTCTCAGATGATATGGAACTGGACGAGGAACGCATGATCAACTGGCTTGAACACTTTGGAATAGACTTTGAGGAGGAACAGGATATAAGATGCATACGACGATCACACGTCTCCGGACACGCTTCGAGACCGGAGCTAAAAGAACTGATCTCCAGCTTGAAGCCAAAGATACTGATACCAGTACACACACTCGATCCAGGTGAGTTCAAAAAGATAGCATTTGAAATAGAAGAAGAAACCGGCCACAAGATAGATGTCGTGATCCCGGATAGAGGAATAAGATATGAGCTCTAACATCGGAGATAGAAAGATAAAGGCAGTCATCTTCGACATGGACAACACTCTTTGTGACTTCGTGGAAGCAAAGATACGTGCTTGTGACGCGGTATCGGAATATATAGGTCGAAAGGACGGCCGCCAGCTATTGGATTATTTTTTTAGAAAGAAATACGATATCGAGGATCCCAAACATATAGAGGATTATCTGAAGGACAACGAAAAATACAGCGAAAGCATGTTTGAGGAGTGCAGTGGTATTTACCGTGATATCAAACTGGACAACATAAAAAATTACAAAGGCGTGAAAGACACATTCAAGATACTAAAGGAACACAACATCAAGATCGCGGTCCTAACAGATGCTACTGAGAAAAATGCCAGGGAGCGTTTGAACCGCATGGGGATAACAGACCTGATAGACGTTCTGGTCACCTACGACTCAACAAGGAAGAAAAAACCACATCATGCGCCTTTCCTACACACTTTAAATCTACTAGGGCTAGAACCTGAAGAGGTCGCCATGGTAGGGGACAGTCCCACAAGAGATATAGCACCGAGTAAAGCCATAGGTTTTTTTACCGTTTACGCGGAGTATGGAGACAGAAATTTTCACGAAAAGGGTGACCCCGACCACGACGTCAGTATAGGCTCATTGGAAGAATTGCCCGAAATACTTGGTTTATAGGATCAGACACTGTCACTCTCAAGGTATACCTCTCCCAGTTTGTTAAGCCATATCTTCAATCTACGTTCCTTCCTTTCGGTGTCTACGATACCATTTTCAACGAGTCTTTCCAAACGATACTGGATGCTGGAGCGGGTAATATCTTCATCTCTTTTTTCGTTGATACTTTCAACCAGCATCTCTATGGAATCCACTCCGGAAACCTTTTTCAATACCTTCAGTATCTCTATATCTAGTTCCGTGATACGTATTATGGGAAATACGGGTATATCTGTGTAATCCTTCACTCCCTCTGTAGCTCCCTTTTTCATGAACCTTTCACGCAGCTCCAACATGTTTGAATGCGCGTTTTCCACATCCTTTTCGACTGTTGCCATACAATGGATCAACTTTGGGATCAAGTACTCTTCCGGTGAGACGTAAAATATCTCTACTTGCCGTTTATGATCCGATAAAAAGGCAGCGCTCATCATAGCCACAGTCGCTAGTTTCGGAACCGGTGATATATTGATGTAGATCTTTTTTCCATCTGCAGCATATTTTTTAATCTGTTCCAAGGTGTTGATAAAAACATCGTTGAAATCGTAGATGTCCACAGCCACAATATCTATATCCAAGCCCAATTCAGCGATCTTTTCCATGAACTCTCCGGCCAGATCCCTTGCGTCTTTGTAAGGCGAGCTCGGAGAACGAAAAACCACTAGCTTCTCCACAGGGTATTTTGTCATTATCGGTTTTATTATCCGGTCATATTCGAACCCGTCTGTGGTTATGTGGATACCTGCTTCTTTGGCGCACATGTAATAAAGTAATCTCAGGGGGCTATTTATAAATTGTGTCACATAACGGAAAGTTCCGTTAATTATATATATGACCTACGTATTATGTAACGTTTACCGCCGTTAACTAACGGAATATTACGTTAACTAAAAGGTGAGTAAGATGGATGAAAAAGCAAAAGAAATACACGACAAGTTGAAGAGACTACAGTTGGGTGACTATTTAGATCTGGAAGATGTAGACGAATTTGAGGGAGATAAGGACTATCTTAGAGCGGTAAGAACTCTCTTTTCCGAGGTGATAGATGAGGCTGTACATCTTACCAGGGTACCTTCTGTGAAAAACCTGGAGGAAAAGAA
Source organism: uncultured Thermoplasmata archaeon (assembly GCA_964454575.1). GTDB lineage: Archaea > Thermoplasmatota > Thermoplasmata > Halarchaeoplasmatales > Halarchaeoplasmataceae > Haladaptatiplasma. The sequence continues at coordinate 9,281 of CAYVTG010000008.1, forward strand.
GGAGTATTACGGCAAGAAGTTAAAAGAGCTATATGTAAAGAAGGAAGAGCGTGAGGTCAAAGGTGAAAAATTCAGAACAACAGAACTACTAGAAGAACACGGATTGAGTCAAGAACAAACCTGCTTACTATACCTGTTGATGGCTAAAAGAGGTGTAGGCGTATGTACTCATGATCCCGGTATGATCGGCGAAGTATTGATCATGGCGCTGAATCTTTTGTTGAGTACAGATTTCGAAGATGCTAGGATGAATCTAACACACGATTCGAAACTCATATCTGAAGATTACATAACGCTATCCAATCCCAATAAACGATCATCCCGTCATTGGGAGATACATGCATTAAGCAGAGGCCGAAGGTCCAGAGAAAAATTGACCGTTGAAGAAGTCTATTTTGAGGTACCCGGTTGGTGGATAAATACGATATATGGAGATGAATGCGGATCGAAGAAAAGCATAGAAAAAGAGAGAGATACTGAAGATTCACTGCTGTCTAGGTCAAAACCGGAGATCGATCTCTCTGACGTAGTCCTACCAGAAGACATACTCGAGGATGTGATGTCCCTTCTCGAACAGTACAGAAACAGCTCTAAGTTCATGGACGAGTGGAATATGAAGTCTATACTCGGGGATAGACAGGGGCTCAATCTTCTATTATCGGGAGCTCCAGGTACAGGTAAGACCATGTTGGCTAAAGCTTTGGCAAATGAACTCGATACAACCTTGAACACAGTTTCCTTTGCAGATATGGTTGACAGTTGGTATGGTAACACAGAAAAGAATGCCCAGAGGATGTTTCATGTTCTCAAAGAGGCAGGTTCAATACTATTGATCGACGAAGCAGATGCCATATTGCAGCACAGATCACCATCTCGGTCTTCCTGCGACCGCTCGGAGAACAGGGTGATCAACATTGTGCTCCAAGAACTTGAGAACCACTGTGGTCTGGTGATATTCACCACCAATCTAGCCATGGGGTTGGATCGGGCCATGGAACGCAGGATGGACTTGAAGATCGAACTGCCCACCCCCGGTAAGGAAGCTCGCAAAAAGATTTGGGAGTACCATATTCCAAAGGAATTACCCCTGGCAGATGATGTAGATATAGGCGTACTTTCAGAGAAGTATGAGTTCACCGGAGGGCAGATACGTAACGCAGTCCTCACTGCCGCAAGGACCACTATGAGAAAGGGTTTGGATAGTGTTAGCATGGATCTATTTATCAGGGCATGCCAGGCCGAGCTAAAGGGGAGCGAAGTCATGAATTTTTATATGTCTGATAAACAGGAGGACGAAGTGAGGGGATATACATGATGATAAATCACGGGAGGAGGGAACGGGATAGAGGGGGCAACCCCCTTCCCTACCTTTCAACTTCGAAGAGGTGGTTTTGATAGATCCATTGGAATTTCTATTCGATAAAAGGTCGTCCAAGATAAAAATAATACATGTTTCTATGGATGGCTCAGCGTCTTGTCTAAATCTAAAAAATGTTCTTAAAGAACTAGCTGGGATCTTTCCGGATATCAATATCAGAGGCTACGATATGCACGAACACGAAGGTCTAAAGGATATGTTGTTGGAGAAAGGCCTGGAAGACGTACCATACGTATTGATAGCTAAAGACGATATCATGCTTTGGACCAATGGGGCCGGGACGCTCTCTGAGGAAAGAGAGCGGTACATGGCTGTGTTCGAAGGATTAGAAAAGGGTAATTATCGCATAGATCAAAAGGATCAAACGGTGAAGATATGGGATGGCGAAGGTAACGAAGAGACATTAAAAGGATTTAAACTGTAAAATACCTGATCAGTAAGATAAATGATGGGCGATCATGAATCCGATAAAGAAGGCGATACCAACAGCCACAACAAAAGCACTTACCCAGCCCAGCATGGTAAACAGCATCTTTTTCTTCGCGGCATTACCTGTACTAGCCGCCATCCCACTACCTATGATAGCGGTTATTATCACCTGTACGAAAGCGATGGGTACTCCAAGCATGTTCCCTATCTGAGTCAGTAGGACTGCAGAAGCTAGAACTGAGATGGATCTTCTCGGGCCTATGCTGGAATAATCGAATGAAACGGCATTCATCACTCTAGGAGATAGGAACCAACAGCCGAGCATGATGGCAGTGCCTCCGAATATAAGAAGATAGATCATATCTATTTCGAGCACCATCAGCGGTCCGATAGCTTTGCCTACAGTGTTAGCTCCGGCGATAAAAGCCAAAAATAATCCCGTTATCAGCACGACATATCTTAACCATCCTTCATTACCTTCAAGGGGAACCATACGTTTTATAGGTAAATATAGCAGATAGCCCGATCCGAAGCCCAGTATCGGTATCAGTAACCAATATAACAGTATGATGTTAACAGTGTCCCACTGCACGACCGCGTTGAATCCCAATCCGATCCCTATGGTGCTTCCGATCACTGTAAAGGCGGTGGGCATAGGGTAATCAGTCATCGCCCCCACTATAACAAGAGAAGAAGCGATGAGCAGTATCACCAGTGCTTGCACAATATTCAAACCACCACCCAATATTCCCGTACCTATGGTTTCCGTGACCTTTCTGCCCTGAAATACCGCACCGAAAAACGCTGCGATACCGGCCAGTAGCGCCGAACGCATTATGCCCGTCTTACCGCCGGATGCAACAGGACCGAAGACCGCTGCTATAGAAGACGCTCCGATGGCCACACACATAAATGCAGATGCAGATAATAGTGCCAAGATCAGTATCGATTCCATATTCAACCTTTAACCATATCTTTCACTCGGTCACGTACGGACTCGTCACTAAAATTGAATTTTAAACGGCAGTCACTCCTGTTTTTAATATGCAGATTGGCAGAGAACTCTGCATCATCGAAGAAGTACGGATTGTAGTTCAGCATTATCCTACCGTAGATCACCTCTTCCATCTTACTGAAGTACCTGGCAGATCCAAGATATAGTTCTTTGACCATCTTGGACAGAGCGGTTTTCAAGTTGCCAACATCTTCATTTTCACATATATCATCGACTTTTTTGGCAAGACCATTTTTCTCCAGATCATCCACATCCAATCTTGCCCCTTCAACCGTTTTCTGCTTGATATCCTCGTTGGAATCCCCCCGGCGCGGTCTCCAATCACTATATCTGCTGATGCTCCTGTTACTTGCATCTGTTTTACGGATAATATTTTCAAAATCCTCAGCAAAGCTGCAGACCTCTGCCCAATCTCCCTTCAAACTTACGCCGGAGTGAGTAAACTCGATGCCGGTCGCTTTCATATTCTTCGATGTGTAGGGTTCCCATATAAATATCTTACGGTCTTCAAAAGTCCCAATCCGGATGCGGCGTTGGAAGCCGTATCACTTCATCCAGCCTTCGAAGGAGTGCCGGATCTCCGTGTAGTTCATCGGTCATAGCCAGGGTAGAAGCGGAGCGAACGCCCAGCCACAGCCGTGTGAAGGCGTTCACGGATGCCTTCAGCTTGGGAAGTCCGCGCTTTCTTACATGATCTATCCTGGATTCTTTACCCAATGTGACCGTGTAATCTCCAGTCAATCCCTTCCACGGCGAGTCCTTCTCAAGCAGGTCCTCCACAGGATCCTTAAGGGATAGATTGAATCTCAACATAGCCCCGTCATGACTGAAGGTTCTGATACATGAATCCAGATCTAGTATCCTCATCTGCCAGTATGCACTAGATACCATCTTATTTTCGTACTTGGAGTCTTTTGTTATCCTTCTATGCCTGAAAGGTCTTTTCAGCATGTCCTGAAATTGAACCCCGGGAGGTTCCCTCATAACCATCATATGAACCTGATCTGAAAGCGATCTAAGTATGGACATCAGCTCCATGAACTGTTCTCTGTTTTGATATGCCATCCACTGAACATTGTATTTTCCGTCGTGTAGATCGTCGACTCTGAAAAATATATGGTGCGATAATTCATCATTTTCGTCATAATATCCAAGGCCAAAACTGTGGGTAGGCCAGATCATCTCCAATCGAGTATCGATTTCATCGCTTAAGTTTACCATACCGTGGTGCTTTGCACGGTTGGATCGAGAGAGATGTACTTTCTTCCAGTCCTCCTTGGTTATACGCTTTGGTATCTTCACCTGTTTATCTACGATAAGTGAGGCGGGATCGAAAAATACCCAATTCTCGTAGCTTCCCGTACCATAACCTAGCTGGTTGTAAAATCCTTGGTCGAATATACCCAATCCGGATAAACAAGCTCCATCCTCGGCTGAATCCGCTATAGCTTTCGCAGTGAGTTTGGCAGCCAATCCTTGCCTACGAGCTACAGGACTAGTCAAAACGCTAGCTACCACTGAGAGTGATAATTCATCTTCCATATATCGCATGTTTCCTGCTGCAGTAGTCACGTTACATTCGGGTGTCCCATCGATCTCTGCTACATAGTTACCACCCTCAGATCCCAGTAATATATCGAATATATCCTCCTTCCCCTTTTCGAGCCAGCCGATCTCTTTCCATATACGTAGAACTGATTCTCTATCTTTTTCCGGATCGATGTGTCTGAGTACGGTCATGGTGAAAGATGTTTACAGGATGTATAATATATTTGTTATTTCACGATCTCTCAAGTATCAACTTTTTCGCCAGATCCAGAGCATCTTCGACCCCGTCCACTTTTCGGCCGCCGCCCTGCGCGGTCTTCGGTGTTCCGCCTCCGCCGCCGTTGATCTCTTTGGCAGCTTCACGGAGTATATCTCTCATATCCACGTCGATATCGTCGCTGCGTGAGAAGACCAGCTGTGCGTTGTCGGTAACGGAAGCCAGTAGAGCCACTCTATTATTTTTCTCGGTGATACTTTCGGCGGCCCCGAGCATCTCTTTTACATCTATGTTCTCCAAGATCGAAACGATGAATTCGATGCCATCCTCCGTCTCGCCCGGCAGTAGTCGGTCCACCAACGCCAACGACCTGTACTCTTTTAGCTTATCCAATTCTTTGCCGCGTTCCTTCCATTCCTGGAAGAACCTCTCGGCGGTCTCGGGAACTCGTTCTATGTCCACATCAAAGGTTTCAGCAGCATCAATCAGCAGGTCTTCCATGTGCTGCACTTCATCGACAGCGGCCATCCCCGCCGAGAAGACCAGACGGATAACGCCGTCCTGTATTCGCTGTGTTCCGAGTACTTTGATGAAACCGATCTCGCCGGTGCTGTGTACGTGGGTGCCGCCGCAGGCTTGAGCATCCAGATCGTCTACATCTGATATATGCACTACTCTTATCGTATCGCTGGCCGGGACACCGCCTTGATACAGTTCGAATCCAAATAGTCTTTCCGCTTCATCTCTCGATAAAGTCTCCTGGCCCACAGGTATGTCGCTGAGAACTATCTTGTTTGCCCGTCGCTCGATCTTTTTCAACTGTTCCCTGGTAACCCTGCGGTGATGAGATATGTCCAGCCTTGCATTCTCAGGGCTCTTTTGCGCCCCTCGCTGCCATATATGGTCTCCGAGAACTTTCCTTGCGCTGCTGATAATCACATGGGTAGCCGTATGATGCCTTGTCAGTGCCATCCTTCTGTCCACATCCACTCTGCAGTTTACTTCCATTCCCTCGGGTATATCTCCGTCTATCTCGTGTACTATCACTCCGCCTTCCTTCCTTACGTATTTCACTCGTACAGAACGTCCACTTGCATCTATCACACCTTGATCGGACATCTGTCCCCCGCCTTCAGGGTAGAAGCAAGTCCTGTCCAGTACGATGTCACCGTCTTCAGAATGCAGGACGACCGCATCGAAGGAATATCTGTCCGGGTCTTCGTAGTACAGAAGTTCCGTATCCGGAAGTTCGTATCCTACATCGGCTTTTTCCGTTTCCTTTGTATCCGCCGTCTCGTGCATCTCAGCCAGCTTGACGCTGAAATCACTGGGCACATCCACCTCGACCCCATATTCTTTCGCCATCTCCTTTACCAATGAAGGGTGTATGCCGTGTGTATCGTAGAATTCCATGAGTTTTTCGATAGGTATGGTCCCGTCACTCCACTTTTCCAGAGTACGTTTAACCAGTCGCGCTCCCTTTTCCGTGGTCTCGTGATAGCGTTCTATCTCGCTGTCTAGCATATCGAAGACGGCATCCGATCGGGAGGTATCGATTATGTCCGAGAATTTTTCCATCTGCTTTTTGACCACTTCCTGTAGTTCGATCCCAGGATCCAGCCCTTCTATATTTCTCAGTGTACGACGTATCATCAATCTTGCAAGGTATCCTTCGGCAACGTTGGATGGTACCACGCCGTCGGTCAGCATGAAGGCTATCGTTCGGCTGTGGTCCGCGATGGTGTAGACCGCTTTTAGCTTTGTAAGCTGCTCCACTAATCGAGAACGTTGTGGGGTAAAACCACTTTCTTCCATCTTACCGACCAATATATCCATCAGATCATCGTCGGTAAAATCCTTTTTTAAGCGTCCCGCCAGTCTAGTGTATTCGCTCAGCATGAAACGGTATTCGTCATCGTCAATTGGATGAGAGAGTCCGCATACGCTGCAGATGTAACCCACGATGTCCGGATATATTGAATCATATATCGTAGGTGCGCCGTCAGACAGCCACACGTATCGTTCCAGTCCGTAACCCGTATCAACCACGTTAAGAGACAGCGGTCTGTACATATCTCCCTCCAGATCTACATCACCATGGGGATGTTTCTCTAAATTCATGAACACCAGGGTGGCAACCTCAAGACCCCTGACGTTGACTTCAAGTGAAGGGCCGGCATTACCGCCGCCTATCCAAGGATGTTCCTTGTAAGCTACCTCTTTTTCGTCCAACCCAAGTTCAACTAGCATCTCATGGCAGTATCTTACAGTTTCTTCTTTCCAGTAAACGTAATTATCTTCAGAGTTGAATGCATGGTGTCCCATCATCTCGAAACTGGTCATGTGCTTTCCGGTGCGACCCACCTCTTCTAGATCCGGCATGCGTATGCAAGGCTGAGATACCACCAGGGGATTTGCCGGCGGCTTTACCAGGCCGGAAGTGGCATGCGGCTGGAAATCATATATGCTCGCGTGGACCAAAAATACATCATCTCTCCATCGGGCAACAACGGGATATCTTTCCAGAGGTGTGTGTCCTCTTTTAGCAAAGAAATCCAAAAAGTATTTCCTCATATCTGTAGTTGTCATAACACGATCGAAGGCAGGATCCCCGATGAATCCGAATTCTTCACAGGGAGCATCCTGACACGTTTTCATTTCATCGTCCAGTGTCCAGAAGTACTCGCCGCATCCGGAGCATCGTTTACGCACGAAACCTCGTTCCTCAAAGAATTTGAGATGGTACTCTTTGTCGAACATCGTCGGTGTCATTTCCGTCGATATACATAAATGTTCGTTCCAAGTTTTTTGGCGGTGGGCAAATGTTTTATATAAGGGTTAATGTTTACTGTTATTGAATAATAATTCATGGAGAGTATATTGATGGAGTCGATTGTAGAAGAAGCCTTATCACGTACAGGCCCCCGGAAATCGAGGGAAGAGAAGTCACGAGACGTCCGTGACCTTACTGCAGATGATAAAGAATTGCAGGAAGTACTCGCCAGTCTCAAAACCGATATCAAGATCATTGGTGCCGGTGGGGGCGGATGTAACACTATAGACAGGATGACCGACGAAGGCATACAGGGAGCCACCCTTATAGCCGCAAATACCGATGCTCAGCATCTACTTTCTGTTCACGCACATAGAAAGATACTATTGGGTAGAAGAAAGACCAGAGGTCTGGGTGCAGGTGCACTCCCTCAGATAGGTTCAGAAGCTACCGAAGAAGCTAGGGAAGAACTGAGCGCACTTTTAGAAGGCAGCGACTTGGTGTTTGTTACATGTGGCCTCGGTGGTGGAACAGGTACCGGTGCAGCACCGGTTATAGCTGAAATAGCTAGAAACCACGGAGCCCTTACGGTTGCAGTATGCACTACCCCCTTCAAGGCTGAAGGCGGTTCACGCATGGAGAATGCAGAATGGGGACTCGGAAGATTGAAGAGTGTTGCAGATACGGTGATAACGGTACCCAACGATAAATTACTGGAACTTGTACCACGCTTATCGATCAACAAGGCCTTCAAAGTGGCCGACGAAGTGCTCACAAGGTCTATCAAAGGGATCACAGAAGTTGTCACTAAACCCGGTCTAGTAAACCTTGACTTTAACGACCTTAAAACGGTTATGGAAGGTGCAGGAGTCGCCATGATCGGCATAGGCGAAGACGATTCCGAGAACAGAGCGGAAAAAGCCATAGAAGAAGCTATCAATTCACCTCTACTCGAAGTAGATATCAGCAGCGCCACGGCGGCACTGGTCAACGTGGTAGGCGGCAGCGACATGACGGTCGCGGAAGCAGAGAAGGTGGCAGAGATAGTGGAGAACAAAGTGGGCCAGAACGCAAGGATCATCTGGGGCGCTCGTGTTGAACCCTCCCTCGAAAAATCACTGCGGGTTATGGTTGTCATAACCGGTGTGAGATCAAAACAGATATTTGGTAAGGAAGGGGTCAAAGGCCGAGAAGGAATACAGTCTGTTGCCTGAGGTCGAATAGATGGACATATTGGAAAAATCGTGGAAGATCCAGCACAAGATCGAAGAGAAAGCAGGTAAGATAGGAAAGGGCCGGTACGGTCGTATACTCAATATGGCTAGGAAGCCCGATGCGGACGAATACAAAAAAACGCTATCTATATGTTTGATAGGTATCCTACTTATAGGCGGTCTTGGATTTCTCATCTACTGGCTTTTCGAGAATGTTCCGAAGTACATACAGCTGTGATTATTATGATAGGTGATTGAACATGGGTCTTCTTGAAGATTTTACTGAAGAGGAAATAAAGGAAGAAAAAACTCCTAAAAAGGTCGAGGTCGAACCTGAAGAGAGTCTCGGTGGTATAAGGGTCGAATCCGAAAGCAAACACGAGACCATCTCTCCGGGTCACACTGCGGATTTCACTGTAGATGTGATCAATGAAACAGGCACTGCGCATGTGGTGGAGATAATCATAAAGGTGATCTACAGCACAGAAGAAAGCGACAGAGTGCTTTGGAGTGCTACCGTTAAGGGCAAAAAAACATTATCCGAACCGGATGAAAAATATAGGGAAGAAGTAGAACTTGCCCACGGAGAAAAGAAGAAGATACCTATAACGATCAAGCCTCCATCAGGGGCAACCTACGGGGAGAAATTTGAAGTGATCGTCGATGCAACCTCTGTTAAAGACCGGTTCATATCCGATTCCATCTCATTGATGGCCATAGCAAAGCCTACGGTCATCGCCGTAAAGACACAGATCGGTCAGGAAAAAACAGTTGCAGAGTATATCTCAGGGCTGGCAAAGCGGCGTAAATTACATATTTATTCCATCTTAAGTCCGAAACCGGTCAGAGGATATATCTTCCTGGAGGTCATGAGCCCCGAGCTTGTCGAGGAAGCCATCAGCGGCATGCGTAAAGCCAAAGGTGTGGTCCCCGGTGAGAGCAGCATGGACGAGATCGAGCATTTTCTCACGCCTAAATTGGCCGTTGAAGGTATAGCTGAAGGAGATATAGTAGAGCTATCCGCCGGACCTTTCAAAGGTGAGAAGGCAAGGGTAACAAAGATAGACGAAGCAAACGACGAAATAACAGTAGAACTCTTCGAAGCTACGGTGCCTATACCGGTGACGGTAAGGGGCGACCACGTCAGAGTTCTGGAAAAAGAAAAGAAAAGATAATGGAGTTGATAAAGTATGCCAACTGAAACAATCGAAGCACTGGTCGACGGTGGCGAAGCCACAGCAGGACCACCATTGGGTCCTGTATTGGGTCCGATGCAGGTTAACATAATGGAGATCATCAACGCTGTCAACGAGAAGACAGCTAAATTCAAAGGGATGAAGGTACCAGTGGTCATAAACATAGACACCGGTACCAAAGAGTACGAGATCAAAGTGGGGACCCCTCCTACGTCGTCTCTATTGATCGAAAAATTAGGTATAGCCAAAGGCAGTGGCAGTGCGGCTACTAACAAAGTAGCAGACCTAAGCATAGAGCAGGCGAAAGAAGTCGCCGAGATGAAATCAGATGACCTTCTGGGAAAAACACTCAAAGAAAAAGTAAAAGAGATAATGGGAACTTGTGTATCCATGGGGATCACAGTAGATGGAAAGGACCCCCGCGAAGCTCAGAAAGCCATGGACGAAGGAGAATACGACAGTCAGTTCTAATATCAGCCGAGTTCGACCTTTCTAGCCTTTCCCCTTGATATCAGAACCTTCGCTAGATCCTCTCTGAGAGTGACCACATCTTCCTTTTTTAGATCGTGCGTTGCTCCCACGTCAACAAAGGATGGGGCATCATCTATCATGTGTATCAGTATCTCGCCCTTTCCGTTTTCAGGAACATCGATGATCTCGTCTTCCACCGGATCCTCAGGTACAGTCATATCTTCGTCGATATCCGGCGATTCTTCTTCCGACTCGGCTGCTTTTTCTTCTTTGGTCTCCCTTCTGTAGCTGCCGTAGAACACTTCATCCTTCATATTTTTTAGCAATCCCCTCACATCTTCGAAGAATTCCTTCTCCTTATCGATCATGTTGTCTATCTTAACCCCTTCAACACCGCTGAATTTATGTATGGATGCCAAACACACCTTTCTAACTCTTATGATGAAAAGTTTTTCAGACATCCTTTTAGCCTCCAGATACTTTCTCCTCAATCTCTCTGAGTCCCGGGATGTGTGATCGTCGAGCTCGTTCAGTCGTTCTTTAAGCTCATCTAGATAGGTTCTTAATTCCGAAAAAAAATCGTCTTGGATATCTGACAGTACCTTTTTTTCTCCCTTCTCTGCCTCAAGGGCGTTCATTATATCCCGCAATCTGAACTTCTTCTCTGCCATCGTTGGTGTAAATAGCTACCCGGTAATATCGTTTTCGGAGAGGGAAAAAGTTCACGGTGTTCGGAATAAAAAAACTGTTCCAAAATCATAGATTTTCGATGTTTTTCATTTCTCCCTGTGGTCGAAATAAAAAAAATGCCGCACAATCCCTCTGGTATTCTGCTAATTTTTTCATTTCTCCCTGTGGTCGAAATAAAAAAAGAAAGGGGGGTTGCGGAGGTTATAACTATCATAGGTCGTAATGGACTATAAATGCACTTTGGTGCAAACGTCGAACAGTTCACAAAAAACTAGTATTGCAATGTGGACATGAGTGTACATCGTCATCCACTACCTTTCTACAGGAAGAGCACACATACATCAGCTTCTCGTCTTCTCGCTCTTCCAGAAGTTCGGCACCGCATTTTATGCACTCAAAATCATCTGGTATGAGTCCACCGCAAAATGGGCACTCGGTGACCAGTTCTATATAACCGGTTTTTTCCTCGTCTTCGCTCATCTTATAGTCAATCGTGTGATACCTTAATAATTCTTTTTATGGATCACCGTCCAATTCCAACAATCCCCATTTACCCGGAGATATCTGTAGGCCGTATCCCCGATCCTGGACCGTTCCGTTGACTATGGTCAACTCGGTACCTATCACTATGTCTTTACCGACCATGTTCGTTTCATCATCCCATAAAACAAGTTTCACAGAGCCGGTGCCGTCGTCTATACGCACGTTCCTCACTTTTCCTTCACCGGTGCCACGTTTGAAAGTTCGTAGTTGGCCAAGGTCTATGACCTTCCCTTTAACAGTGGCACTATCTCCGGGAACGATGTCTGCTATGTCAGTTTCATTGCCGGTGGTCCGCCCGTTCTCTGCAGCGATCAGATACGCTAATAATTCGTCGTTGAATAGTCCTCCGTATTCTACGCGCTTAGCATCGATCATATCTAAAAATTCTTCTCTGTCGTACAGGTCATCTAGCAGTTCATGAAACTCTTCTACAGAACTCATATATGGCCAACACACGCCACAGATAAAGGATTTTCTATAAGAAAAAAGAAAGGGTTTGGCTCAGATGAGCCCTTGATCCAGCATCGCCTTTGCAACTTTCATGAAGCCGGCAACGTTTGCGCCGAGAACATAGTTTCTCTCGTCACCGTATTTTTTTGCCTGTTCCGAGGTGGCGATGTAGATGTTCTTCATTATGGTCTTCAGCTTGCTGTCCACTTCTTCGAAGCTCCAGGGCACTCTCTGGGAGTTCTGTCCCATCTCTAGACCACTCACGGAAACGCCTCCTGCGTTGGCTGCCTTGGCCGGACCGAAGAGTATACCACTTTCCAGGAATACCTCTATGGCCTCAGGTGTGGAAGGCATGTTCGCTCCCTCGCCAACGGCGATAACACCATTATCTACCAGTTTCTGAGCGTCCTTGCCATCGATCTCGTTCTGCGTGGCACAGGGCAGTGCTATATCACAATCGTAGATCCATGGAACACCGCTGTCAACGTATTCAACATCGTACTCTTCTGCGTATTCCTTTATACGTCCTCTACGTATGTTTTTAAGATCCATAACGTACTCGAATTTTTCTCGGTCGATGCCTTCAGGGTCGTATATGGTTCCCGAGGAATCCGATAGTGTCACCACTTTGGCGTCAAGTTGAAGGCACTTGTCTAAAGCGAACTGGGCAACGTTACCGGAACCAGATATGGTAACAGTCTTACCCTTAAGGTCGTCACCTGCACCGTTCAACATCTCCTGTGTAAAATAAACCAGGCCGTATCCCGTAGCTTCCGGTCTTCCTAGAGAGCCGCCCCATTCAGGGCCTTTTCCTGTTAAAACTCCTTCAAAACGATTGACTATCTTTCTGTATTGACCGAACATGTATCCTATCTCACGTGCACCTACACCGATATCCCCTGCGGGTACATCGGTATCAGGACCTATGTGCCGGTACAATTCGTTCATGAAACTGTGGCAGAACCTCATAACTTCGGCGTCGGACTTTCCTTTCGGGTCGAAATCAGAGCCGCCCTTTCCACCGCCCATAGCCAGACCGGTCAAGGCGTTCTTAAATATCTGTTCGAAGCCCAAGAATTTGATGATCCCCAGATAAACAGAGGGATGGAATCGTAGGCCGCCCTTGTAAGGGCCGATGGCACTGTTGAACTGCACTCTGAACCCACGGTTAACATGTATCTCACCGTTATCATCCATCCAGGGTACTCTGAATATTATCTGCCTTTCCGGCTCAACGATCCTTTCCAAGATCCTTGAACTTACGAACTCCGGATGCCTGTCAAGTACAGGTTCGACAGATTCCAGAACCTCTCGTACAGCCTGATGGAACTCCTTTTCACCGGCGTTTCTATCCTTAACTTGCTGGTATATGTTATCTATCATTGACATGGTTAGTTCTCCTTTTTTTTGCCCCGATGGTGGGGAATCCATCAAATAGGATGTCGGATTTAAGGCTTTCGATACACCAAGATTGAGGTATGTATTTTATTGATGATGCCCAAAGTGCTCAAACAAAACCATCGTGGATATCATAGTTGGCCTACGTGTACATATCAAAAACCTTATTTACGCCTCTATGTTCCACCTATCGTGGCTCCATGGTTAGTAAGGATATGTCCCTCTCTTGGACAAGATAAAAAGCATGGAAATACGATGAGGTGCTATTATGGAAGATGAGATTTTCGATGAAAACGAACTCAAAGAGTTGATGAAGAAATACCCACCAACGGCTAGTTCTCTTATACCGCTGCTCCAGGCTAGTCAAGAAAAATACGGATACTTACCCAGACAGATAATGGAGAACATAGCAGAATATTTGGAGATGCCTGAAAGTACTATTTACGGCGTTTCTACCTTTTATGCTCAATTTCGATTCGAGCCTTTAGGTAAACATATGATCAAGGTATGTCACGGAACTGCGTGTCATGTAAAGGGGGCCGATAAGATAAACGAGACCATCGAAACCGAACTAGGTATCAAGAGCGGAGAGACCACCGAAGACGGTATGTTCACCCTGGAAAGAGTGGCCTGTCTGGGCTGCTGCAGCTTGGCACCTGTGATAATGATAGATGATACGGCCCACGGAAATCTGGACCGAAATAAAGTAAAGAAAGTCATACGCGGATACACGGAGGGAGATCTATGAAATACAAGATATTACTGGGTTTTGCGTCATGCGGTATAGCCGCCGGTGCGACACAAGTGGAAGAAGCACTCAAAAAGGCCATGGATGAACATGGTATAGATCTACCTGTAAAGAGGGTCGGCTGTGTGGGGATGTGCCATAACGAACCTATCGTCGAAATAGTCGATGATTCCGGCAATTATACCTACGGAGATCTGGAGCCCGAAGATGCGGTTAAGATAGTTTCGGAACATCTGGTCAACGGAGATCCATACGAAGAAAAACTGATCAGTTCACCGGATGATCCTTATGATTACTTCCAGGAACAGAAGAAGATAGTACTCAGAAACAGCGGCGTGATCGACCCCGAAGATATCGAAGAATACATCCAAAGCGGCGGATATCAGGGATTAAAGAATACCATGGATATGGAGCCCGAGGAAGTGATCGATGAGATAAAGAAGAGCAAGCTAAGAGGCAGAGGTGGAGCCGGATTCCCCACTGGCCTAAAATGGCAGTTTGCAAAGGGGGCATCAGGAGATAAAAAATACGTGATATGCAATGCCGACGAAGGAGATCCAGGTGCATTCATGGACCGCTCGGTGCTTGAAGGCGACCCTCATGCAATACTCGAAGGGATGGCCATATGTGCGTATGCAATAGGTGCCGATGAAGGATATATCTACTGCCGTGCCGAATATCCTCTAGCCATCAGAAGGCTGGAGATCGGCATCAAACAGGCGGAAGAAAAAGGTCTTCTTGGCAGCGATATACAGGGCACGGATTTTTCGTTCAATATACATGTAAAAGAGGGTGCCGGAGCCTTCGTGTGCGGCGAAGAGACTGCTCTGATGCATTCCATAGAAGGCGGAAGAGGGATGCCCAGGCCTAGACCGCCCTTCCCCGCACAGAAAGGTCTATTCGGAAAACCGACCAACATAAACAACGTTGAGACACTGGCCAACATATCTTACATAATGAGAGAGGGAGCGGATAAATACCTCGAATATGGGACGGAAAAAAGCGGTGGAACCAAGGTATTCGCTCTTGCTGGTAAGATAAAACGCGGAGGTCTCGTAGAAGTTCCCATCGGTACACCGTTGAAGGATATCATATATGATATAGGCGGAGGCATCGAAAAAGACAAAAAATTCAAAGCCGTACAACTCGGAGGCCCTTCCGGCGGATGTCTACCTGCAGAATATCTAGATACACCGGTAGATTATGAAACCCTGACCAAGGCCGGTGCGATCATGGGTTCCGGAGGGATGATAGTCATGGACGAAGGTGACTGCATGGTCAATGTGGCACAGTATTTCTTGGATTTTACCCAAAAAGAATCGTGCGGTAAGTGTACATTCTGCAGGGTAGGTACGAAGCGCATGCTGGAGATATTGGACCGATTCACCCTGGGCCGAGGTACTGTAGAAGACATAGAGATGCTGGAATCATTGGCATCAAATATCAAGGCATACTCGTTATGTGGTCTTGGTCAGACCGCACCGAACCCGGTTCTCACAACACTCAGATATTTCAAGGACGAGTATATCGCCCACATAGAAGAGCAAACGTGCCCGGCAAAGGTATGCAGAAGCTTGATAACGTTCACTATCACCGATGCATGCATCGGATGTACAAAATGTGCTTCCGAATGTCCCACGGGAGCCATCAGCGGAAGTCCGAAAGAGCAGCACGTTATAGATCAGGAGTCATGTATCACGTGTGGAATTTGTCAGGAAGTTTGTCCTGTTAACGCCGTGGAGGTGAAATAGATGACAGAAACTATCGAAATAGAGATAAACGGAAAAAAATACACGTGTGAGACAGGCGACAGTGTTCTGGATGCATGTCGTAAAAACGGTTTTTTCATACCTACATTATGTGAAATAGAGGAAATAGACGTACCATTCGGCGGATGTCGTGTTTGTCTGGTCGAAGTCACAGGACCAAGAGGAACTATCATCACGACTTCGTGCGATACTCCGGTATCTCCGGATATGGTCATACGTACGGAAACGCCTGAGATAAACGAAGGAAGAAAGGCCTCCATCGAACTTTTGCTGTCGGAACATACCGGAGACTGTGTTGCACCTTGTTCAAGGGAATGTCCTGCTAGTTTAGATGTACAGGGATACCTAGCTCATATAGCAAACGGCAACCCAAGAGAGGCGGTCAAGCTGATAAAGGAAAGAACACCGCTTGCGATATCTCTGGGACGTGCTTGTTTTGCTCCCTGTGAGGAAGAATGCAGAAGAAATCTGGTGGAAGATCCCATCGCCATACGTCAGGAAAAACAGTACGCTGCGGAAGTGGATATCGATGATCCTTGGACACCGGATATCCCGGAAGAAACCGGGAAAAGTGTCGGTATAGTAGGCGGAGGTCCGGCAGGACTGACTGCAGCATACTTCCTTAGATTGAAAGGACATAACGTGACTATCTACGACATGATGCCGGAACTAGGAGGTATGATGAGATACGGGATACCAAACTACAGACTTCCGAAGGATCTTCTGGATAAAGAGATAGAATGGATGATAGGTCTGGGTATAGATGTAGAAACAGATACCAAACTCGGAAGCGGCATATCTATAGAAGAGCTCCGGAAACAGCACGACGCGGTATTTGTCACCATCGGTGCATGGGAGAGCTGGATGATACCGATAGAGGGGAAGGATCTGCCGAGGGTCTACGGAGGCATCGACTTCCTGGTTGATGCTGCGATGGAGAAGGAAATAGATATCGGAGACAAGGTACTGGTCGTCGGTTGCGGCAACACAGCTATGGACGTTGCCCGTACGGCGAGAAGGATGGGTAAAGAAGTCACGATCGCATACAGACGGACTTCAGACGAAGCGCCAGCCTCCATCGAAGAAAGAGAAGAAGCAGAGGAAGAAGGCGTCAAGTTCATGTATCTCACCAACCCAGAGAAGATATGCGGCTGCGAAGTGAACGGCGTGAGCAAGGTAGAGTGTGCTCGTATGGAATTGGGCGAACCCGATGCATCCGGTAGACCCAGACCTGTAAAGATAGAAGGAGAAACCCTTTCCCTGGAAGCGGACAGCGTGATACTAGCCATAGGTCAATCACCGGATATGGAGACACTTAAAAACGAAGGTCTGGAGACCACTAAATACACCATGAAAACAGATGACAAGTTCATGACCAACTTAGAGGGCGTATTCACCGCAGGCGACGTACTGATAGGTCCATCGTCCATCGTTGAATGTACAGGGCAGGCCAGGGAGGCAGCGTATGCTATCGCCGCATATATCGATGGAAATTTGGGTTCTTACCATGTCCCCGAAGACTACAAGCTACCCTTCGGTTATGCACATACCGATAATAAATCCGAAGAAGATTTCGCAGATTGGGAACGGATACCACGAAATATGATGCCCCTTCGTTCGGCGGAAGAGAGAGCGAAGGACTTCGAAGTTATCGAATTAGGATTCGAAGATATAACCGCGGAGGAAGAAGCGGCTAGATGTGTAGAATGCGGCTGCTTGGATAGATTCCAATGCAAACTCAAGGAATATGCCACCATGTACGGTGCCAAGCAGTACAGATACGAGGGATTCAAGAACGATCTAGAGATAGATGGATCACACCCTCACATACTCAGAGACCCCGGCAAATGCGTTCTATGCGGTACCTGTGTACGCACTACGGATGAATTCGGCGAAGGCGTTGTTCAATTCGCTAACCGTGGTTTCACGACCGTAGTTGAGCCTGCATTCGGTGACCCATTAGGCAGTGTAACCAGTCAACTCGTTGGTGCACTGGCGGATGCTTGTCCCACCGGAGCGCTCGAAGAGGTACCCCTTGGTAAACCCGGGCCCTTCAAACTCCAGGATATGGGAACAACACACTGTGCCGACTGTGGTATAGGCTGTCCGGCAAAACTCATGGGATCCGACGGTGTCCCGGTAAAATTAGTACCGAAAACACCATACGGCCATCTTTGTGACAGAGGTAAATTCAGAATATTACAAGATATCGACCAGGAAGAAAACGATCCGGAAACGATAGTCGAATATCTGAAGGACGGTCCTGTAGATGTTTATGTTTCAGGAGATGTTACCTTACAGGAATTAAAGTCACTCAAAAAGATAGCCGAATCATGCGGAGGTACTCTTTATTCGCCTCATGTTCCCTCTTGCAAGTCAAACGTTGGGCTCAAAGAGCTTATCAGTGCAAAAGCGATCTACGTTGAAAAAGAGGCCTATCTGGAAAGCCCTCTGCTGAAACTGTTTGTGCAGCAGGCCCTAGATGCTGGTGCCCAAAAGGTATCTGATCCGGAAGATCTGAGAGATGGCGTTGCTGTTTTGAGTTCCAAGACTGAAATCGCTACTGATAAAAGGATAGTAGCCCAGAAGCGTGCAAATTCAGCGTCACTTTTAGATATACCCACAAAAGGAGAAAGCGGCCGTAAAGTGGTACTTTATGGTCTGGATGATATCGATGTTGAAACCAAGAGCATATTGGAGATCGACGGCGGCCGCAACTGGCTGGCAAAGGAAGGCACTTTCGAGAATATATTCGGTGAAACAGTAGAACTCCATCCGCTCATGAAAAAGAATGACATACTTGCAAAGATATTGCAGCGTTTATCGGCCTGAAACAAAAGGTTTTAACTGATTCCAGCCTTAGGGTAAAATAATGGGTACTCTAAAACCAACTGAAAAGAAGCAGTATGCCGACAAAAGAGACGACCTCGTATCCACATGGAAGGGAGAAGATCTTCTAGACGGCGAACTGACTAACTCTTTTACCATGATAATGCGAACCCGGGGCTGTTCATGGGCACACAGATCCGGATGCCTGATGTGCGGATATCACACAGCCTCGAATCCCTCTATCGAACCCGGATCATTGTTAAAACAGTTGGAAACCGCACTATCTCGATACGACGGTGAAAAGCTGGTAAAGATATACACATCCGGCAGTTTTTTAGACGAACGGGAGATCCCATCGGATATCGCAGAACAGATATTGAGTAGTTTCTCTGCGGATAAGATAATAGTGGAATCCCGCGTAGAGTACGTGAACGCCGGTGTGCTGGAATCTTATCGCGATATGGCACCGGATCTAGAGATCGCCGTAGGTCTGGAATCTACCAACGATTTTGTTCTTGAAAACTGTATCAACAAAGGTATCACCGTAGACGATTACTGGCGTGCACGTGAAACGATATTTTCCAAAGGACTGACTCTGAGAACCTATCTACTGCTTAAACCTCCTTTTTTAACGGAATACGAAGCGATACAGGATCTGAGTAATTCTATCTCAGAGATATCTCATCCCATGAATACGGTATCGGTCAATCCGGTCAACGTTCAAAAGAATAGCTTACTTGAAAAATTGTGGTACAGAGGGGAATATCGACCGCCGTGGTTATGGTCGTTACTGAAAGCAGTACGATCATCGGATATCAAAGGACCGCTGGTCATCTCGAGAGCGGGTCTTGGTTCAAAAAGAGGAGCACATAACTGTGGAGATTGCGATGAAAGTGTGATCGATATCATAGACCGATTCAATCTAACGGGAGATATTGGACTATTACAGGATAGTTATTCATCATGTGATTGTACCGAGCAGTGGAAGGCTGAAACGAAGTACGGTCCATTGATACAGTACCGGGGCCCTGTGGAAATATTAAGCAACAGATACGCTGGATATGTCTGAGTGTCTCATCATAATCATACGTGCTATGGAAAGATTACGTCCTTTCTTTCCTATCGCACGTGCTTTGTTTTCCGGTTCCACTTCTACGGTTCCGTGTTTCACTCCACCTTTATCTAAAATATCTATCTTTTTTACACCGTAACTATAGAATATGTTAGAAAGCAATTTCTCCGGATCATCTGAATACTCGATGACGTGGATGTTGCGTCCGATCTTATCGCTCATGTGTGTGACGTTTTTACCGCGTTTTCCAATGGCTTTTTCTATGTCACCCTCTTTCACCAGGAAGATCACCTTTTCAGGGATATCTATACAATCCTTTACTTTTGCTCCGGTGATATCTTCAAAGAGTGTTGTGTACCGTATGGTTTTTTCGGTAAATTTGATCTCATCCATACTCAGTCCTCTATAACAGAAAGGATACTCGATTCTCCGGGCTTGATCACAGTCAATGCAGATATAGAAAAAGGCTTACCTGCAGCGGAGCCAAGATCGTGGTTGTTACCTTTAAAGCTATATATCGGTATTCCCCTGAATTTTTTGCTCTTAAATTCACTTTCAGGGCAATTGCTCGCCGTTATTATCAGCTTCGCTTTTTTCTCTTCTGCGGCTCTTCTTGCCTCTTTTACACCACTTACGGTTTGTCCTGTGTTTACTGCTAATCTAATAGCACGATTTACGTCCATAATGATCTCTCCTTTTTTTCTTCAGTACGTTTGATTTGCATGTCTAGATACCCCATATATGATATTATTCTTCCGGTTTTTTAGGCACATACTGTACCTCGATCGCACCGGTACCTTGTGTTATGGGCTGACCTACGATTATGTTCTCTGTGACACCTTCGAGTTTATCTACTTCTCCAACTATTGCAGCTCGGAGTAAGTGCGTACTGGTTATCTCGAAAGCCGCTCTGGATAATACACTGGTCTTCTTACCGGATATACCATGCCGACCTATGGCTTTGATATCTCCTTCGTTGGTCATCATATCCGCAACCAGCATGATATGTCTAACATCCACTTCCAGACCCTGTTCGTTGAGTGTATCCAAAGCCTCTTTGATCACCGAATTTCTTGCAGCCTCTACACCTAATACATGGAATATCTCTACCGGACTGTTAGACATGGTGTTAGTGATATTTACCAAGTCCATCTGCAGAGTCTCTTCCAGGTTGGAACCTTCGGTATATATGATAAATTCTTCTCCAGTATCTCTGATGATCGCTCTTTTAACGCCGTCGAGACCCTTGATCTTTGTATTTTTAGCGGTTTCTATCGTCTGATGAAGTGTCGCGTATTTTCTTTCATCTTCCGGTAGGATTATATTGAGGGTCTTACCGGATTTTTCTACATCTCCCTTGATGCCTCTTGTTCCTTTCAATTGATCTACCATCTGGTCAAGGTCGATGTTTGAAGATTTTATTTTGTCCATATCCGGTTTTATGACCACTTTTTTTTCTGCCATATCTATTTCAACATCGGCGATGTCGATCAACCTTGTAACCTCAATGTCTGATGCAAGTGTCTTCGCCTTATCTCTATCATGTTTGAACTCCTCTTTAAGATGTACCTCCATCATAGGTGTACTGGGTACCTTTCTTGCATCTACTACCTCTATCATCCTGGGCAGTCCTTGGGTAACGTTGACCTCTGCGACACCGGCGTAGTGGAATGTTTTCATGGTCATCTGTGTTCCAGGTTCTCCGATAGATTGCGCACCCAGGATACCAACAGATTCCATAGGATCCACACGCCGGCTTTCGAATCTATCCACGATTATATCTAGCATAAGTTCGTAGTCCTCTTCAGGTAATTCGATCTCTTCTATCTTATCTGCGGCATCTTCTACAGTCTTACGAGGGAGTTCATAACCCTTTTTTTCGCAGATCTTCAGTAACTTTTTTGCCACACCACCCAGAGAATCGACCTTTACAGGTATCTCCAGATCTTTAAGCTCCTGTTTCGTTTTCTTTGCCTTCTTTTTACTTTTCTTTTTCTTAGACTTTGATCTTTTCTTCTTGCCCTTTGAAACCTTTTCGTATACGTCTTCTCCCTTTTTCTTACCCAACTCCTTCACGAGTTCACCCTTGGTCATGCCTTGGACATCTCCGAGCAGGTAATCCTTTTCTGCTAATTCGGTTGCAACCTTCTCGTCGATCCCTCGTCGTATCAATGCATTGATCGTATCTTTCTGTGCCATGTTTACTTGCCTCCTCTCTTTAGGGCTTTGAGGTCCGTTATGATATCGTCCATGTCTATGGCTTTACCTTTGATACTACGCATAGGGTCCACACCGTCTTCGCCGTACTTGAACTGTATGATGGTATCTGCCGGATTTCTTACACTTTCATCCGCATAAACCATCAAGTCCTCCAGTGCGTTGATAAGCCGTCTCTGCATGTAACCCGAACGACTGGTCCTGACTGCAGTGTCTACCAGACCTTCTCTACCACCCATACTGTGGAAGAAATATTCAACGGGATTAAGTCCGTCTTTGTATGATGATTTAACGAATCCTCTAGCCTCAGCTCCGAGCTCACCTCTTTTGAAATGCGAAAGAGTACGTTCTTCGTAACCTCTACTCGGTCGCTCCCCTCTGATAGCTTGTTGGCCTAGAGCGGCGGCCATCTGAGTAAGATTGAGCATACTGGCACGGGCACCGGTTCTCGCCATCTTGACCGCATTATTACCCATACCGAGATGTTTGCTGGCTATCTTGCCTGCGTTATCTCTGGCTTTACCCATACGCTGCATCGCCATGACTTCAAGGGTTTCTTTCAAAGTTCGGCCCGGCATCTCTTCTAGTTCTCCGTCGTTATATGATTCCGCAAGTTTTCTAACATCGTCTTCCGCTTCTAGGAGAATATTCCTTATCTGCTTCTTTGCCTTTCGTGGAACGTCTTCATCCTCTATGGAAGTGGTGAAACCTTTCAGAGTTATAACACCGAGGGATAATCGGGTGATCCTGTCGATGAACAGCCTCGCTTCATTCGTTCCGAAATCTCTCGCTATCTTGTCAACTATCTGACCTTTGAATGCACCCACTGCATTTTCGTCGATGGTACCCGATAAGAGTTTACCATCCTCTATGACAACGAAAGCGTCTTTGTCGCACTCTATACCTTTACAGACATCACAGTTCTCGCATATCGAAGATCGGAACTCAGCGTTCAGATCTTCCGGTAAAAAAGTGCTGAAGATATCCTTTCCTTTCCACACCCTTTCGTTTCCTTCTATGATAGGTTCCGGGTATTTTTCTATAGTTATATTTGAAAATATACTCACAACCTCTCGTCTGGTGTATAATGGATTTTGGTATGTAAGGAAGAATAAGCCGGTGATATGATCCTGTATAGCACCGATTATAGGACCGCCAAAACGCGGTGATAGTATATGTTCCTGAACCATCATCATCACCTTTGCTTCAGCTCGTGATTCTTCGCTCTGAAGCACATGAAGATTCATCTCGTCACCGTCAAAATCGGCGTTGTAAGGTGGACAAACCGCCAGGTTCATCCTGAACGTTTTACCCGGGACTATCTTGACTTCATGTGCCATCATAGACATCCGATGTAAGGAGGGCTGTCTGTTGAATAGAACAACATCTCCTTCTTTCAATCCTCTTTCTACGGTGAAACCGACCTCTATCTTTTCGGCGACCGTTTCTGCATTTGTTTCAGTCAATCGGATACGTCTACCATCGGTCCGTATTATGTAATTCACACCTGGTACGTATTTGTCACGCTCCCATGGTTCCGGACCTTTGAGTACCATATCTCTTATGATCTCTATATTTTCTGTCGTTACCCTCATGGGTACCGTGAGTTCGCGGGCAGCCCTTATGGGAACGCCCACTTGATTTATAGAAAGCCATGGATCCGGAGATATCACGGTCCTGGATGAAAAATTCACACGCTTACCGCTTAGATTCTGTCTGAATCTACCGTCCTTACCTTTAAGTCTCTGTATCAAGGTTTTAAGTGAACGTCCACTGCGGTGTCTTGCCGGGGGTATACCCGAAGTTTGGTTGTCAAAGTAGGTAGTAACGTGGTATTGTAATAGATCCCAAAGGTCTTCGACGATCAATTGTGGTGAACCTATATCCCTGTTATCTCTCAAACGCTGGTTGATCCTGAGTATGTCCACCAATTTGTGAGTGAGGTCATCCTCGGAACGATCTCCCGATTCCAGTGTGATCGACGGTCTAACTGTAACCGGAGGTACAAGTAGCACTTTCAAAATCAGCCATTCAGGGCGCACGACTTCGGGATTCATTCCCATAGGTATCAGATCTCTATCAGGGATCCGTTCCATCCTCACCCTTACTTCTTTCGGAGTGAGTTTTCTGTTGTCTTCTCTGAATGTAGTCGGTTTATCTAGCATTATCTTCAATTGCGGAGCTTCACAGTGAGGGCACACGGAACTTTTTTGTGCAGTGAATGAGATCTTCTTTGCGAGAGCCCTCATATCAAGAGAGTCTCCACCCAGGTGTTCAAGTCGCTTTATAGACGCGATATATTCTTCTCGCTCCTCGTCCGTCATCAGTATTCTACCGCACTCGCAGCACGTAGTTCTTAATAATTTCTTTATCTCTTTTACGTATCCTACGTGGATAACTGGCATGGCTAGCTCGATGTGTCCAAAATGGCCCGAGCACTGATCTACCCTGCCTCCGCATGTTTTACATCGGAGACCAGGTTCGATAACACCAAGGTGTGTGTCCATGAGTCCCATGTCTATGGGGAATCCATCGTCATCATAGGTATCAGGTGTGATTATCTTCGTGGCAGATAATTTTCTTATCTCCTCTGGTGACATGTATGAAAACTTTATAGTTCCTACTCTTTTTGAGATACCTCTTCGCATCATTTCAAATCCTCCAGTTGTAACCTCATAGTGACTCCTAGCGACCTCAGTTCATCCATCAATAACTTGAATGCATAACTGGTCTGTATCTTATGGACATTGGATCTTTCACCACATACGGGGCATCTTAATTCGTCGTTACTGTCGAGCACTGCAACGTGACCGCAGGCCGAGTTGCCGCAGATGTATTCTGTCGTACCGTCTGATTGATCCAACAATCTGTCCTTGATCACCATCGCGGCTCCATGACCTATCAGGCAATCTCTTTCCATCTCACCGAAACGCAGGCCACCTTGACGTGAACGCCCTTCAGTCGGCTGCCTGGTGAGTATCTGAACAGGCCCTCTGGAACGCATGTGCAGTTTGCCAGAAACCATGTGATGGAGTTTTTGGTAATATATGACTCCTACAAAAACTTCGGATTGCAGCATCTTACCGGTCCTTCCATCATAGAATATCTCCGTACCGTTGTGCTTGAATCCTGCGTTAGTTAAGGCATTTCTCAGTGATTCTTCCTTCTCACCGCTGAATGGAGTGCCGTCGACGAACCTTCCTTCAAGAGACGCCACCTTTCCACCGAGCATCTCAAGAACGTGCCCGACGGTCATCCTTGAAGGTATAGCGTGAGGGTTGATTATTAGATCCGGGACCAATCCGTCTTCGGTGAAGGGAAGGTCCTCTGGTTCTACCAGTCTTCCGATAACCCCCTTTTGACCGTGTCTAGATGCAAATTTATCTCCCAATTCGGGTATCCTTTGATCTCTAACCTTCGTTTTTACAACCCTGCTGCCATCAGAAGATTCCGTCAGCATAACAGAATCTACCCATCCTTTTTCTCTGGGCCGAACTATCTTAGAGGTTTCTCTTCTCTTCTGTGGCGCCATGAAGTCTGTATCTTCTTCAAGGAAACGTGGAGGCGAAGTCTTTCCTACAAGTACGTCTCCACCGTTAACTCTTACTTCTGGATTTATCAGACCGTCTTCGTCTAAATATTTATAGAATTGATCGCTTCTAGCTCCTCTAACATCCGGGTCTGGTATCTCGAAGTGATCTTCTTGTCCACCAGGGTATCTCCTCTCTTCAGTAGTATAGGTTCTGAAGAAACTAGATCTTCCGAGACCTCGATCTATCGAGCCTCTATTGAAGATCAATGCATCCTCCATATTATATCCGTGGTAAGACATCACTGTGACCACATAGTTCTGTCCTGCCGGTCGTTCGTTGAAGTTAACGAATTCCATGGATTTTGTCTGCAGCAGCGATTTTTGAGGATAATGTAGTAAATGTTCTCTTGTATCTGGTCGGATTCTGTAGTTCGATGACGGGAGCCCTAGAGATTGTTTTAACATGTTCGCACCCATGGAACATCGGGGAGCTGCGTTATGCGGTCCGTAAGGTATGAGTCCGGTCGATGCACCAAGTACCAGTACGGGATCGAGTTCGAGATGTGTGTGTTCCTTTTCTAGCAGTATCTCTGATTCCATCTCCTCTCCGCATGTTTTACATTCGAGTTTTGCAGAATCCGCCTTCTGGTCGCCCATGTTCTTCCATCTTACATCCGATGGTGCTAAGGGTTTGTTGCATCCCGAACAGTGAGACGGTGTTTTCACCGGGATCATACACACGTATATATCTTCTTCTTCTTCGGCGTCCATCCATTCCATCATACCTTTGGCAAATAGATCCTTTATCCCCATGCGCCCACTGACGATATCATCCATCATCTCTGCGGTAAGTTTAGTGTGACCGTTTTCTACTATCAACAGCGGTCGGCGCACACGTCCTTCTCCGCAGTTGATTATGATCTCCCCCATCTTTGCATCGTACCTGATGTTGACTTGGCCCGAGATCACACCTTCTCTTCTCTTCTGCCTTACTTTATCAACGAAGCCTCGTGGGTCATCGGTTACACCGATCAGATCTCCATTCATATACACCTTTTCTTTATTGTCCTCTCCCATCTTCTCCAGACCGATGTCGTAAAGTTTCCACTGAACGTCCATTGCGTTGGTACCTTTGGCAACATCAACGATGAGTGCGGATGTTTTTACCAATCCACAGTTCTGTCCTTCAGGTGTTTCGTTGGGACAAAGTCGTCCCCACTGTGTTGCATGAAGCTCTCTTGCTTCGAAATGCGGTTGACTTCTAGATAAAGGAGATTTAACCCTTCTGAGATGACTTATAGAACTCATGTTGGTAGTACGGTCTAATAATTGTGATAATCCTGTACGTCCGCCAACCCAGTTGCCTGTCGCCATGGCGTGTTGGATCTTGTTGGTCATAAGGTCCGGTCTTATGGAAGAAGAGATCCGTATCTCACCTTTACGGGAATAATTTCTCTCCAGTTGATACTTAAGATCCTTCAATAAGTTCACCAATGAAACTCTGAATAGGTCCGCTATCAGGTCCCCGGCGAGTTTTAGCCGCTTATTAGCATAATGATCCTTATCGTCTGCGTCCCTTTTACCGTTCTTCAGATCCAATATCGCCTGCGCCATCCTTCCAAGGAAGACAGCTTTCTTCTTTCTATCTTCTTCGTTATCTCCTAAGTGAGGTAGTAAGGACCTGTCAAGTATAGATTCGATCTTTCTTTTTCTGTACTCTTCTGCTTGACCCTGGGCAAACTTTCGCTCCAGGTATGAGAGTGCATCTTGCTGCTCGTAAACACCGTTGGGAGAGTATTCTTCTTCATCCTGTCCCATCTCTATATTCGCTAAAACGGTGTATGCCATGTCAGGATCTTTAACTATAGTATTGTATATGTCTGTATCCTCATCCAGCCCAAGGGCCTTCATCAGTATAACAAGAGGTATTTCGCCCCGGGTCGATGGTATGGAAACGGCTATCGTACCGTCCTTTTTCCTTTCCATCACCGTGAGTGCTCTATAACCGTGTCTTTGTGAGAATATTTTTGCAACCTCTATCTGTCTGCCATATCTCTCATTTATCTCACACATGATACGGTTAGAAGCCATATCTTCAACCGCCATGAGGTTTCTTTCTGTACCACCGATGATAAAGTAACCCATAGGGTCCTTCGGGTCCTCGTCCAAAGCGATAAGCTTCTCTTCATAACTCATCTCTGCTGATTCCTCAGCATCGATCCCAAGCATCTCTTCCATGGTACTGTCTATGTTATCCGGATGCAAGTTGCAATTTTTCGAACCTATCATAACCGGCAGTTTTCCGATGGGTATCCACTCAGGTTCACCTTCATATTCTTCACTTGTATTGGGATTCTCGACCATGCTAAAGCTGAGTTCCAAAGTTGCTTCATAATGCATATCTCTCAAACGCGCTTCCATGGGTGTCAGATGGTGTCGCTGACCGCTGGCTTCCTGCACATCCGGCCGGTTCAATTTCAGCGTTCTCTCAGAATCCGGATCTATCCTATCATCATCCGTTCTTTTTCTTCCCACCCGGATGATAATATCTCTTCCATCCACCTTTTCCGGATCGAGTTTGATTATACCCCAATTAGTCTCATCGTATCCTATACGTATATTATCGATTATATTCTGCGCTCTGTTGTTTGGGTTGTCCCTCGTCGGAATGAATTCGTTATAGGATTCCAGATGATGACTGACAACGTTTATCTCTCTGAAGAAAGCGTCTACTAATTCTTTCATTTTTTACTCACATCCTCTAGTATCATTATCGCTTAACCACCAGGCGGTAGGCTTTGGACAGGCCGGCAGTGGAACTCTCACGCTCTACTTCGATCATCCGACCTTCTTTTATGTCTCCGGATAACTCGATCAGTTGTTTTACTGCGGGATCGGATTTCAATATTTTTGGAAGCTTGTTCTTTGAGGTGCCTAGGCCTCTAATTATTTCTTCTTCGTCTTCTTCGGGAACTAGGCGGTGTACGGGTACCATAGCGTGTTTCATCACGTTCAAACTACCCATATTTTGCCCCCTTCATCGGTTTTGTTGTGATTCATAGCGGGTTCTCTCCATACATCTGCCTTTGGGTTTTATATACCCTTTTACGGAAGGGTGCTCCGTGCCAAAGTGGGCCCGTGGGGATTTTCGGGATGCGCCTGATAAGCGATCCTATCGAACCCCAGACCACCTGGTTAAAAGCCAGATGCTCTATCCAGGGATAGGCATAGCTGCTTTATCCTACCTGGCTGAGCTACAGGCCCAAAGTTCAGCAAGCGTTTTAGGAGCTAAAAGGAGGTAGTATTTATACTTGTTCCTCTGATGTAAGAGTTCAGCCGTGTGAAGTTTGAATGATATTTTTTCCATGTTCGATCAGAT
>CAYVTG010000009.1:0-7020 GCA_964454575.1 uncultured Thermoplasmata archaeon
ACATCACCTTTTTCCCAAATAGAATGGGAATCCCGAAAATATTAACAAGTCTCTTTGTGCAATACCATATATGCTGTTCGTTGGACAGGGCCATCTACGTACATCCGATAAAGATCACATCCCGTACACTCCATGACTATAATCCTTAAATAACATTATCGTAATAATGATGTTTCTAGACTGCAAAGATGAGCAGCTCAACACGTTCTTTCTTCCGGGCGAAGAAACTAATCTACAGTGATAACTATTTTCCATCTGGTCGAGAGGAGCATTTTACCCAAGTTTATTATCACAACGAGCCATCGACCTCTTTGGCGGCGATGATGGAAAGGGATGACTCACAACTCCGCTATATCCTTGACCACTTCAACGAACCGTTCTACTTCTTCCCGTGTATTGTATAGATAAAAGGACGCCCTGGTACCTCCGTCCAAACACCTCTTGTTGTACCATGAATGAACGCACTGCATCCCGCTGCGGGTTAGTATGTCCTGTTCCTCGAGCAGGATGGACACTTCGTGGGGGCCTAGCGAACCCGATCTAAAATTGAATATGCCGCTCCTTTTATCGGGTTCTTCAGGGCCGATGATATCCACGATATCCTTCAATCCCGCAGTAGCCAGTCTGTTCAATTCCACCTCGTGAGCATGGATGTTGTCCATGCCTATATCCATCAGATATTCCACTGCCGTTCCAACAGCGAAGAGGCTGGCGTAGTTCTGCTGGCCACTTTCGAATTTTCGAGGTATATCTTGCAGTACGTAGTCTGTTGAAGTAGTGTTCTTTACCCCACCTCCGCCGCCGAGTAAAGGCTCCAGCTGGGATAAAATCTCGCTTTTACCGTAGAGAACGCCCACTCCGGTGGGACCGATCATCTTATGAACTGAGAAAGCCAGCAGATCTACATCGATCTTCTGTACATCTACCGGACGGTGAGGTACGCTCTGGGCCGCATCGAGCATGAATATTGCGTCGTAGTCGTGGACAATCCGGGCTATCTCTGCGGCAGGTATGCTCGTTCCGTCAACGTTGGACGTGTGTGCCATTGATACCAATTTGACTTTCGAGTTCATAGCTTCCTGGAATGCGGTCATATCGAAGGTACCGTCCTCCTTGGTGGCCACCTGTTGGTATTGGACATCGCTTCTGTCCTTTAATCGCAGCCATGGAACCAGATTGCTGTTGTGCTCCTTGTCCGTGGTCAGAACCACATCTCCCGCTTTCAAGTTCAAACCACGGGAAACCATATTGATGGCCTCCGTGGTGTTCTTGGTGAAGACGATCTCATCGGTGTTATGGGCGTTGAGCGATCGGGCCAGTGACTCTCTACCAGCGGTTATCCTGCGCTGCAGCTCTATGGCCAGCGAGTGCGTGCTGCGTCCGCTGCAAACCGAGTATTTTTCGTAGTACTCGCTGACCGCCCGGGCTACAGGATACGGTTTAAGACTGGTGCACGCATTATCAAAGTAGATCCAGTCTTCAACCAGTGGAAAATCCTTTCGTATCTTATTCACATCCATGGTATCAATCGCCTATGTATTCGGAGTAAAGGCTCTTGGCCTTATTAACATCCTGTGTACCTTTGACTATCAGTCTGCCGTCTCTGAAAAGGTTTAACTCTACCTTGTTCAACGGTATCCGCAACATCGAGTCACCCATAGATTGAGAACCGGGATAACGCCGAGCCAGGGCATTCAAGTCGATAGCCGTCTTTTTTGCCGGAGATATCTGGACCGCATCCCTACCGCACAACTCAACGGCCATATCTTCGTCTTCTCTGAGATACCGGAATTCGTGCTCGGCACAGCAGGGGCAACCCTCGTTGCGGACAACACCGGTCAGATCGTATTCGTTCTTCCATGGATCGATGGTGAGCAGTTCGTTACGCACATCTGCGCCCGTCAGCATCTTTACCGCTTCTGTGACGGCTATATCCGCCATGAGTTTTGGTAGGCTGAACAGTACTCCGGCGGTAGCGCAGGTCTTCATCTTACCGGTGTCCGGTCTATCCGGCAGCAAGCACCTCAGACAGGGGCTCTTACCCGGCAATATATTCATGGACATGCCGTAGGTAGCGAGGATCGCGGTGTATATCCATGGTTTGCCGTGTTTGACGCAGGCATCGTTGATTATGTAGCGGGTCTTCATGTTGTCCGTCGCATCCAGGACCACATCGGCGTTCTTTATGATCCCTTCGATGTTGGTAGGATTTACATCTACTACCTCTAGCTTGAGTTCCACCTTGGAGTTTACCTTTCGAAGCCGTTCCAGCATCACTTCCGCCTTCGGCCGCCCGATATCGTCTTCGGTGTAAACAG
This sequence comes from uncultured Thermoplasmata archaeon, assembly GCA_964454575.1. GTDB lineage: Archaea > Thermoplasmatota > Thermoplasmata > Halarchaeoplasmatales > Halarchaeoplasmataceae > Haladaptatiplasma. The sequence goes on from CAYVTG010000009.1 coordinate 2,319, forward strand.
TCTGGCGCTGCAGATTGGATAATTCCACAAAGTCCCTATCTACCATCAGTATCTCTCCCACACCGCATCTGACGAGTGCATCTGCCATGTTGGAGCCGAGACCACCCAGACCGATTATAACCACACTTCCGTTGGAGATACGTTTCTGGCCCTCTTCTCCGATCTCCTTGAGCACCGTGTGCCTGGAATACCTTTCCATAAGTCTTCAACTACTTTTGATTAAATATAATTTTGGCCCTTCATTCGACGAATGAACCTCTTTGTATGATGGGTTCGTTGAGAGGCTTCCCGGCGATGATCAAGAACTTGGAGTCCTCATCGGTCATTATGTCCAGTTCGCCTTTATCTTTGAGTAAGATAGCGTGATGAGACTCAACTGTCTTACCGTTTACCTTCGGACTTCCTTCGTAGATATACAATATCCCGTTGAAGTGAGATGGTATCTCAAGGTCGTAGACCGCACCCTCTTCCAGATGTACATCCATGTAGAGTACATCTGCATGCAATTCTATAGGTGAATCCTCACCAACTATGGTCTTTACCTTGATCCCTTCCTCTTCCCATACAGGTACGTCTTCGGCAGCTAACTTCTGATAATTCGGTTCGGAATCCTTGAACTCTAAGGGTAGGTTTATCCACAGCTGGAAGCCGTGACTTTTTTTATCTCCGGCGGGCATCTCTTCGTGCTTGAGACAACTTCCGGCGTTGAATTTTTGAACTCCTCCGGCGGACACTTCGGAATCGTTACCCATAGTATCTTTGTGCCTGAATCCACCCTCTATGATGTACGTTATGGCTTCGAAGCCTCCGTGTTCGTGCATCGGGAAGCCGGCATCGGGTTCGACAAAGAATTCGTCCAGTAAAACGAAGGGATCGAAATGTTCTATGTTTGGCCCGGGAAACAATCTCAGTACTTCCGCTCCGGCACCCTCCTTCATCTTCCTAGGATGGGTCATCTTGATATCTGTTTTAGTCATCTTATCACATCAGATGATAGTTACAAAGCTATAAAAAGTATGCTGCTATCCTTCGATGCTCTTCACAAAGCTCACCGTTAACCTGGCTCTTGATAACGTCTTTCTGGTAGTGTGATTCGTATAACCGGCAGCCTTTCCTTGTACAGAAGGGATCTCCCGTATATCTCCACATGACGGTCTGCAGTATGTGGGAAAGCACGGCCTCGCTCATCCTGTAGTCTTCGTGGGTCATGTAGGGTTCATCAGTGCAGCCTTTCAGGTAATACTCCTTCGCCCTGGCGGGACCCTCCACTATCCCACTGGTGGAGACGATGGACGGTACGGAGTTCAATACCGTTCTTATGTGATACCTGTTTTCGCCTCTTTCCATGGTGCCTACCAGTCTGTCGGTCACCACGATGACGTGATCCGTTCTTTCCTCCGGGGTTAGATGCTCGAACATCACTCGCAGCAATCTCCAACCGTCGTAGATGATTCCACGAACATCAAGCCCTTTCAGTATCTTCTCTTCAAGTGCCACTTCCGTCGACAGCGGTCTTTTTAGAGCTCTTGAATTCATATCGGATAGTCGGGTATGAGCGATCTCTTTTGCGGTGTGCTCACGGCGGTTTTCACTGAATATACCGCCTTTTACAGAGACCTCCCTGCCCGTGAGTCTTTCGAGGTCTTTAACGATGAAAACAGTATCCAATTCTCGGATGCCTTCATCCACATATAGGACGATGCGTTTGAAGGGAAGCTCAGCCGAGAAGCTCATCCGTTATCTCGGCCCCCCTTCTGCCGGACATGAGCATGGAACCGAACGTGGGGCCCATCCGGGGCAGTCCGAATGTGGTCGATACGGCCATCCCTGTAACCACCAGGCCATCGTGTACCTTACCGGTATGTTCAACCACCAGGTCCTCGGATTCCTCTACCCACATCCCACCGAATCCACGGGTTTCCATCATCTTTCTTTCCTCCATCTTCTTCACTACACAGGCGTCGTGTCCGGTGGCATCTATGACCACCTTGCATTCCAGGGCGATGGGGTCGACACATGTCAACTGCCTTGGCAGACTGGATACCGGTGTCCAGTTAACCACCACTCCACCTATCCGACCGCCCTTTCGCAGTACGATATCGTCGAATTCCGTCATATTGAGTATATGGACTCCTTCATCACACGCAGCAGCTATCAGCTTGGAGCACGCGTGAGGACCAAGGGTGGTGTATAAAGGACCGTCCTTTTTGTAGGGTATCTCCAGTTCGTCCAGTACGGATTCGGCCGGATGCCTGACAGTCACCGTGTTCATGAGAAATCCGCCGAGCCAGAAACCGCCGCCGAGGTAATTGTTCCTCTCGATCACAAGCACCTTTCTGCCTTTCATGGCAAGGTCCCTTGCGGCCATCAATCCACTGGGTCCGCCGCCTATGACTATCACTTCCGATTCTGCGTGTTCATCCAGTAATCTTCCGAATTCTCCCACTATCGCTCTTGTTACATCTTTTTCCGTTGTTTTCTCGAACATACACAGCCGATTATAACATCGTTATAAAGATTTTTTGTCTGTGATCGTTACTTGCACGGAACTTTTGTAAGTAAGAATAGAGGTGTAGTTCAGCACATAAACTATTAATACAATTAAAACAATTATTACAATTATGGCAACCACCATCACTATCGACAAAAAGACTAAAGAAAGGCTGGCAGATTATAAGATGGGAAATTGGACCTACGACGATGTTCTTCAGTTACTGATGGATAATGTATCTCTTGAAGATATCACTGCTGAACATCTAAGAGAACATTATCGTAGATTAGATGATTTTAAAGCACTTTCAAAAAACGATTTTAAGAAAAGAGTAAAATCCCGGCTATAGTGGCGAACGTAACTACTGATACTTATAGTTCGTTCGCCAGTAGCAGTGGAGAACCGTTTTCGATACCCCTTTAGATAATCTTGCAGATACGGCAGAATAGTTCATCGAGTTTTTCGTTGTCCAGTTCTTCCTTCGTGTACAGATCGTGTATCTCGTGGGCTACTTCTCGGGATACCTTACATACCTCTTCCGGGAGTACGTCGCAGCCCCGGACGCCTGAAACGTACTGGGATACCGCCGGCTGGGTGACCTGTAGTGCTTTGGAGATCGCCACCTGGTTCATCCCGAGTTCATTGTAGAGAACGTTGACTATGCACGCCTTCACCGAAGGGAGATGGTCCCGTACGAATTCTTCGCATCGCATGGTTCAGAGAAGAGTGTCGGGATATAATAATATATTCCTTTGATGTCCCGATAACGGGCACAATCTTTATATCGGATACCCTGGTAAATCATATCATGTGCCTAGCAGTACCCGGTCGTGTGGTCAGTATTCAAGGCGATGACGCGCTCATAGACTTCGGCGGAGTTACCCGCAAAGCCAACATCTCGTTGGTGGAAGCCGAGGAAGAAGATTATGTTATCGTGCATGCGGGATACGCAATCCAGATCCTGGATGAGGAAGAAGCGAAGAAGAGTCTGGATGCATGGGACGAGATACTTCAGATCGAGGCAGAGATGGGGTCGTAATTCACTCGATAACGATAAGATCTCCGGGTTTTTTGTACCTAAATATACGTTCTGCGGGATAATCTGTTCTTTTTACCAAGTCGTCTATCCATTCTACGTTACCGAATGTGTGCATCGGGATAAAATATTCCGGTTCCACGACTTCCAGGAACTCGAGAGGACCGGCCCAGCTGCCCAATCGCTGATCCACGTTCGAGAAGGCGACATCAACCTGAGATTTGGATAGATGATCGATCATCTTTTCGAATACTTCCACCATGTACCACCTGGTATCTTCATCGAAATCGTCCCAATCCCATCTTGCAAGGTCACCACCGTAGTATATGCGCATATCTCCAAGGCGGATGATAAAGGCAAGGCCCGCATCGTTGCTTGCAAATGTTTCTACATCCATATGTTTCAAAGATAATTCCTCGCCGGGCCCTATCACATCTACATCTCTCAGGGATACATCGTCAGAAACGATATATTCAACGCTTTTTGCGTTTTCAGCTAACTTCTTCACATCCGGGTTAAAATGGTCTCCGTGAGAATGGCTGATGAATACATACAGTCTGGAGTCCTTCACCACTTCTTTAACTATCTCTTTTGCACCGGGCTCCAGCATTCTTCCGGACGGGTAGTCGAAGAGCAAAACGACTCCATGGTCGTTCTCCAGAGTGAAACAGCTGTGAGATATGTAGGTGATGCGCATGGATGATACAACGTATCCGATGGTTTTAAAGATTGAGGGGTAGAAGCGATAAAGGCAGTGCGAAAAATATTTGTAGGTATGAAAATTATAAGCACATGGATGTATAGAGCAGAGATAGTTGTAAAAGGAAGAGTTCAGCGGGCCGGATACAGAGATACCATCGACGAAATAGCGTATCATCTTGATTTAGCGGGATTTGTGAGAAACGAAAAAGACGGCACCGTGCTTATCGTTTGTGAGGGAGAAAAAGAGGATATCGAAAAATTAGTCGATAAGATAAACATAAATCAATATCCGATCAAGGTTAGAGATATTTCCGTTAAATACTCCGAAGCTGTGGGAGAATTCGAAGAATTCGAGATAATAAGGGAGGAAGATCTGACAGAGGCGGTATATGAGAGGATGGACACCGCCGCACGTTATATGCAAGAGATGAACAGAGATCTTGGTGATAAGATAGATACCGTCGGTGATAAGG
>CAYVTG010000009.1:7120-38017 GCA_964454575.1 uncultured Thermoplasmata archaeon
TCGATACCGTCGGCGATAAGGTCGATACCGTCGGCGATAAGGTCGATACCGTCGGCGATAAGGTCGATACCGTCGGTGATAAGGTCGATACCGTCGGCGATAAAGTCGATACCGTCGGCGATAAGGTCGATACCGTCGGCGATGGTGTGAATGATATGCACGGGGATATGAATGTTCGCTTTGATCATCTTGACGAGAGATATGGTGAATTCGGAGAAAAGATGGAACGTCTGGACAATTCGATGGAGAAATTGACCGGACAGATAGGACGTCTAGTAGATCATATTATCGAAAAGGACAGTAGTTAACACCATTCAATACTAAAGGATACGACGGAAATTAATTTAAGACAGCACGTCTTTCTCATACCGATAAGATGGTAAATGAATCAGGTAAAACTTACGATCCAAAGGGTGTGGAATTAGAGATACACCAGTACTGGGATAAAAGAGGGATAAGAGATCTAGTACTAAAGGAGAAGAGGGTAGGTGGTAAGAAACATTTTATCGTTCATACACCGCATATGCTGCATGATACGTACTCTTTGATGGACATATATCCAAAGCTGCTTTACGATATCTGGTATCGTTTTCAGCATATGTGCGGCTTCAACATCAAGTACACATACGGCTATGATTCTTTCAGCCTCTCCGTGGAGCAAAAGGCCTTTTCCCAGCTGGGTGTGGATAACTTCGACCAGATCTACGAAGATGATATGGAGAAATTTATACGGAAGTGCCAGAGGATAGCTCTCGATGATAAAGAGATAATCGAAGAGGAATACAAGGAGATGGGATTTCTTTACGATCCTAAAAAATTCTACTCTACCTATCCCACAACCTTTATCGATTCGTCCTGGTGGACGTTCAAACAACTTTATGATAAAGGACTGCTGGAAAAGAAACGAGCACTGCTTCCTTGGTGTCCAAAATGCGATAGTTCATTATCGCCCATGGATCGAGTTTTATCTATGGATATCAAAAAGGAATACATCATAAAGTTGGCCACTGAGAAGGGGGAGAATAGGAATTTTCTGATATACCTGTCCGAGCCGTGGAAACTACTTGATACCGTTGCCCTTGCAGTACACCCAAATAGAAACTACTGCGTGGTAGAGTATCAGAGTAAAACTGGGCCTAGCAAATCCCTGATGCTGAAGGAAAACGTGGATATTGTAATGGATAAGATCGGCGTGGATGATTATACCATCTCTAATACTATACGGGGAAAGAAGCTGGATGGGATAGGCTACATCAATCTGACCATCTCAACTTTTGTACTCGACATCATAGGTATGACGGGAGAAGGTATGCACAGGATCATAGTTTCAGAGAAAACGCCGCATACTATGACCGGCCTATATCCGATAGTACCCGACACAGACCCTATCTCTCTCGAGATCATCCAAGAAAAGGGGCTACCCCATGTCAGATTGATCGAAGATACAGGTGGACTCGTAGAGCAAGAAGATCTCGGAGAGTTCTCCGGACTCAGTACCAAGGACGGATCTTTCAAGGTGCTCGATGTTCTGAAAAGGAAAGGGCTGATCCTGGGAACGATGGAAAAACGAGGAAGCTCCGAATCCTGCATACACTGCGGTTCAAATTTTGAACATCAAGAAGATGAAGAATGGTTTTTGAAGGTGTCGGATTTGCGTAAACAATTAAAGGATATATTCGAAGAAGTAAAACGCGTACCAAAACGGATGGGGAGCTCAAAAAACGCAAACTGGATCTCCGGAGCCGAAGACTGGTTCATATCTAGACGTGACGGATGGGGGATGCCGGTACCGATATGGAACTGCGAGTGTGGGGAGAAGTTCATCCCCGAAACCTTGGACGAACTAGCATCGACCGCGGCGAGGACCGGAGCCGAATCCAGGACCATGAACATGCTCAAAGATATACGCACGATGATAGTCAGCTGCCCGAACTGCGATAAAGAGATGTCATGGGAAGGTAAGATGTTTAACTCGCTCTCACTGGCAGCGATTTCACCCTGGGCACAGATGGGGTATCCTCAAAAATATGCCGAAGTCTGGTGGCCCGGAGATATAATGTTCGGCTCTTTCTCCGATGAAGACGGTATCTTCAATGCACATCTGAGCATGGCTTCGGATCTATTCGACGAACCGCCGGTAGAAAGATTGGTGGGTTATGGTCACGTAACTCTGGCACACGGAGAAATGGAGTCTGTACTAAAACGTTCAGGGGGAGACCCGTTCAGGGTCTCGATGGTGGCGGACAGACCGCTCTGGAAGGACTTTGAGATATCCATGGATATCTTCAGCGAACCTCGTAAGGGGCTCAACGTCCTCTGGAATATTTTTCAATTCTATCTTACTGAATCCACGACTTGGAATTTCAATCCGGATGAAGCACACCTGGAATTTTTGCGTGAATATATGTGTGTGGAAGATCGTTGGCTGATGTCGCGTCTGGAAAAATTGAACATGGCTGTTAAGGACTCCTATGAAAACCTCAGATTTGACGAGGTGGTGAAAAAGATAGAGACCTTTGCGGTCAAAGACATCGCGCAGTGGTATATCGGCCTAGTCAGAAAGAGGATCACGAAGGGCAATCAAAGAGACATTCTATCGGTTTTGAAGGTACTGCATCAATCTCTTGTTATGATCTCAAAGATGTTGGCCCCTGTGGCACCTTACATCTCCGAGAAGATGTACCTCAAACTAGAAGGTGATAAATCATCTGTGTTCATGTGTGAATGGCCAGTTACGAACAGGATATTCATCGATGATATACTAGAAGAAGAGATGCGTGAGATACAGGACATAGTGTCAGGTATTTTAGAGGGAAAAAGACAGGAAGATATACCTGAAAAATGGCCTTTGAAAAGGATAGTGGTCAATGCGGATGACAATCACATAGTGACTCTTATGGAAGATTATGGAAACATAATCAAAGATAAGGCATTTGTAGATACCATAGAAGTGGTCCGACCGGGAGAAGAATGGGAAGAGATGATCCTTACGGTACATCCCAACTATAACGCTATCGGAAAATCTTACAGGCAGTGGGTAAGCCGTATCGCATTGATGCTGGAGAAACGGCCTGCAAAAGAGATCAAGATCGGGATAGACCGAGGAGAATATAAACTGGGCATAGAAGGAGGTATCGTAGATATACAATCTAACATGGTCACCTTTGAAAAGGAGTTACCTGAGGGTTTCAGTGCGGTCACAACTGAGCACGGCGGTATTTATCTTGACAGTGAAGTCGAATCGGATATATGGGCTAAAGAGATGGTGAATGAGATAATACTCCGGCTTAAAAATATGAGAAACGATCTGGATCTTGAGAAAGAAGACGAGGTCGAAGTATTCATAGATGCTTCCGAAGATATCCTGAAAGCTGTTGAAAAGGACTTGAAAGAAATAAAGAGGGTGTTGAATGCACGGACCGTACATTATGGAAAAGAAGACGTTGAAGAGGCGGAATACCTTGTTGAGTGGGACCTTTCGGCTCATACCATGGAGCTTCCCCAAGAGACGATAGAATATGAAAGTGAAGATGAAGATCATGAAACGGACTGGGGTGTAGTCGATCTTGGACTGATCCCTCTCTATCGGGCAAAGATGATAGGCATTTATGGATCTATACCCGGCATGAGCGAAGAACTCGCAGAAAAGCTATACGAAGCCGGTTATACCTCTTTGGAAAAACTTGAGACTGCAACGGCAGAGGATATATCAAACCTTGACGACTTCAAACGCAGCCTTGGTAGGCGGATAGTTCAGACGGTAAAATACCGTGAAGAAAAGGCCGAGGAACAGTTCGAAGAAAAGGGTAAGGCGGAGCAGATCATCGACGAAGAACGTAAAAAACAACGACTGCTTAAAACCCTGCAAAGGGTCGATGGGATAGGTCCCGTCAGAGCGAAGGCGATCTACAACAGCGGTTATACCGATTTCAAAGATTTCCTCAGAGCGGATATCAACGATCTTACAGATATAAACCATGTAAGCGAAGACCATGCGACAGATATAATCGAGGCTATCCAGGAAGAGTACGGCGTTATGCAAGAGGATATCGAAAGAGAGCCGGAAGAGGTCGTGTTCGAAGAGAGGCAAGAAGAACCCATCGAGGTGGAGGTCACCGAAGAGGACCTAGTGGAAAAAGAAGAGGAAGTTATGGATGAAGTACTGCCCCCTGGTATTTCAAGGAGTACGACGTATCTGATAATCGAAGGTGTAGAGGATAAGTCCATGAACCTATTCCAAGATATGATCGAGGCTGGATTAAAAGGACTGCTGGTAACTAGGCAATTCCCGAAAAAAGTGAAGAATAAATACGGGCTCAAAGATGTATCGATGATATGGCTTTCAAACGTTGACCGAGACCATGCGGTAAGACCGAAGAACCTCGAAAAATTCAGCCTCAATATAGAGAGATTCCTAAGCGAAAAGAAGGGCGTGATACTGCTCAACGGTATCGAATATCTGATAACCAACAATGATTTCAGAACGGTACTTCATCTTATACAATCGCTAAAGGATCAGGTAGCGATAAAGGAATCCATATTATTGATACCTATCAGCGAAAAGACATTAGATCGGCATCAGATAGATATGCTGGAGAACGAAGTTGACGAAGTGATCAAGGGATAGATATGGATATAGCTATTGTGGGTCCTGGGGCAATGGGGACATTTCTCGCCGGTACTTTGGGCCAAAATGAAGAAGTTTTACTGATAGGGAAGCAGAAGGGGCACACAACAGAGATCGAGATAAACGGCGAAACGGAACTGAAAACAACGGTCAGATATACCACGGATTACAGTGATATAAGGGACAAAGATCTGGTCATACTCTGCACAAAATCCTACGGTACTAAAGCTGCCATGAAAGACATCAGTACTTGCATACATGAAGATGCACGTGTACTTTCTCTGCAGAACGGATTGAAAAACGAGGAGATTATATCCGAGTTCGTAACCGAAGAGCGAGTGATCGGTGGGATAACTAGTCATGGATTCTTGTATATCGAGCCCGGAAATGTTATGCATACCGGCATCGGTAAAACCGTTATCGGTGTTTATCCCGAAGGAGCTGGTGAAGATATCAAAGATGTTTTTACCGTTCTCGATAAAGCTGGTTTGAAAGTAGAGATTACAGACAATATCAAGGGCCACATCTGGAAAAAGATCATAGTCAATTCTGGCATCAATCCGATAACGGCGTTGACAGGGTTGAAGAACGGCCATATACTGAAAAGAGATTATCTTAGGTATATTATGAGGGAGGTTTGCAGCGAAGCTGCAGCTATCGCAAGAACGGAAGTCACTCTTCCCGGCGGTGATCCCTTAGATGAAGCAGAACAGGTTGCTTTGTCAACTGCAGAGAACCGATCCAGCATGCTCCAGGATGTGGAACATAAACGAAGAACGGAGATAGACTGCATAAACGGTGCAGTGATAGAAGTTGGTATGAAAAAAGGGCTGGAAACGCGTTATAATAAGATACTTTACGAATTGGTGAAGGGGCGGGAATCCGGCTATCTCTAGATCCGTTCTCCCAATAGGTAAACCTCGCTCGCTTTGGTTATCTTTACATCGATCCAGTGACCCAAGATGTTTTCATCTGCGTTCTTTACGACGACAACTTTGTAATCATCTGTTCTGCCGGTTATGGAATCATATTTACCCCTTTCCAGCATCAGTACCTTCATCTGCCTACCTACATATCCTTCGTTGATATCGCGACTCATCTTCATGTGCATAGAAGTAAGTTCCTTGGAACGTTCTTTCTTTATACTGGAATGGACTTTATCTTTTAGTTTGGCGGCGGTGGTTCCAGGCCGTGGGCTGAATCTGGTGATATTTACTATATCCGGTTGGATACGTTCTAAAACTTCCTTTGTTTTCTCGAAGTCATCTTCGCTTTCTCCCGGAAAGCCGACTATCATATCTGTGGAAAGTGTCAGATACGGAAATTTGATCCTGAGCTCTTTAACTATCGATATCCACTCTTCCACGGTGTATCGGCGATTCATACTTTGAAGTATTTGATCCGAGCCGGATTGCAATGGGAGGTGTATGAATTTGTAGATTTTATCGCTTTCCATCACCGTTTTCAGCTCGTCCAATTTCGTTGCTGCAGTGTCCGGATTCATCATCCCTATACGTATGCGATGATCTCCTTTGATATCAGTGAGTTTTCGTAGTAAATAGATTATGTCAGTGTCTATGTCCAAACCATAAGAAGCCGTGTCCTGGCATGATATCCTCACTTCTTTTACCCCTGAGGCTACCATGTTTTGGAATTTTTTAACTATATCATCCACCGGGCGACTTCTCAGCTGCCCTCTTGCTATTTTAGTTATGCAGTAAGCGCATCGACCTATGCATCCTGAAGATATAGGGATCACACCTATGGTCGATCCGGAGTTACTTTCGAGAGTCATGGGTATGTCTTTCGGGATGACCAATTTGGTGCCGGGACAGGGATTATCAGTTGTGGTAAGACATCCGGAGACTACGATACTGTCGCATATCTCTGAAAGCTCTTTTATACGCCTTTTCATCCTGTTCTCCGTCTTTGTTATGACTACGCAGGTACCGATTATCACTTCATCGGCTTCTTCCGGAGTATCCACTCGCTGGTGACCTCTGAGTGAGTAATCGTCAGCCAGCATCTCGGTCTCACCCTGATTCATGGTGCAGCCGTAACTCTCGACGTAGTACTTCATTGGATAATAAGTTGGAAGAGGACATATTTAGATTTTAGGTGTACGTTCGGTAGGTTCCTGGTCTATCACCCGTTTTTTCCACCTGCCCAGGGAGAGTATGAAAAGCGCGATGAATGCACCTATCACGTTGCTGAGAGCCATGCCGAGCCAGACGCCCATGGAATACCAGCCTAGGACGAAGGCGAATATGTAAACCAACGGTATACGCAGACCCCATAATCTAGAGAGACTCAGCATCATCTGCTGACCTGTATGTCCGGAGCCGCCGAGTACCGAGGTCACGCCTCGGAATATACCGAAGAATGGCATGGCCAGTGCGAATATCATCAGGAATAGTGCACCTTCCTCGATCACATCCGGGTTTCCGGGGATTATGAAACCTATAAGGTGTCTTCTAGCTACGAATAATATTAGTGCTATAATACCCATGAGTATGAACATCAGAGTCATACCTCTCTTTGTAACGTTTTCAGCACGTTTTTCGTCTTCGGCACCTAGAGATTGTCCTACCATAGTGCTCATGGCCATGGCCAGGCCGCCCATAACAAGGAAAGTTATGTTCAGTATCCGGTTACCCGCACTGTAGGCTCCTGCAGCTATAGCTTGATTGGGCAGGCGGTTGATAAAGTACCAAAGAACGATGAAACCTATGGCACTGCCTTCATTCCCGATCGCTGCTGGCAGCCCTATAGTGAGTATCTTTTTTATCTTCTTCCAGATGGGTACTAAGTAGTTGATCTTCATGTTCAATCCGTGCCATCCGGAAAACAGTAAGTAAAAGCCCGTCAACGCTCCTATACCTCGGGATGTTATAGTTGCTATGGCGGCGCCTCTTATACCCATCATCGGTATCGGGCCCCAGCCGAATATAAGTATGGGGTCAAGGAACATATTTATCACGACTGTTATCGCCGTGATCATCATGGGTGTTATTGTATCTCCCCAGCCCCTCATTATGAAGGAGAATGAAAAAAACATAAACATAAACGGTAGTCCTAAGAATATAACTTGAAGATACTGGGTCCCGTAAAAAGCCAGTGCCGCAGCTTCTTCGCCGGTGCCTGTCAGTATATTAAGAATATATGGTGTGATAAAGAATCCGATCAGACCGACACACATTGAGAATAATATGGATATGGTGTATACTTGACCCGCATCTTTTGCTGCCTCATCGTAGCGCTTTGCACCGGTGTGTTGCGATATAAGGGCCAATCCGGCAACACCGAAACCGTTTCCGATACCCATCAATAAGAATACGAAGGACCACGACATGCCCATGGCACCCACGGAATAAACTGCTTCATCTCCGGGTAAACGTCCCAACCAGATAGTATCGACTAGGTTGTACAGTGTCATCAAAAAGGAAGATACCATTATAGGCCAGCCTAACTTGAAGATGATCGTGGTTATGTTGCCCTCCAGTATCTCTTCTTTTTCCGGCCTGCCCATCTTATCTTTTAGGTAGAGATAGGTGCTGTTCAATCTGCCTTCTTCGAGACCCATATTGTATCTATTCGAACGATGAAGCGATATATATTACTTTTGCATGACGATACAAGTGTTGGCTCAGGGAGCCATGATGGTTTCTATCTCTTCTTCCAGTACCTGGGATAGCTTCTTCCTCATCTCATCCTTTAGCTTTGGAGGTATCAACTCCATCCCCAGATCCGTACTGGCCTTGGCGAGTATGGCGTAAGCAAAGGCTTCCTTGGCCTTGGCTTCCATCATCATCTCGACTCCCTTTTTGAATTCGGCCTTGAGCTTCTCGTTCTCGTCCAGCTTGTTGTGGATATGTTCCTTTATCTCGTCCTTGATCAGGTCCTTCACCGATTCCATTATCAGGTTCTCGGTACTCATCAGTTCTTCACCGGACTCCAGGATACTCAACAGCTTATGATCTATTTTTGGCATACTGTAAAATAACACAGGTGATATAAGGTTTTAACGGGTTGGTATAGCGGATGGAAGAAATATTTTACGATAATTATGGTATCCTATGTTCTTTGAGGATGAGAGTGAAGATGGAAAAGATCGAGAAGAATACATGATGCACTTTTTAGTAATCTACCCCGTGAGATCGATTCGTATAGAGAATAACGCTCTGACGTATCGGCCCCAAAAGAGAATAAACGTAATCATGAATATTAAAAAAGATTCACACTAATCCATACCGTGCTCACCGTTAAATAGAGATATATAAAGTATGATACATTATAGACATCTTTAAATATAAGTGAGCCTTTTCTAATTCAGATCGGAGTTGATGAGATGAAAGGGAAAAACAAGAAGCTGATCGCCGTGTTCGTGGTGCCGGTGGTGTTGATCGCGGCGGTGGGCGGGTACTTTGTGATGAACGAGTGGGAAGAGAAGCTGCCCGAGGTGTATGTGCAGGAGGGATTCGCTGAGATGACCGTGGAGTATCAACCTACCTCGGGTCCACAAAATAGCATAAGTTATATGCGTTCCTCAACAGCTACCACTCATATCAACAATAACAGTAGCCTGGAATTAAACTTAACGTTTGCGGTTGTACTTACGACTGATAGACGCCAAGAAATCTTAATTGGACTGGATGTTGAGGGTGATTTTGAAGAGGACCTTCTACCTAAAACATTGGAGTTAAGGGCTCGTGGGCACGAAGGAATTAATGTATCGTCTAACTTGTATATGTATAGATCTATACCCGGTGAAGTAACAGGTTGCTCCATACAGGGTGGGTATGGTGAAGGTGGATGGGGGACGGATACTGTAACAGTGGGTTTTGATATCGATTCCCATCGCTTCGGAGTGAGATCGACAGAGATGTACTGGATTATTCCTACATCCAACATCGGCAATCCCTACACACTGGAGATCCAGGCGGTGGTCGGTGGTTTTGCAGAAGAAGTTGTTGCTACTGTACACGTGCACATCGACCTCTTCTCGAAGATAACTTCATTCGAAGCGAGTATAGATAAAGAGCATTACTTTACCAGTGATTATTCTACAGAACCGATAGACGTGAACGGGTGGACATCACTATACTATGTGCAGCCTGAGTTCACATACAGTTTTGAAAATGTGCCCGGCGGTGAGGACGTGCTCTACGATGTTGAGATCTATTATTGGAGTAATGAGTTGAACCAGTGGAGAAGAATCAGGACTCATGAAAACAGGACTGTAGGTCTAGAATATGAGACTACAACCACTATTCATGTTCATCGAGAGGTAGAAGGAGAACAACATGAGGTCCGCTTCTTGATAACTCAACAAGACGGTAACTGGTATTACGATACTCAGGAGGACGATGAGTTTGAGATGACATTCATAGTCACGAATGATGGATGTGATTAAGATGAAATTGAAAAACAAGAAGCTGATCGCCGTGTTCGTGGTGCCGGTGGTGATCATCGCGGCGGTGGCGGGCTACTATCTGTATGAGGATGAGGAACCACTCAGGATCGAAGAAGGATATGCGGAGATGACGGTTACGGTGCCGCCATACCCTGAGATGGAAAGTTACAATGAAACCACCACCGCAACTACATATATCAATGGTAAGAACAATTCATTGGAATTAACCGTGCACCCCATGTTTTGGAAGATTAGTTTTGCAGATATACGTATATCTATCGAGTCCATGTTGGAACCGGATTTTGAGCCAACTAATGTGATAATTCAAGCCAAAATTTTGGATGCACCTGACATTAATCAATGCGGTATAGTCTTTGCATTTATTCCAGATTTAGAAAACCTAACTCCATGGCCGCATTCTAAAAATTCAGGCCCAGTCCGTGGTGAAAGAGTATGTTTTGTGGGATATGATGTAACGGAAAGAAACTTTCAAATCAACGATCTTAAGTTAATGGTAGAATATCCTACTATTGATTATAATATGAAAAGTCTGGAATCTCCTATTACCGTTGAAGTAACTGCGATCTTACGGGGTCTTTCCGAGGAAGTAATATCTACAGTGCAGATTACTTATTCTCCCAATGGTGGTGATATGTGATGATTAAGCATCGAGTAACTTCCATCTTAGTAGTTTTACTTCTGATCACGACATTGACTATAGGGAATACATTGGGAAGTGAGAATGTAACTGTATGGTACCAGGCAGAAGGAGAAGGATATATCTATTACCTAAATACAACTAGCCCTGTCGCAACGGCTACAACCTTTGAGCTTGCTAACCATCTATCTTTATGTGCAGAGGTTTTTAAGGTTGTAGGGCCTACAGATTATGAAGATTCTAATGATTACACACGTATAGATATCTACATTGGAATTACTGGTAATTCAGAACACCGTACGGAATCAGAATATGATGATTTTAAGGAATCTATAAATCCTCATTCAATAAAAGTTCAAGCCACTCTCTCCAATCAAGACCACCCTGCAAATATATATTGGTCCGGTGTTAGTAAAGGCATAAATACAGGTGGAGATAAACAGCCACTACCGGAAGAAAATATTATACCCTTGCAAAACACCGTTTTCCATTCTGCAGAAGCTATTGCCACTACGGCACTTCCAATGTTAAATGCCGTATATTTCGCTAATGCTCTAGTGGAAGATTTTTCAAATGTGGAGTACCTTGAAAACATTCATGTAGATAGTGGACCAGGAGCACATATACAACAAGGATGGAATATTTATAGAAACAATCAGTCTTTTATATATGACCTAGAATCTTATCCTGATGGTGGCTATTTGCGTGAAGGAACAATAAATTTTACAGCCACATCAAAATTTTCGATCGATATTCCAGTTAATTACAATGAAGAGTTATCTGTTAGCATGAGTGCATCATTGTTGATGAGGAAATTTACTGGAGCTACTACCACAGATGAATGGGGTGCCCAGACAGAAGATGTAACAATAACCATCAAAAACGGTGAGCCGTCAATCATCAGCGGACTGACCACAGACAAAGAGCACTATCATACATCGGATTATGGTAAAGGATGGGTTAGGCCAGTGTTCCAAAATTTGATGATAGATAATGTTGCTGGAAGTACTGACCCGGGTTATGAAGTGACAATCGAATACTACGCGTACTGGAGTACAGGGGGTACGGGTTGGACCACTTTAACATACGATTGGTTCTCTATATATGAAGAAGTGAACAAAGCGGCTACCATCAATGTACCGGAAGGCCAGGAGAACAGAAGGGTTGACATCAGATATACGATCACAGCACATGATATTTATGGAGGTTGGGAGTTGGGTCCCTTTACAATCAGTGATATGTTCAGGATAACGGATAACCTCGAACCTGCTATAGAGGTTACTGCACTGGAGAAGGAGGCTTATGAAGAATCCTATGGAGATTATACATATGAATACCGTATAGATAACAATGCAGAAATAACGGGGGAGTTCGTCCTGGAGGTTACTTCTGATCCTGCCTGGCCGGTGACTGTACATCCAGATGCCTTTTTATTAGCTAGTGGGAGTGACAAAACTGTGGATGTTACGGTGACCATACCCGATGGCGTTTCGGATGGAGCTTCAGCAGTCGTGAAGTTGACGGCTACCGCCAGTGAGTACACTGGTGGCGGCGGTTGTCCGTATGTATCACCGTGGAACGGTACGGACTATCAGCTGGACAACAATATACTGATAGCTTCTGAGCACCAGGCAGGCATCGTTGACGATCATTACATACTGCAGAATGGGATGGAGCCAAAGGACGGGTACTATTCGTTGAAGATAGAGGAGTTCGAGAATTCGAAGGATCACTTAGATACGGTCAAGCTGTACACCATAGATCATCAGGAAGGTTACGAGATCGCGACCACTCCGGGCGGTGAGTTCATCGCGTACAAAGAGCCGATCCCGGCTTTATCGGCATATGACTCCAATGGTGATGATGTACTGGGATATTTGAATGATACAGACAACGACACCTTGTACGTTGAAGAAAACTCGGATGTTATCCTCAACTTCGGCGAGATCACGAAGGACCATTGGAAACACAACAAGCTGGTTGTGGTCAGTCACGGCTTCGAATCCTACACGGATGTGCCGCCGAGTGATACCAATCCGTGGACTCCTCCGAAAGAAAAAACTTCACTCCATACAAGTCTGCGTATGGACGGAAGTGAATGGAAAAACATTACAGTACTGCACCCACGCAACAACCCGGTCGCAATGGTAATCCCATTGAATGAAACTTTGGAGGAATTCTTCCCGGGCCGTAAAGGAAACATACTCGGAGAATTGGAAGTAAGAATACTGAGTACGGACGACCACTACATCGACTTCGTGGGTATGGACGATTCCGTACCAGCTGAACCGACGAAGGTGCAGGAAGCTGCGCTCGAGAGTGCGTTACTCAACGATGAAACGGACGTTGCCGGTTTGTTGAGCACCAATGACACCGAGATGGTGACACTGATACCTGGCGAGTACATCTCACTTGACTTTGACATACCTGAACAAAGCCCGGCACCGGTGTTCAGCGAACGGAGTTTCATGTTCTACTCAAGTGGGTATTACGAGCTCTTCATGGGAGCGAACGAAGTTGGAAATACCATCATGTCATCCTCCGATGATCTTCTTTCGGAGACTGTAACAGCCTCCGCTACGATGACGGTGACTTTCAACCATCCGGGTTCGAGTGTTAGTGTAACCGCACCTTCGGATATGAACGTAAATGATTACGGTACATACCGTGTGGAATTCACTGTGGAGAACCAGGGTGACCTTTGGGATACCTACGACCTTACGGTCACTGAGACAGAGGGTTGGACCGTTACAGCTGCAGATACTGTTACAGTTGAACCCGGTACCAGTGTACCTGTTGAGGTCGAAGTCAATATACCTACAACTGCATCAGATGGTGCTTCAACTATCGCGCTCACAGCCACTTCACAACACGGCGGTCAAACGAACAGTGCGAATATGAACATAAATTTCGTCTATCAGCATCCGGGTTCGAGTGTTAGTGTAACCGCACCTTCGGATGTTTACGAGAGTACCACCGGAACGAAGACTTACACTTTCACCGTTAGGAATACCGGTGACCTTGCAGATACGTACGATTTGACACTAGCAAAAATAGGAGGTAATTCCTGGACGAGAAGTATCGACGGAGACACGACAATATCACTCAACGCCGGGCAGACTAAAAATGTGGATGTAAAGATCACGATACCGAGTTCTGTAAGTGATGGTGACTACATGGACATTAGACTTAGGGCGACTTCACAGAACGGCGGTCAAACCGATAGTGATTCGATGAGTGTTACTTTCGTCGAGCCACCTTACGTGGAAATTACCCGGCCGGTAAATGGAGCAATAATATATGTCGATAGAGTGACTGTAGAATGGGAAGGCGAGGGGGGAATAGATACCTACTGGATACGCCTTGGAGATGGGAGCTGGATAAATGTAGGAACCAGCACGAGTTATACTTTCGAAAATTTATCCACAGGGCGTTATACGGTTTATGTTCGGGCTAGGAAAGACGGTGTTTATGGATATGACAGTGTAACGTTTGAAATAGATATGATGGAAATTACAATCTCTGCGATGATGTGATCGGCCTACACTAAGAATAAATATCCGTACGACTTTGTTGTAGCGATATCATGAAGGTTTCACTGGCGCAGAAGAAACACAGACTCGGAGATAAGGAGCACAATCTTGGGATCATCGAAGAGACTGCGGCTTCCACGGATTCCGACTTGCTGGTATTCCCGGAGATGTTTTTGACCGGATATGGAATCGGCGACCTTTACTGGACTGAAGCTGAAGAGATACCGGGTCCTTCTTCCCAGCGGATCTCAGATATCGTCGTGGAGAACGATACAACCATCATATGCGGTATGCCGGAACGGCCTTCGCCGGACATCGGCAGGCTGTACAACTCGGCACTGGTGGCTACCCCGGACGGAAAACTGGACGCATACCGGAAAACATATCTGGCCAATTTCGGGCCCTTCGATGATATGAGATATTTTAAGCCTGAGTCAGAACTGCCGGTATTCGATACGCCTGCGGGAAAGATAGGAGTGGTGATATGCTACGACCTCTTCTTCCCTGAATTGACTAAGTACTACGCTATGAAAGGGGTGGATATGATAGTGTGTATCTCCGCATCGCCTTCGGTGACCAGAGAGTTTTTCGAGCGAGTCCTGGTGGCAAGAGCGGTAGAAACAACTTGTTTCGTACTCTACGCCAATATGGTCGGCCGTGAAGAGCAGTTGATGTTCTGGGGCGGCGATACGGTGATATCGCCAAAGGGTATGGAACTGGTTAAGGGGCCTTACTTCAAAGAAGATGTTGTGGAACTAGATCTGGACATGGAAGAACTGCCCAAGGCAAGAGCGGGCAGACCTGTTTTAAGCGACACACGAGCGGAAGTGCTAGCAAAGTTGCTGGAGTGAGTCACATCAATGATATATCGAGTATTGAGGAAACACCTATATATCACCTAAGAAAAGAACCGAATCCAGTCCCTCAATTTTTCTAAATAGTTTTTTATTACGCAGGAATTTTGACAAATTCCTTCTAGTCGTCACATCTTTGATGTGAAGAAAGAAGGACGATAGTCCTTCTATTCACAAAACTTTTGGTTTTGTTCTCCGCAGTGATAAAATCGACACCGAGCTCTTTGGACAGAGATACATAAGGGGTACACTATCATCTTGCTTCACGCCACTTTCTGATCTCTTTTACGCCATCCCAATCCTTGGATTTCTTTCTCAATCGATCTTGGATCGCTATAGCTTCTTCTACCTTAGAACGATCTCGGAATTTTGAATCTACGAGGAGGTCGACCTTCTTTTTCAACATATTCGTGTCATCTGTCATCTTGATTCACTTAGTGATTAATACGACCTTTATGGGTAAAATAGTTTTCCATTTTTGTTGAGTTAGTTATTAGTTAAGATTTTGCATAGGTAAATAATACTGTAATTATGTGTGGGTGACAGGTCAAAAAAAATAATATTCAAATGTTTGATTGTTCCAGTGTAAAGATTGAACGTGATAAATATATATTCCATCATATTACACGGGTTCGTAGTATCCGTTTTCCTTGAACATCGCTGTCTCGATCCTGTTTTGTGGTATCACGAAAATTTGTTCAGGTGAGATAAGGAACCCTAATCCTCTAAATGGACTAGAAAAGCTGTTTGAGTGAGTCACAATACCGAAAACAGCACCAGCACGGCGGCCATTACGATTATCATATACCTTACTGCGTCGGTGACCGGGACCTTGCTCAGCAGCCCGTCGGCGGCATCCAGTTTGATCCGTTCAAGGGACGGTGCCAAGAGATAGCCGAGTACCCCACCGGCCACCGAGGTCAAAACCAACGCCAGACCGTGTACGTTGAGATATGCGTAACCCCCGTCGAACGTCGCTTCCGGCAGTATCGTCCGGACCGCCGGGAACACCGCGTTCCTCATCCATAGAGATGACAGTGCTCCGGTGAAGATACAGAGTCCTGCGAGTACCACAAGTGAGATCAGCATGCTCTCCGGGAGAGCGTTATCATCGGATTTGCCGGAAGATAGAGCGAATAGTCTCAGGAATGATACCGCTGTGAGAAAGTAAGTCAGTACCAGAACTACATAGATCGGCGGATATGAAGCCGAGGCCTGGAGTATAACGCTGCCGCTGTAATACCCGTTCAAGGGCGGTATGCCCAGGATGGCAAGGGTGCCGATGATGAAAGTGGTGGAGAGCAATATGTTGGATCTGAGTAAAGGCAACTTACGGATATCTCTTGTTCCGTGAAGGTATGCAAATGCACCGCAGGAGAGAAATAGAAGGCTTATGAACAGTGAATGATTGACCATGTGGACTATGCCTCCGGCAAGGCCCAAGGGGCTCCACAATGCCATGGAGACGGTTATGATACCCATCTGGCTCATGGTGAACCAAGCTAATATCCTTTTCAAGTCGGTATACTTCAGAGTCATCACCACCCCTGCTAGTGCGGTCAATGTTCCAAGGCAGATCAATATGCCGCGTATGGGTAAAGTATCGAAACCGATGGAGAGTAACTTTATCATTATGTACAGGCCTGTCTTGATGGTAAGCCCGGCCAGCACCGCCGTCATGGGCGTAGGCGCGTTCACATGTGCATCGGAGAACCATGTGTGAAACGGTATCAACCCTATCTTCATACCTACTGCGATAAGGAAAAAGGAGAATATTATGTTTCTTGTGCCAGTATCGATCAACGGAACGCTCGCTTTCAGCGCCTCAAAGTCCAGGAAACCGGTGTTGAAGTATAGGATACCTATCCCGGCCAGGAAGAAGAAGGATGCCGTGGAGCCGATGATCAAGAAATTGTAACTCGCACGTAGAGACTCTCTGGTGCCTTTGTAGGTAAGCAGTACATAGGTACTGATGATGGTCAATTCGAAGAATATATACCGGTTAACTATGTCTCCGGCCAGGAATACGCCATAGAGTCCGGCTGCCATAAATAGGAAAAGAAAATTGTATCGATCCCCGGAAGGAAGTATCCTCTTCTCTTCGAGAGAATAAAGAAAGGTAGTGACTGTGACTATACCGGTGATCAATACCATCGCTGCCGATAGACCATCCAAAACAAGTACCAGGCCGTAGGGTCGCGGCCAGCCCCCCATCTCGTACACGACGGTAGAACTGGTACGATATATGAAAAGCATAACGATCAACGGTATGATAAGGGAAGAAAGGGTGATCATATCTCTGTGCAGTTCCTTTTTGATGAAGGGATTTAACAGCCCCAATAACAGTGCACCGAGTATAGGGGTCACCACTACGAAAACAGGCGCATGAGATATCATCGTTCATCACCTTCAAAATATTTAGATACGTCCATGGTTCCGTAACTTTTGTACAGCCGATGGGCCATTGCCAGACCGAGTGCTGTTGTGGCTAGATTGATGACTATCAGTGTTATCATTATGGAATGCGGTAGCGGATCCATGGTCATGACTTCGGAGGTCATTATGGGAGCTTCGGCACCGGGTACGTAGCCGATGGAGACGAACAACAGGATCACACCGCTGCACATCACGGAAAGTGACATGAGCAGTTTGATAGAATTGTTGTTATTGGTCAAGCCGTAGAGACCGACAAGCATGACCAGCAGCGACACGTTCAATCCGTTGAGCATTCCACCGCCTCCAGTTTGAAGAAAAATATGAACAACGCCGTGGTCCCGGCGAATACCTTCAAGGCGACCACGATGTCAAGGATTATCAGCATGACCGGATATTCAAGCCATAGATTAGAAAAGAAGGCGCCGCCGATGAATATACCGGTAAGACCGACTAACAAAAACGCGAAGGCGCCGAGTACATCGAACCATTCTATACGAGAAGCGAGTGCCTTGATATCGTCGGTACTGTGGGTAACTATGATCAGGATTATACCTGAGGCGAGTATCATCCCTCCGGAAAAGCCTCCTCCCGGAGAAAGAACGCCGAACAATGTGACGTAGGCGCCGTACATCAACACGAAGGGTGTCAGTGCTCTACCGGCGGTATTTATCATGGGTGAACTCAGTCCTTCTCACCTCCCTTTTTCTGCTCGCTCAGTATCAATATACCGGCTATGGCGACATATAGTACCATCACCTCTCCGAAGGTGTCGTAGGCCCGGTAGTTAAGTAATATGGCTTCCACCAGATTGATGGTCCCTGCATCTTCATAAGTTTCGAGATAATACATATGAAGTTGGGATTCCGTCTTATTCTCATGCTGGAGGTCCAGTCCGGATATCAGGATGATGCCTACCACAAGTAGTAACAAGAGAGTCAGTAAATTCTTATGAGTTCGGTTCACTCTTTACCTCCCATCTTCTTGATGACTACTAAAAAAAGAACGGTGGTTGCAGCGCTGTTCACTACGGCAAAAGTTAGGGCGACGTCAAGGGCACGATATAGGTATATCACTACTATGAGCAGTAGGGAAGCGATGGCCAAGAAGACCAAGGCGTTTATCAGGTCTTTCTCGATGACTACTAGGATACTGGTGCCTAAGAACAAGACAAGAAAAAGTTCCATTATCATCCGTGTTCACCCCTCTTTTCCATATCTTCGAAGGGGGCATCGGTACCGCTGTCCCCCCGTTTATGCGCCGCACGGGCTATGGCATGGGACGTTATGGGAGAGGTGACCACCACTAAGGCGATGACCAGGATCATCTTACCGGCGTCCTCAAAAGGCACGCCGCGCAATAAAAGACCTATGAGGATCGTTATCGTACCGCCAGTGGATGCCTTTGAACTTGCATGTAGTCGCATGTAGATATCGGGAAATCTTACCAGTGCGATGGAGGCCGTTACAAGTATCACCAGTCCCATGGCGATGAATATGTAGGAAAGTATCTCCAGGATCATGAAAAGTCCTCCTGCTCCAGATATTTAGCGAATCCGATGGTCCCGATGAAGTTGAGTAGTACGAATGATATAGCTATATCTACGTAGAAGCCGAGACCGGTATCAACGCTCATCAGGGTGAATACTATCGTGAGCACTACACCGGTCACGTTGAGGGATATCAGTCGGTCATAGATTGTCGGTCCGACAAAGAGTCGGTAGGATGCAAAAAGGGCGACGAAGATCAGGAAGGTAGATACTGCTGAGAGAAGGGTCATCTGAAGATCCCCCTGATGTGACCGTCCCATCGATTGATCGTGTTCTCTATATTTTCTTCAAGATCGTCTGATTTCATGTAAGAAAAATGGATGTACAGATAGTACCAGCCCCCGTCTCCGGATTCGACATCTATCACCAGTGTGCCTGGTATGAGAGTTATCAATGAAGATATCAGTGTTACTTCAGCGTCGGACTCAAGGTTGACTCTCGCTTTAACTATCCTGGGTTCGATACGCATGGAGAGGGATTGATAAAGAAGTATGGAATTAGCGATGATCAACTGCACTATCACGTCTGATATCAGTATCACCATGTTACCCAATGATCGTAGATAATCGATGGAGGAACTCTTGCTTTTTACCGTACCCCGTATGACAAATTTATGGACTGTAAAGGTCACGACGCTGGCGGAGATCACTCCGGCTAAAACGGATATCAGAGAGATATTTTTAAGGGTGAAAACAGAAAACAATGTGCCGGTGAGCAGAAACCAGAATAGTATCAGGAATACATCCAGTAATACATAGTGCCTTTTATCTGCATCCGCTTGAGATCTCTCGGAGACCGTTCCCACTGATTCCATCGTCTGACAACCTGTCTGCTCTACCTATATGTACCGATGGTATAAATTTATCTCTATCGTTCATCACATATCCATCTGCTTGACCAGTTCTTTTAATATCGTCGCGTGCTGTAGTTCTGGTTCTATTTTAAGAAGCTTGTCCAGAAGTTGCAGTGATTTATCGTATTTGCCCATGGAGAAGAGGGTGAGTGCTTTGTTGAATAGTGCATCTTTGTTCCGTGGGTAATCTCTAGTGACTTTGTCATAGTAGGAAAGCGCCTTATTGTTATCTCCGTCTGCGAAAAAAGCGTTGCCCATGCGGATGTATATCTCCGGCCGCTGTATGGTGATGAAACCCGTAGTATCACAGCGTTCGATCAATTGATGGGACATGGACACCAGTTCTTTTTCCTTGTCTGTAAGATCTATGTCCGTGTCCATCTCCAACCTCACTGGTAGATTTAGTACTGAAAGACACTGGTGAAGAGTCGAAAGCATGTCTTCTCGATTCCGGTCGTACAACTGGGCGGATCGCAGGGTGATTATGGCACTGGAAAGATCTTTGTTACGACGATCATCCGGATGTTTACCGTCGTCAGCGTACCCGTCTCTACTATCACCATAAACAGCCTCTTCTGAAACGTATCCGCATGCTTCGCAAACGCCGTCGGAAACTTCACCACCGCATAATGGACAATCTTTCATCGAATAAAGTGTAAAGTGTGAATGGGTTTAAGAGTTATGGTGATTTATCGCTGCGAAAGACCGCATATGCATGAAAAAGATTTTAAACTCGCCGCCGATACACATGGTGATTGATATGCTAGAAGAAGTATCTGAAATGATTGGACTTCAGGTTTACACGAAGACTGGAATGTTCCTAGGCACAGTGAACAATGTGGTAGTCAACCTCGAAGAGGGAAAAGTAGACGGTGTTTTTGTAGGCGATACTAACCCGCTACTGGTGGAGGATTCAAAGAGTGTAAACATACCATTTAGATGGGTAGATGCCATAGGCGACATTGTTCTTTTGCGATATTTCCCGAAGAGAGTTTCCATCTCAAAAAAGCAGAAGCCTGCGGAAGAATAAGGTAGTGAACCTATGCCTCTAGAAGTTCCAGAGTCCTGTTACATCGCAAAGAATTCAACCATCCTAGGTAACGTTATATTCGGAGAAGGTTGCAGTGTATGGCACTATGCAGTTATCCGCGGAGATGAGAACAATATATTCATAGATGACGGTTCTAACGTTCAGGATTGTGCCGTTATCCACGTGGATTATGATAACGAAACCAGGATCGGTAAGGACGTATCCATCGGCCACGGAGCCGTCGTACACGGCTGTCAGATAGAAGATGAAGTGATAATCGGTATGAATTCGTCCGTTTTGAACGGTGCTGTGATAGGTAAAGGGAGTATAATCGGAGCTAACGCGCTGGTCCCTGCAGGTATGGAGATACCGAAATACAGTGTGGCCGTAGGTATACCGGCAAAAGTTATCAAACAAGGAGACGAAGGTTTACTGAAGACTATACGTGCCAACGCTGAACATTATCACACTCTGCGGGACGAACACAAAGCCGGAAAATACGAAGAGTATTGATCAATTTTCGCTTCCGATACATACGGATATGTAATGATTATTCCGATCCCAACCCGGTCGGTAGATGAAAACAGTTTTAAAATCAGCCAATGCTTTTTTATTTTTACCCAATCTGAATAGAGCGATACCTCGGTAAAAGTAATACAGAGGGTCAGAATCGTTCAATTCCAAAGCAGATTGGAACTCTTCTAAGGCAAGCTTGAATTTTCTCTTTCCCAGCAGGCTGATACCGCGCCCCAGATGTCCGTCAGCATCGTCCCTGTCTTGTTTCAGAACCACGTTAAAATGTTCTTCCGCCGAAGTGTACTCTCCCTTCAAAAACTTGAAGGCACCGGCGAAGCGGTGATACTCTGAAGCTGGATCGGGTAAGGTGTTTTCTTCGCTGCCCACACATGCTCTCCGGATAAATTCGATGACGCTTTTGTCCTCTTCGTCTGATAATACTATCTCCGGGAAAGGAGATACGTCGCGAGAAAAGTAGTGTGACTGCTGAATTTCGCCTTTCTCAAGGGCAAATCGTGATAGAGATTCTCGGAGTTCGTCGCCATCGTAGCCCAATGACAGTGAAGCAAGCCAATTTCTTTTTGCTTCGACGGCTTTGTCTGACAGGTAGAATATACAGCCTCTTGTGGCTAATGCTCTTGGTCGGATATAGATGGATTTTACGTTACTAAGATATCTAAGTGCTTTATCGCACTCCCCGTCCATACCGCTGACCAGCCCCATTATGTAATAAGCTAGATCCTGTCTTACAGGGTCTGCGATAGACTCCAGTTCTGGACCGTCTATATCTTCGTGAAAAGCAGCCCGGAAGATACTCTTCAGTATGATACCGTCGGGATGGCGTGTGTTCGTGAGAAGATCGATTACACCTAGATCGTTTATTTCTGATAAGGCTTCGTCGGCGGCTTCCAATACATCTGTGTTGGTTATATCTAGAGATTCCAAGATGTACTCTAACATCGTCCGAAGGGTGCTTGATTTTATTTCTCGACTTTCCGTCTCCCAGAAGGTGAGGTCTGCAGGGTGTAGAAAGATAGGTACGAATTTTCCTGTACCACCGATCCTTTTCAGTATATATCTCTTATCAGGATGATAACCGCCTTTATTCAGAGCCATCTCGTCGAACTCGGTTGACTCATCTTCAGCGGCGACCTCGCCGAGACCCGCATATGCAGGCCAGAATGCATCATCTACGGCCAGAGCCTCCCTGTAGCAATCTGGTTCTAGTTCCTGTTCGCCAGCTCCTTTGAACATCCGACCGAGTATATACCAGTTGCACGGGGATGTTTTTACTAGAAGTCCCTGACGGATGAGTGTTATGGAATTTGCGTACAGACCGATAGCTGATGATGAGATAGCAGCTAAACGATAATTACGGTCCCCAAGATGCCCTAGAGCTCTATTATAATGGCTGAGCGCCTGTTCATGATCTCCCTGCGTAAAGAATAGATCACCGAGTCTGGTATGTACTTCTTCACTAGGCCCTACTTCCAAAGCCCTGCGATAATTCTGTTCTGCGCCTTTGGTATCCCCGAGTATACGCCTCATATCTCCTGCGTCTAACCACTTGATCTGGTCTGTTTTTATCTTTATATTTACAATCGATAATATCGAAAATATGGTAGAGGCGATAACCGCGAGAAACAGAACGAATACGTTGGCTCGCTCACGGGTAACGAAGGGTAAATAATACGATGCTAAAGGGAAATATAGTATCATAAAAAGAGAGAATATCCAAGTCAGCATGAAGATACTTCTTCTGCTTAAATTACCGATTTTATTATGGATCAGATAAATTCCTGCTGCAGCGGACATGATCGTGGTAACCAAAAGTAGTACGATGGTTATCTCAAAGGAGTCGTAAGCGAGCCACCATTCGACTTGTAGGATAGTTAGAGTAAAGCTGGATAAAAGAAGTATCCCTGCCAGGAAGCCCACTCGATCCACCGAATAATCGGATAGTATGAAGATCGATAATGATATAACGATGGTCGACGAAACCGTTATCAGTAGAAGATTATGCACGATGAATCGCGGGTATCCTTGTACAAAAAATGATAACAGTATAAGCGAAACGATAGCAAGCTGGGAGAACAGTATGAACTTGAAAGTGGACATCCAACCCACTATGGACTTTAATTCTAGTGTATATTTTTCTGAGACCATCGTGAGATTATAACTACTGTGATATATTACTTTTGCCTGAGATATCGGTGGTTACAGGGGTATAAGACCGGAAAGTGCACCGAAGTACCATAATGCGACGAATATCACCGCTATGAGTATGAGTACGGCCACACACTTGACAAGTTGCCATACAGCCCATATTATAGCTATAAGTACGAACAAGGCGATCAATACTAGTGCGACTATCAACGGAGACATCACCTATTAATTCACTTGTTGGTATATATAACTTTGCCATATATCAATACAAACACTGCCAACGCAGAGAGCAGCATCAATGAAGTGAACCCGGGAGTAGAATCTTCTGTGCCTTCATCCGCTGTCAAAATAGCCTCCATCTCACCGTGGAGTTGATCATCATCGGCGAATCCTTGGATCCTTTCTAGTTCCGTACCGTCATGGTCCGCCAAGATCACTACCGGATAAGAGCCTACTTGATACTTTTGAACCAAAGTCGGTCTTGCCGATGCCTCTATCTTGACCATGATGTAATCTCGTGAGATATCCAATATCTTAGGGTCGGAGAACGTTTCGCTATCCATCCTGCTGCATCCCGTACAGCCTTCGTCACGGAAGTAAAGTAATAACGGCGTCTCTGTTCTCCTTGCCTCGGCCCTACCATCTTCGTAGGAGACCCAGTCTATACGATCTCCGTGATACATTTGGAGGGAACGAGAGATATCCGCAAGTAGATCCTGAACATCCCGGAAGCCGGAACTGCGGAACTGTTCGTTACCCTGAGGTGTTAAGAATATCATGGTGGGTAACCCAGTGACTCCGTACATATTGGCGATCGTTGTGTCGACGTCGGTGTCTTCCGCTATAAAGATCATATCGGAAGATGCATCGATTATCCTTTGATCCGGGAATACATCCTCTTTCATCATAGTGCAGTATGAGCACCAAGCGGCGCCGAAATAGATCATGACGGGTTTATCCTGGGTCCTGGCGGATTCTAAGCCATCTTCGTATGTATGCCAGTCTATGCCCGAAGCGGCGCCGGATGAAAGGGCCACCATGTTGATGAACAGTAGGAGTACCAGCGATAATACGATATGTTTGTGCATTTTATCTACATAACTAGGTGTATGATAGTATTTAATGATTTTGTTTGTTTTTTACAAAACCGGCGGGAAAACATATAAATAGAGTGACCATATCGAAGAGATTGATTATGGCACAGAAACCAGGCAGTATGTACCGAGAATACAAGGGTCAGCCTTATACCCGCAAGAAATACATCGGAGGTGTACCTCACGTTAGGGTAGGGCAATTCGTTACAGGTAATCGTACGGCAAAATTCGAGATGGAGGTCGAATTGATAGCCGAAGAGAAGTGTCAGATATTGGACAATGCCCTTGAAGCTGCTCGTATCGTCCTAACCAGAACTCTATCGAGAAAATTGGGCGATAAAAACTTCAAAGCTCAGATACTGGTCTATCCGCACAATGTACTCAGAGAGAACAAACAGGCTACAGGCGCAGGTGCGGACAGGGTGTCGGAAGGTATGAGACGTTCCTTCGGTAAAAAGATAGGGAACGCCGCTCGTGTGAAAAACTACCAGCCATTGATACGTGTATGGATAAACGAGGCAAACCTGGATGTGGCAAAAGACGGACTTCGAAAGGCATCCATGAAATTACCAACCCCGTGCAGGATCAAGATAAGGGAATCTTGATCAAAAAAGTTTATTAAACACCATATAACATAGTTATAGCTATGCTTCTACAAACGGATTGTGCCTTCGGCTCCTCTTCCGGCGCGCTGGTACAGGTACTGTTGATCATTATCATCATACTGATAGTGATAATACTGCACGAGAAGATGAAGGGTTCGAAGGAATAAAGGGTGTTCAACTACGGAACGCTACTAAGGGTGGTTTGAGCCTTTCTTCATCCGCTTACGCAGAATCACCACACCTACCGAACCCGCAGCGATTAGAACCACCAAGATGATTATAGACATATTCATGCTCATACCCGGAATCCAGCCAGCCTTTTCCTGCGTAACCTCGTCTTGCCTGCTCACTTCTATCTCGTATACATCGGTACTGTTCGCGTTCCCGTAGATATCCATCGCCCGGATGTAATATTCCATGGTGCCGGGGGTCGATAGTGCCGGTATCTCCGCACTGTAGATATTGCCGTCGGCCTGCATCTCGATACAGGAAAAATTAGCCTGTTCCAGCGGTCGGTAGTAGACGTAAGCCGATTCGATAGGGTTACCGCTGGTAATGGTGGCGTTTATCTGTATCTTCTCTCCCACTGTGCCGGTGGTGACCGGCGTGTGTTGTATCTCAGGGATGCCAGTGGGAGTACCGAAACGCAGTATGCTGATGCCGTTGTCATGCCCGATGTAAAGCTCCGAACGCTCCTCGTTCCAGTCGATGCTGTTTATTTTGTTGGAGAGGAGACCGTGGGATGCATCGATGTTGGTTATTAGCTCTGTGGTAAGGTCAATCGCCGATAGCCCGTTTTTGGATGATGCGAAGAGAGTGTTTCTGCTATCTGAGTACTCCAGGTCCAGTATCTCGTCGCTGATGAGCCCGTTCTCCATGGTGATGTTGCGGGTCTTGTTCATGAATCTCGGTGGATCTGGATACTCGATATCTACCAACAGTATACCATGCTCACTTCCCACATACACCGTACCGGCGTGATCGTATGCAAGTGCGTAAACATGTGATGTTGCACCCGTTAATAGTCTTATATGTGCATTAACTTCCCAAAATGTATTATTACTCAAATTGTAATTCATAAGATTAGAATAAGCTATTTTTTCATCTAGATGAAAAACTTCTTGGAATGTATATAATGTATTATCGATTATTAGCATATCATCAGAGTCTTTTACAAGTATATATATCATAATCATTCCTACATCATCAAGATGAACAGGAATACTTGTGTTTTTGTAATCCTGGAGCACATATTTTCCGTTAATAAAGATGTTACCATCGTTTACCAACATCGATGATTTGGGTCTATATGTATATGTGAAATTCCCAATAGGCACGACCTCAACACCATCGTAAGAATAAACCCATGGTATTATCGATGTGTTATCAGGGTACGGGATGTTCTCGCGACTGGTGAAAAATAACATCTCCTCTTCATCCTCCCATTGTACAAAGTCAACGGAATCGAGCGGGAAGGAGTTAGTGGCGTTCTTCACCTCGAAGGTACCAGTTTCTTGATTGTAGATAACCAATCCGTTAGAGTCCGTACCTATGTAGATGATTTCATCGTTATGAGCGATCTGAGTAACATTCCCAAAGAAAGGTCTCTCAATGGTTACGACGTGAAAATCTTCGTCCGGTGTGACTGTTGCCGAAGATGTGGGTAACATGGCAGGAGTAATAAATATCAAAGATATGAATATTATTAATACAACATCAATCACATCTCCAATACGACCTCTTTTATCTGTTCCCATGGAATTCACCTTACGGATAATACCATATGGATATAGTATTATAAAAATCTTTTGAAACCGGAACGACTGGAATCTGATAAGAGAGGTAGATGGGAAAGAGGGCGAGGCATTCATCACCAGTTGGGATACCATCGAGATCGGGTTCGAAAATGCTGACGGCGAGTCTTCGGAAGGCTTATATAATTCTAAGTTTATACCTATACGCGGTTTGAAACAGGAGGAATCATAGATGGAAAAGAAAACGAAGATGTGGGTGGCAGTCGGTGTGGTGGTGATGGTGATCGCAGGTGGTACGTTGTATTATCTCTTGAAGCCTAGTGGGACTGATGGATGCGAAGCTTCTGTATATTATAGTGTGTCTTTGGAAGTGTCTGAAACTGATGTCGCTTGGTATGTTAACATAACGAAAATTTCCGGTAAAAAGGTTACCAAAGGTTTTCTCTGGGATACTACAGAAGAAATAGAAAATCCGGTAATACATGCCAATGAAATAGTTATAGTAATCAAGCGATCATATCCTACTGGAAGATATTATATAAATATAGGGGGAGATATTTTATGGGCAGATATGTATAGTGAAAAACATGGTGTATTGTGGGTGAATGAATACAACGATTTTTATGTGAGAGAGGGTAACACATTTATTTTTTTCAAAGAGGGAGGAACAGAATTCAGAAGTCAAGTAGGCGATGAAATATTTTTTGATAGATCTAGAGGTTATGTCCACGCTTGTATTTACATCGAATCAAACACAGTGAGATTACCATAAGAGGTGTGTGTATGTACAAAGAAAAAGGAATAAGAATGTTCACAAAAGTCCTGACCTGGCTTCTGATAATATCAATATTTGTCGGATATATTCAGGTTGGAACATATGTAGAAGAAGGTGCGATGGTTAACCATGAGTATATCTCACCGGGTGAGTATATCATCAGATTGACGGTTGTTGACGACAGGCATGTTACAGCGGTCAGAGATATTTTGTTGATCGTTCCGTAAATCAATACTTCTTGAACGGCGACGTGATCAGCACCAGTACCGGGAATATCTCGAGACGGCCGGCCCACATCTGTATTATCAGAGTGACCTTTTCCCACCAGGGCATACCCGCGTGGGTCAGACCTACGGAAAGACCAACGTTGCCCTCTGCAGAAGCGACTTCGAAGAGTGCGTTAGCTGTAGTTGCACCTCCGGCCATGAACACCATGGCGCCCATCACCAGTACCGCGATGTAAAGCACTGCGTATATGGCAACGTCCATTATCTGTTGGTATGTGTACATGGTTCTACCGAGCTTCAGTCGGTGCACCACGGATTCCGGCAGTAGGTAGTCGCGTACCAGCCAGAATATGGCGTAGAACAGTATCGCGATCCTGATAAGTTTGAGAGCTGAAGCGGTGGAACCGTAGCCACCGCCGAAGATCATCAATATGGTGAGTATGAATTTTTGATAGTCTGTCCAGACGGTCAGATCCACGGTGTTGAATCCCGTACCTGTGAGGGCGGTCACCGTCTGAAAGGAGCCGTATCTAAATGAATCGAAAGAAAGTCCGAGGCTGACCGCCAGTATGATCGTAGCCATGAAAGTGATAACGAGTATCGCTCGGACCTCCACATTCTCAAAAAATGATCTTACGTTACCCAGTACCAGTTGATGGTGCATGGCGAAGGATATACCACCTATCAACATGAACGGGATTATCGCCATCTCGATGAGGAAGGCATTGGAGTGCCCTTCTATAGCATATGACATTATGCTCTGATTTTTTACGGAAAAACCACCGGTGGCCAGAGCCGTCATCGAGTGATTGAGTGAATCGAAAAATGGCATCCCAAGTGCAAATAGTATGAGTATAAGCAGTCCTGTATATCCCGCATAGATCGCCCATATTCGTCTTGTGGTTCTAACAACGCTGGGTACCAGTCGGTGGCTTCGACCTTCGGCACTGTACAATTTACCGGCTATGTTTCCCGAACGTACGACTAGTACGCTTAGGAAAAGGACTATCACACCTACACCTCCTACCCACTGAGTCAGAGAACGCCAAAACAGTATGGCCCTGGGAAGACCCGCAACACGATCTCCGTACATGGTTAAACCGGTGGCTGTAAAGCCGGACATGGCCTCGAAGACCCCTTCCAAAAAGGTAAGGCCCCAAGCCTCTCCGAAATAATACTTAGCCATCCAGAAAGGTATAGCCCCTATGATAGCGAATATCAACCATACCAGTGCCGAAAGTGTGATAGCTGCTCCGAGGTAGAGCTCGTATCTCTCAAAAAATGTTACCATACAAGCACCGAGGACAAAAGAAAAGATAGCAGGCACGATAAAACACAAAAGAAGCACTCCGTTGGCGTCTGAAAAGAAAGCCATTAGTGCGGGTAATAAAAGAAGAAGACCCATTATGATCAATAGTATACCTAAGTAATAGACCACAGTGCCCAGTAAACCGTATGGTTGATGATAAGGATGGGCTTTGCTCTGAAGAGATTCTATCTCGCCCTTCAAAGTGCTCCAAACGGTCCATTTAGCCATGATCTATACTCCATTCATAAATTCATACTATACCAAATCTCTTCCTAGCCTCGAACATCTTCTTTACTTCTCTTAAATTCTTAGGACGTGTCAAAACGGTGACTATATCCCCGGGCCTTAAGATGGTCTCACCATCGGGTAAAATTGAGTTGTCGCCTCGCATTATATCGGCGACTATAGTTCCTTTGGGAAGACCGGCGGTTGCGATCTTCTGGTGTGCGAGTGGAGAGCCTTCGACCACAGTGAATTCAAGGACTTGTGTTTCGCGACCACCAACGGTAAGCAGGGTCTTTGTATCTCCGATATTATTCTTGATCTGTATGGCACTTGCCCGGGTGGTGCTGATTATATTTTCGATGCCCAGACTTGAAAAGACCCCTTCGTTCTTAGGGTTGTTTACACGACCTATAACTGTGGGTACCTTGAAAAGATTCTTCGCTAGCTGGCACGATATTAGATTGACATTGTCATCTCCCGTGACAGAAACGAAGACATCTGCTTTGTTAAGACCAGCATCTTTGAGAGCATCGAGATTCGTCCCGTCCCCTTTTATGATCAAAGCGTCGAACTGTTTTGCCAGATCTTCTGCAAGCTCTTCGCTGCTTTCCATCAGAACCACGTCATGGCCTTCTGGGAGCAATAACTTTGTAAGGTCCTTGCCCACACGGCCGCCACCAACGATTACAACATACATTCTAGAACACCATCGAGAGATAGGCGGGTCAGTATTTTAGGTTTTTGTACTATTTTGTGTACTTACCCCGTACGACAGCAACGGTACATCTAGCGTGTTTTATCACCCTGTCCGTAGTGCTGCCTACGAACATTTTGGTCCAGCCGGAAGCTCCGTGGCTGCTTATGAATATTACGTCGTTTTCGCTGCCAGCTTTGATTATCTCTTGAGAAGGCTTGCCCATGACGATCTTAGGCTCTACCTCGACACCCCACTTTTTGCCCCTTTCTACTACCGTCTCTAGAGCCTCCTGGCCGGCCTTTTTCAAACCGGCCTTCACGGAACTTCTGATGCTTTCGTGGTGGATACCCTCGTACTCGGATATGTTTATAACGTACAATGCCAGAGCTTTGACCCCAAGGGTCTTCGCCATCCATAGCCCCTCTTCCACGCCTCTTTTCGCACATTCTGAACCATCTGTCGGTATGATCACTTTCTCGTACATGTAGTGGTGATAAGAGAGATATATAAAAAACCTTTCAGTCGTGGTAAGAGTTCAGCTTTCTGAAGTTGTAGGTTGAGACATATTCTGATTCAGAA
>CAYVTG010000010.1:0-37796 GCA_964454575.1 uncultured Thermoplasmata archaeon
TGAAGGTCACTGGCCATGTGTTGTTCCCAACTGAAAGGTCGTACGTATCGTTCTCTAAACCTAGATTGTTTACCGTTAGCACGTGGTCCACCTCCGCGTTCGGGTCGCCATAGTTAGATTGGGACTCAGGGGTCAGAATACATCTGTATTCGGGAGGTTCATAATAAAATAGTACCGATGTACCCGAGGTCAAAGGATCGGCTTCGGAATCATAATCCAAACCGTCCGTACTATCTTGATTTTCAATTCCCACATTATAGCTGTCTGGATTTATCAGATTATCATAATTGAACCAAATTTCACCTGTTTCGTCGAGTACTATCTGGAATGTCTGGTAATCCGGTGTTCCGTAATCGGGAACGCCGTCCCAGGTAACCACGAATTGGTTCGTTGAGCCAGCGATGAAGTCATAATATACTTCTCCGGATGAACTAGGATTGATATCTCTGGAATACGGTGATATTATCCCTTGGTAATTTGTATCCCCTGGGATTGCATTTGACTGGAACCATCCATTCTGATCAACGAAGCTGATCCAACCGTTGGACATTATGTAGACTTCATTATAGGTGATCCCATAATAAGTGAAATCCATACCCATACTTATAGGTCCTGTCCAATCGTCATCTGTCAAACCAGTCGCCGTTCCGTTGGATATACCATCAACCCACATGTAAGATACGGTAGGGTCAGGAGCATTGCTGTCTATCCACTTATATCCCCATGTATCCGGGCCGCCGGTATCCATGGGTGTTATCACCTCAGATGAAGAAAGTAAAACGTTCTCTTCCCCACCATACTTGAAGTTTCTAGAACTAGATGGTTTACTCTCTGCCTCCGTACGATAATACGGTTTTGTTTCGTTCGACTCTATCGGTTTATCCAAAGAGGACGCTTTTTGAGTTTCCTCTGGACCGATAAATCCTTCATTCGCAACCGTTTCATCCTCTTTCTCTGTCCCAACTGCGCCGACCATCGGTACGATCATCGTCAAACCCAACATGATCACTAGTAGCACAGGTATCATCTTCTTTGCTAAGCCCCAATCTTGCAAGCTAGTATAATTTCTTTCCATATTCCACACCTTCTGAAGTTATAGTGAGGAATAACTTAAGCATATATAACGATTTTGCACAAATCGATCCTGCCATCTGCTACTCAATGCGCGATGCTTTTTCCTCCGGTGTCAGTCATGCGCTGAAGAAAGGCA
Source organism: uncultured Thermoplasmata archaeon (assembly GCA_964454575.1). Classification (GTDB taxonomy): domain Archaea; phylum Thermoplasmatota; class Thermoplasmata; order Halarchaeoplasmatales; family Halarchaeoplasmataceae; genus Haladaptatiplasma. The sequence continues at coordinate 1,211 of CAYVTG010000010.1, forward strand.
TCATGCCGTCTACAACGATCCGTCCGCATATTGCCATGCATCTGTTTCGGTGATGTGTTTCTTCTTTCGTGCTCTACTGTGTTTTTTGATTTATATCTCCTCGCCATCTCGATCCCTCATGGTTTTCTTCTTCGATCGCAGTTGGGTAGTACGGTACACATGCCTTGAGCGCATAAAGGATACAACTATTCTTCCTTCCGGTCGATCGGTCATTTGCTATATATTACGGACATGGAAGGGGAAGATGTTTTTTAAAACTCGCTCTCCGGCGGCTGTTCCCATGTCTGCTGCGGTTGCCCGCCTTCGGTTGGAATCTACGGTATATCATTTCTGCCTAGCCATACATAAATCACCATAAGATATATATATTGCCCTTATGAATAAGAATAGAGAGAATGGTGATTTAACATGCGATGGAAAAAAACCTTCGTGGTCTGTGTCGCCCTTGCATTACTACTGGCAATGGCTGGTTTATCCAGTGCACAGTATGAACATGAGATAACGGATGCCCAGGACGATGTTGACCACTTGGACGATGTAGGATGGACTTACAATGTGGAACGACCAAATGTAGATATCGTACGTGCGGAGATATCGGAAGGAGGCGAAGGCGTCATAGTTTCTTTGACCGTGAAAGGGACCATAACCGACGCTACCAATATCGAATATGTAATAATTCTGGAAGACGGCGAAGACGGGACGTACACCATCCATTACAGCGACGGTAGCTGCAATATGTATGTGGAATCTTCCGAAGGTATGCTAACCCTACAACCGGATACGAATGGTGCTGGAACAAGCACACTCAGCATGGACATCTCCCTGGACGACATCCATAATCCCGCTTCTCTAGAGATAACCGAAGTTATAACCTATGAATATATGGATGAAGAAACGGAGTATTACTGGGATACCGCAGAACCGGAAGACGACCAGAACGGCGCAACGGATCCCGACGATGAAGATACAACATTCGACGATGAGGACTATCCCGAATTCATCGACGATCTGATAGCCAGAGGGATGATGTGCCTTTTGATCGCCATAATCATCCCGATAATCATCGTGATAATCGTCATAATAGTGATAGTCAAGATAGTCAAGAAGGACGATAAAGGAGACGGAGGACAACCACCAAGACAAGAATATCAACAGCCGCCTCCTCCGTCACAAGCACCGAGATCTCCGGAGAGGCAATACCAGGAGCCAGTACCTCCGGAAGAAACCGGCGGTGAAGTCAGCCCCGGCGAAGAGATGATCGAAGAGGAAGATAATATATAAAGAGGTGAAAAAATGGATATACTATCAGTACCCGACGCAAATCCCAACTTGCCTCCTAAAGTAAAGGAAGCTAGAGAGATGATGCAGTACGCCGCGATATTTTTCTTGATAGCGGCACTGATATACTTTTTATGGGGTATATGGGATATAATGAGTGGTTTACTTTGGAGCACAGCCTATTACGGCGCCTATTACGGTACATGGCGTATCGGTTCCGGTGTCATAAGACTGGTCTTCGCCGTGGTAGCTATTATACTAAAAGGTAAACTGGTGGAAGACGTGATAGATCCGATAGACCAAGGCAGACATGACGACATAGAAGACAAGCTTTTGATATACGCAATACTCGGATTCATATTCGGCCTGGTCATATCTGGTATATTGATACTACTTGGTTACATGAAACTAAAGGAAGTGGACAGTCAGGCCAAGGTATGCCCCACATGCAGAAGTACCCTCCGCTATGTACAGCAATATCAAAAATGGTACTGCGACAACTGTGGAGACTACAAGATGCCCATACATCCGGCAACACCACCGCCCGAACAGAGTCAAGGATACCAGCAACCACCACCGGAAGATCAGAGTTCACAACAGCAGAATACACCGCCGCCGGATCAATAGCTTAACTTTCCGTTGACGGAACCAACAAGACCGGTTTCTTGGAACGTCTCGCTACCGCTTCGGCAGTGCTTCCCAGCAGCAATTCCTTGAAACCACCTTTACCCTTTTTACCCAGGATGATCAGTGTAACATCCTCTTCGGCGGCTATACGATTGATATTCTCGGATGCGATACCCTCTTCGAATCTGATGACCACCTCATCACAGATATCGGCGAATTTATGTTTCAGCTTCTTTAAACTTTTCTTATCCTTCGCTACCGCAGGTGATCTTTTTTCTGCAGAACCAACTGTTTCCGCAACGGAGACTATCACTATCTTATCTGCCTTTGGTGCCAGTTCAAGCGCTGCTTTTTCGGCTTCTTTTGCATTCTTAGAAAAATCCGTTGCCAGCATTAAAGACTTGAACTTGCGTTTGCACACCAGCATATAAGATCCGTTGTCCAGATGTTCGCTAAGATCGATACGTTCTACCAGTATAGGTACACCGCTCAGTCGGATCACATTTGAAGTGGTACTGCCCAAAAACATGTTGTGCATCTTACGCTCACCACGGGAGCCCATCACTATGAGGTCCGCCCCTTTTTCCTGTGCCATACGGCCTATCTCCTGCGAAGGTATACCTATGGGGGCTTCGTAAGTAACAGCTACACCCATCTTCTCCAATTCCTTACCTTCGGCTTCCAACCTCTTTATGTGGCTTTCACGCACATCCGCTGCCGAAAGACCTGCGGTCTCTATATTGACCACCCATACAAGGATGATCTCTTCAGTCCCCAATTCCTTCAGCTCGATTATACATTTAGTCAACTTATCATAGGCCGGCGACAGGTCCGTTGCGAGTAATACCTTTTCAAACATTTTATCCACTTTATCAGAGATAGCCCATATCGGATAAAAGATTTTGCCAATAAAGTTAAAAAACAGTAACCTATATATACAAGACCAACTTCGACCTCGCCACGGAGTTATCTCCATGCCCCAAAAAAAAGGAAGCACCGACCCGGATTCAGATCCCCGGCCTCCTGACACGAACAGGGATGATGACGGACAAATATTTAAGAATTTTTTTAAGGATGACAGAACATACAAAAATATCGGTCTAGTACTCGGTCCGTTGGCCTTTGTATTCATGATGCTTATGCCCACACCGGCGGGTATGAGCGAACCCGCTAAGATAGTCGCCGCAGTGACCGTCTTCACCGCTATCTGGTGGATCACCGAAGCGGTACCTATACCGATAGCTTCACTTGTACCTCTTATATTACTACCGATGTTCAGCGCCATGGACATGGGGACAACGGCGGCAGAGTATGCACACCCGTTGATCTTCCTTTTCCTAGGTGGCTTCATAATCGCACAGGGCATGACCAAATGGGACCTCCACAAGAGGATCGCACTTCATATCATCTTAGTAGTCGGTACTAAACCCAAATATATCGTACTCGGCTTCATGGTGGCATCGGCCTTCTTATCCATGTGGATATCAAATACTGCCACCGCAGTGATGATGATGCCCATGGGACTAGCCGTAGCAGATATCGCTTCAAGGAACAGTGAAGATGACGAAGACGGTCTGTTCAAGTTCATAATAGTCCTGATGTTGGGCATCGCTTTCGGTTGTACCATCGGAGGTATGGGCACTTTGATAGGTACGCCGCCAAATGCACTTTTCGCCGCTAACTTATCCGGGATTGAAGGCGCTCCGGAGATATCATTCCTACAGTGGATGAAGATAGGTATACCACTCGTGATCATATTCCTGCCTATCACATGGTTTTTCTTAGTCCATGTAGTATATCCTCTAAAGATAAACGACCTACCCGGCGGAATAACATTCATCAAGGACGAACTGAAGAAGCTTGGTAAGATGGAACGGGGTGAAATATCCGTAGCGTTAGTCTTCAGTGCAGTAGCGCTTTTGTGGTTGACCCGCCCTCTTATCTCGAGGTACCTGATCCCGGGGATCAACGACTCTATCATAGCTCTGGCAGGCGCTGCAGTATTGTTCGTTATACCGATCGACCTTTCAAAAAGAGAATTTGCCTTGGACTGGGAGCATGCAGTCAAGATACCATGGGGCATACTGCTCCTCTTCGGAGGTGGTCTTGCCATCGCCAAGGCATTTTTAGATACCGGATTGGCGGCATATATAGGCGAAGGATTGATATGGCTCCAATTTTTACCGTTACCACTACTGATATTGTCCATCGGTTTGTTCACAGCCTTCCTGTCTGAAGTCACGTCCAACACGGCAACTGTGGCTTTGCTGCTCCCTATAATGACCGCCATGTCCCTTGCTATGTCCATACATCCCATGCTCCTCATGTTGACGGTGACCATCTCGGGCAGTCTGGTCTTCATGCTGCCGGTAGGCACTCCCCCCAACGCCATCGTTTTCGCCAGCGGTAAATTGACCATCCCCACGATGTCAAAGGCCGGTCTACCGATCAAGATAGTTTTGATGTTGCTATTCACTTTACTCATGTACTTGATAGTTATGCCTATAATGGGTATAGACCCTAACTCTGTACCAACTTGGGCCGATGGAATCTAAAAAAGAGGTATAAAAATGGAAGAAAAAGAAGGAGAAAAATGCTGGATGGTCGCATCAAAAAAGAAGGAAGGAGCGGTATGCCTGATCAAAGAAAGATGCAAGGGATGTGGATTCTGCATAGAATTCTGCCCGGTAAAAGCTTTGGAATTCTCAGAAAAGACCACCGAAAAAGGCTATCATCCGCCGAAGATGACCGGAGATTGTATCCTCTGTGGTAAGTGTGAAAAGATGTGTCCTGAATTCGCTATATATCTAAAGGAGGATGAATGATAACATGAAGCCCGATACCTACTTTATAGATGGAAATACAGCCTGTGCCGAAGGAGCGATCGCGGCCGGTTGTACTTTTTTTGCTAGTTACCCGATAACACCGGCTACAGAAATACTCGAGACCATGGCGAACAGATTTCCGGAGATCCACGGTAGCTATCTACAGATGGAGGACGAACTAGCGAGTATCGCAGCGATAATCGGAGCGTCTTGGGCCGGTCGAAAAGCTATGACCGCCACATCCGGACCCGGCTTCAGTCTCATGATGGAAAACTACGGGTTCGCTCTGATGACCGAAACACCATGCGTGATAGTAAACGTCATGCGCGGCGGTCCTTCCACCGGACTGCCGACCATGGTAGCCCAGGGTGACGTTATGCAGACTAGATGGGGGACCCATGGGGACGTGGGCGTTGTAGTTTATTGTCCCGCTTCACCCCAGGAAATGTTCGACATGACCGTGGAGGCATTCAATACCGCCGAACGATATCGACTACCGGTAGTACTCCTTTCTGATGCCGTCGTAGCGCACATGACAGAAAGGGTAGTTATCCCACCGGAGGAAGAACTCGATATAGTGAACCGTAAAAAACCAAAGAATACACCTGAAGAATATTTACCATATTGTCCCGATGAAGACCTAGTACCGCCCATGGCATGTGCCGGCGACGGCTACGGTGTTCACGTAACCGGTTTAACTCATGATGAAAGAGGCTATCCGTCTGTCGACGAAAAAACTCAGACTTTCTTGGTTACCAGACTGATAAATAAGATACGTAAAAACGCCGATGATATCTTAAAGTACGAAGAGTACAAGATCGACGATGCGGAGATAATCATCGTAGCCTACGGAAGCGTTTCCCGTTCGGCTCGAGAGGCAGTGGACATGGCTCGTGCGGAAGGCATAAAGGTGGGATTGTTGAGACCTATAACCTTATGGCCCTTCCCGGAAGATCGAATCAACGAACTGGCCGATGGAGGTGTCAAGGCCTTCCTAGTGGCTGAAATAAACTTTGGCCAGATAGTTTACGAAGTGCAAAGGTGTACGGATGGAAAATGTCCTACCTATCTGGCGCCACGCATGGGAGGAAGCATCCATACTCCGGAGGAATTGGTCGAAAGGTTATACGGTATCAACGAAGGAAAGGAGGGATCGAATTGAGCATAAGAAAGAGCAGAAACTATTTTTCACCGGATTACATGAATCAACAGAAGGAGAAGGACAAGGGCTACGGGTTACATCCACTGGACGGTTACCTGAAGAAAGACAGGATCCCACATATTTGGTGCCCCGGTTGTGGTCTGGGAGTCGTGCTTTCCTCCTTCTTGAGAGCTTTGAAAGACTCTGGGATACCGAAAGAGAAGACCGCTGTGGTATCTGGGATAGGTTGTACGGGAAGGGTCGCAGGCTATCTGAATATGGATTCATTCCACACTACCCACGGCCGTGCCATACCATTTGCAACCGGTTTAAAGGTAGGAAATCCGGATATGGTCACGACCGTATTCAGTGGTGACGGTGACCTTTTTGCCATAGGCGGTAACCATTTCATACACGCCGCTAGACGGAATGTGGATTTTAATGTGATCTGTGTCAACAACTTCAACTTCGGTATGACCGGTGGCCAAGCAGGCCCGACTACACCCACGGAAGCTACAACGACAACAACACCATTCGGAGGATTTGAACATCCATTCAATCTCCCTGCGGTAGCCGCTGGTTCAGGAGCCGTTTATGTGGCTCGTTGGACTGCTTATCACGTAGAAGAACTTATCAGATCTCTAGAAGAGGCATTGAACAAGAAGGGATTTTGTTTCGTGGAAGTATTAACACCGTGTCCCACAGGTTACGGACGGAGAACGGGACAAAAAACCGGTAAAGAAACTATGAAATATTACAAAGAAAACAGCAGGATCGACCATGGAGCGGACCCGACGGATGTATCCCTTGATCAAGGGGATATCATAGTTGGAAAGTTCGTAGATCGGGAAGCGCCTACATATCAGGAACGTCGAGGGAATATCTTCCAAGCCATCAGAAAAAAGAAGGGGGTAGAATGATGCGTAAGGAACTGCGATTCTCAGGCTTTGGTGGTCAAGGAGTTATCTTGATGGGACATATATTTGGTAAAGCCGCTGTATTCGATGGGAAAAACGTCACCTTGACTCAGAGCTATGGCCCTGAAGCTAGAGGCGGAGCCTGCAGTGTAGATATAATAATGAGCGATAAAGAGATACACTACCCGGAAGTAAGAAAACCGGACATACTCATATCCATGTCTCAACCTGCTTTGAAATCCTATCTACCGTCACTAACCAAAGATGGCACACTTCTGATAGATACGTCTTTGGTTGAACCTACCGAGAGAGATAGTATGGGAATACCTGCTACGGAACTGGCAGAAGAGGTCGCCGGGACACGGATAGTATCCAACATCATAATGCTGGGCTATTTCACTGCGGTAACGGGATTGATCACGGAAGAGTCCATGAAGAAAGCTATCTCAGAACTGGTTCCCAAGGGAACGGTAGATAAGAACCTAGAAGCATTCCAGGCAGGCTTCGAAAAGGGGCAGAAGTAAAATCTTAGTCCCAGCAATTTATATATACCATATAGCCCTCATTGAGCCCAGGTGTTAACCCATCGGCGAAATAACGAAAACCATCTCTGATACTGCCTATAAGGCATACGAGAAAAAGCTTCTCAAGGAGATCAAGGGCAGTGAAAATATTCCCCAACATATAGCTATCATCATGGACGGTAATCGCCGTTTCGCCAGACAGCTCGGTCTGGAAGAAGCCGAAGGACACATGAAGGGAAAGGACAAACTGGAGGAGATACTCGAATGGTGTATCGATCTGGGTATAGAGATCTTAACCGTCTATGCATTCTCCACCGAGAACGTTAATCGCGACAGCGACCAGGTAGAGAAACTGATGGAACTATTTCAGGAAAACTTCAAAAAGGCCGCTGAAGACCCGAGAGTACATAAAAACAAAGTGCGGATACGTGCCATCGGCTCTGTTGAAAAATTGCCGGACAGTGTTCTGGAATCCATAAGATATGCTGAAGAAAGGACCAAAGAATACGATAGATACCATTTCAACATCGCAGTCGCTTACGGAGGCAGAGAAGAGATCGTACACGCTATCCAGAGCGTTGCTCAGGATGTTAAAGATGGTAAGATGCAAGTGGAAGACATCGACGAAAGGGCCGTCACTGAGAGACTCTACACATCCGAATTTCCGGATCCCGATCTTATCTTACGTACCAGCGGAGAAGAGCGTATCTCTAACTTTCTTATATGGCAGCTAGCCTATTCGGAATTGTACTTTACCGATGTTTACTGGCCCGGCTTCAGAAAGGTGGACTTTCTAAGAGCTATACGTTCTTACCAAGACAGACAGCGACGCTGGGGAGAATGATTTCTAATACATAAAAAAAGAAAAAACACCGCAGAGAAAGTTCCTCTGTGGTTCTTGATCTACGGATCGTAAAGGTGTTTTAGGTCTTAAGCTCTTTGACAGACGATTTTCATCGTAGATTCGCCTTCGGACATTTCCAATGTTAGTGTACTACCACTGATGCTGTAGTCAAATTCCACTGACTCCTCGCCTTCCGGAGAAATCCTTACCACATTGTTTCCGATATCTTCCCATGTGAAATCATCTGTTTCACCAAACAGGGATGCTCTACCGGTACCATCGCTGTTGAACTCTATCCAACCATCCATGTCTTGGGTTTGAGTTTGGGTTTCATCCGATATTGGATCAACGTACGATGTTTCCATGTAATCTGCATTCCATCGTCCGACCAGTCCGCTTGAACTGCCCATGAGCATCCATACAAGCAGTATCACTACCACTGCTACAACGGCTATTATACCGATGAGCATAGGTGCTTTACTCTTTGCAGGTGCTGGACCATGTTGTGGTGGTTGCTGGTATTGCTGCTGTTGCGGTGGCTGTTGTTGTGGCTGTCCGCCAGATTGACCCGGGTCTTGGTTCCAGTTATCTGTATCTTCGTTCATCCCGTAATCAATTACCTGACGTTATATATATCTTTGGCAAAAATTTTTTCTTAATAAGTTTGAGTAAATTATATATCTATGTAAAAAGGTCCTGTTGCTGTGAACATCATGGGAAATAAGGATGACAAATTTGGAAAACTAAAGAATTTCAATCTAGCCATGGGATTTTTACATCTGTTACAAGCTTTGCTCATGCTAGTGGTGAGTAACGACAATACCTGGCCTATCCAGGTGACCTGGTTGGAATTCAACGAAGTGACCCGCTCTCTGGAACCGGTCACCAGCGATCTTATGCAGATACAATTAGCCCCTCTGGTAGCACTGTTCTTATTCATCTCTGCGATAGCTCACTTTTCCATTTCCACTGTTCTTTTCGATAAATACAAGGGATTCCTAAAGAAGCACATGAATCCATACCGGTGGTACGAATACTCAGTCAGCGCATCGGTGATGATCGTGATAATCGCCATGTTGACCGGTATCTACGATCTCGGACTCCTGGTCGCACTCTTCGTACTGGTAGCCGTGATGAACCTCATGGGTCTCATGATGGAGAAGCACAACCAGCTGACCGAAGAAGTGGATTGGACTGCTTACATCATCGGATGCATAGCCGGGGCGGCTCCGTGGGTGGTCATCGGTATCTACTTCGGCGGCTCTATCATCGCTTCCGGAGGTGACGTACCAAACTTTGTCATCGGTATCTACTTCTCACTGCTTGTATTCTTCAACCTCTTCGCTATCAACATGGTCCTCCAGTACAAGAAGATCGGTAAATGGAAAGACTACCTCTATGGTGAGAGGATGTACGTAGTGCTTAGCCTGGTTGCGAAGTCAGCACTTGCATGGCAGGTGTTCTTCGGAACGCTGCAGCCCTGATGTTCTAACTATCTAAAGAGCCGCTCCATGTACCTGAGTATAAAGTTATACCGTCTTCTTCAATTATCCAGGTTCCTGAGACTGACGATCCGTCCGGGCTGAAAGTTCCTTGCCAGGTTACGTAGCCGAGCGCGGCTTGACCTTGTGCGGTTATCTCTCCTGCAGAAACTGAACCCACTAGGTCGTCTCCTTCAGCATCACCATCGAACCATCCTGAAACGTCTTCGTTTTCCCAGTCTACCGTGAATTCCCAGGTGCCTTCGTATTGTTCTTCCCCTAAAGCGTCTTGCCCTTCCCAGGTGCCGGAAAAGACTTCGGTACCATTACCGATATACTCTTCATCATCTCCTCCGTTATCATCGTCACCGTTGTCAGGTACTCCATTATCGTCGTCCTCACCGTTCTCTGGTGCTCCGTTATCGTCTTCTTCACCATTCTCCTCGGTACAGCCCGTCAAGGCCAGACCGAAGCAGAGTATCAATATCGCCAACACATAGATTTTTCGTCGCATATTTATTATTACGTGGGGTCACCATATATATATCTTACGGATTTAGATATAATTTTATTAAACATAGCCATACTTCCGATTGCTGTGCTCGTAAACATACAAATACACCATCCCGTATCATACTGCATGAAAGCGTGTTCCGGCGACTGTAAAGTGATCAAAACGTACGCAAGTAAGAAGAACACTGTCCGGAAGGTCGAATGCAACGGCAAACTCTATGTTGTTAAGAAGTACAGTGACGAATTCATCTCCGGACTCCGTGTGGAAGAAGATGTGCTTAAAATGTGTATGAAAAAAGACATACCCGTTCCACGCGTTATAGATATACGGGAAGACACTTTGAAACTGGAACATATACCCGGGGCCAACTGCAAAGAACTGTTTGAATCCGGTGAAACCAAGTCTGTGCTCTCCGGTATCGCCAGATGGTTAGCTGGATTCCATACTTCCTTCAACTTCCGAAAACGCAGGGGAGACTGTATACTGGCAAACTTTATTTTTTGTGATGACAAGGTCTATGGGATAGACTTCGAAGAATCTGCCGACGATTGCTGTCTCAGGGATATCGGGGATATGTGCACATCGATATTGAGGATGGATCCTTCCTTTACACATGAAAGATTTGAACTCGTGGAGTATTTTTTGGATCAGTATTATTGCAATGTAGGCCCGGAGCGCGAAGACATAACTCCACATCTGGTGGGATCGCTGCTTCACTATTCAAGATACGGTTCCTCGAGAGAACAGATGAAGTTGTGGGCCGCTAAGATCAAAGAACAAGGCCTAGATGGTATACTTCGAAACATACTATCAGAATAAAAACCGTGAGTACGGCATCCCATATGGTGAATCCCACAGGATGCAAAAATGTTTTCTTTTTGTACATACCGAATCCTCTGCCTTCCATGGACGAGGCTAGCGTGTTCACCGTGGACATGGCCGAATACAGTAACGGCATGGTGGTGTACCTCACAGAACGGATCAAGCCGCGTATGTTCTTGTCTACTTTCAACCCTCTTATCTTCTGTGCCTGCTGCACGTTCGATAGCTCGAACTGGAATATGGGTGCGAACCTCATGGCCAGTATGAGTAAAAAGCTGAAACGATAGGGGACTCCAACGTTGGCTAGTCCCGACGAAAGTTCCCGGGGCTCCGTTGTGCCCACGAAGAGCCACGACATAGAGATCAGCGAGAAGAACCTACCGGATATGATGAAACCCTTTTCTATGCTTCCCCGAGTCAGTTGAATAAACCACAGTTCCGTTATCAATTCTCCCTCAGGCACGAATATTATCTGTGCCAAGAATATGGCTACTACGAGAGCGATTATGCTCTTCCCGAAACGTCCTTTGATACCATATACAGACTTTAACATCACGAGCATCAAAACGAAGGCCAGCAGTATCCAAACCGAGTCTATCAGGAACACCATGAGCGCACCCATCACGAGTGCGAAAAGCTTTACCACTGGATTTATGGTTTTTATTTTCGCTCACCTCTCTTTTTCTGCTTACCGTCGCAGATCAACTTCCCGTCCTCCATCAACAGTGTTCGCGTACAGAATTTTTCCGCAAAATCCGGATCGTGGGTAACGATGATCAGCGTTTTTCCCTTCCACCAGAACCCATCGAGTATCTCTGCCATCTTGAGGGCGTTCCTGTGATCCTGGCCGGAGAAAGGCTCATCCACGATGATTATATCCGGGTCGTGTACCGACGATGAATGTATGTTCAACCTTCTCTTCTGGCCGAAGCTTAGATTGTGCGGATGCCTATCTTCTTCTATACCTTCGTTTTTTATGATCTGAGCGAGTTTATTCTTGGCTTCAGAGATACCTTTTGAGAAATTGATAGGTCCGAAGAGCATCTCGCTTTTTACCGTGTTTTCGAATATCTGGTGGTTCGGATTCTGGAAAACGTACGCGAGTTTTTCCCCGAGCTCCCACGGTGGAACCTTACTGGAACGGTTCATCGAGTCACCGAATATAGTTATATTTCCTTCTTGCACCTCCAGAAACCCTGCTATATGTTTTATAAGAGTGGTCTTGCCGGAGCCGTTCCGACCCATGAGAGCGATTATATCTCCTTTTTGTATCTCCGCGTTTATATCCTTCAATATCCTGTTCCCGTTCAGTGTACAGCAGAGAGAATCTATACTGATCACAGTACGGCCTTCGGAAGGTTGCCTTTTGTACGATGGATACGAATAATCTACGAACTTCTGTTTTTCTTTGACGTTTAGACTCTGAAAATCGGCTATGTTTTCACTCAGTTCCCCTTTATCCAACTTCAGCACGCGATCCACGTGTTCCACGAGTCCGCCTATGCGGTGTTCGGAGAGTATGATGGTGAGGTCCTTACTCTTTTTACGCACCTTCTCGATGGCTCCTAGCACTTCCTGCATAGACGCTTGATCAAGGTTGGATGTGGGCTCGTCCAGTATCAGTACACTGGGATTCAAAACCAGCATAGAAGCGATAGCGACTTTCTGTTTCTCCCCCCCGGAAAGTGTGTGGAGTTTTCGCTCTCTGAGTTCGCTACAGTTGAGCTGTTCCAGGGTGGTCTCTATACGCCTTTCTATCTTTCTTCTTGAGATACACCTGTTCTCCGGGCCGAAGGCTATCTCGTCTTCAACGTATTCGGTACAGAACTGTGTTTCCGGGTCCTGATGCACCATACAGATATGCTGGGCAAGTTGCAGAGTGGAAAGATCCTTTTTTCCCTTTAAACTGATGGTCCCCTCCACATCTGCAGGGATTATCTGCGGTATGAAGCCGCATAGACTGTTCATCAAAGTCGATTTGCCCGAGGCACTGTCGCCGGCTAGCCAGACGAATTCCCCTTTACGGATGTAGAAAGAGATGTCATTTATTGAAGGAGAGCTTCTGCTGGCGTACGTTACCCTCAGGTCTTTTACATCCAATATATTCTTACTCGACTCTGATCTCATATACATCCCTTACCCAGTAGGCACCGTCGTAGCCGTCTGCTACGATCCTGTACTCATTATCGTCGTAGGTGATGATCACGTTGCTTGTACTGTTGTAATCAAAAATTGCGGAATAACCGTCGGTGGCGGTGACTACCACTCTCGTACTCCCCGCCGATGGTTGGGCTTGTTCTACAGCTACTCTCAATGGGATACCCGTGTAATTTTGTTCGGGAACATGACTCACCGAGCCGATCAGCTCCGCCGAGATGACCACTTCGTGTTCTTTGTACTCTTCGTAAACGAACATGTATTCGTTGTTCACACTACCGGTCACATGTATCTCTTGAAACCCCGGAGATACGTACACGTTGTTGAAATAGTAGACTCCGCCTACGGTGAATGCTATCAAAAATATCACGGTGACCGCTACGCTGGCATACTTTTGATACATCGGCCTTTCTTCTTTCTGTTTTATACTTCGGTGTATCAATCCGCCCTGTTCCAGTGAGTCCATCATCTGCAAAGTTATGTATCCGCCGAATATCATACCTGAACCGAATGCCAGCATGCTCAGCATGGCTATCAGTATCATAGGCACGCCTGCAAAGAAGAATATCTGGAATACGAAAACGTTGGATGCCGCGGCGACGCCCCCGGCCATGGAGTACGGGATAAGTTCGCGGTTTTCTTTTGTTTTGTCGCTGAATAGTATGGCATCCACCAGTAATCCCTGGACTAGCGATACCACAACGATGACCACCCCGTGGGTACCACCCAGGAACAATTCGACCATGCCTTTGAGCAACCCGGTAGCCGTACCGACTCCTTTCTTCCTGGTTATACCTGCGGCGAGGACGATCCAGATGACGTGCAATCCGGCCATGAACTGCCCGGCCCCGAATGGGACACCCACCATACGGTTGATCAGGTTACCCAGGTATCCGACATAGGTGGATAATCCACCGCCCAGCGCCGATAGTAGAGCGATGGTCACCAGATCCTTCGTGGAGAAGTGGTAGGATTCTGTCATCTAGCTTTATTCTCCGTTCTCAGTTATCCGTATGTATCTTACTTCACGTGCCCAATGGAATCCATCGGTTATCTGGCCTTCTTGACTGACGAATACTATCCTTAAAGGTCCGCCGAATAATTCATCTTCTCCAACTTCTTCGTAAGCCAGCATCATCGTTAGTTGGCTATCTTCTTCCAACAGCTCTCCTTCCTCGTCATATATATTCACTTCCCCGTTAACTTGATAGCTTGTGTACGTAGTGGTGTAACCATCACTCGCTTCGATCTCTAGAGTATAATCGTTTCCATCATACATATTCGATACCAGTTTTGTGATGTTTACTCCCCTGTATGTATCAGGTCCTACCACGTTACCGGTTCTTGTGATGAACGTGCCTTTTTCGGTGTAAGAATCCATATTTTGGATCTCTTCCATGGTATATTCGTGTACCGTGATACCATCTAATGTGAGAGCTATATCTGTGTCCGGGTAGGCAGCATCTATTATCTCTATATCTCTAACATTCCTAACCCACAGCGAGCCTGCGGAGGATTGCCTGTTGAAATCGGTCGTTAGAGACTTAGTCATATTCAGATCTGCGTTGCTGAATTCTTCGTCCGGAGGCAGAACCGCTATCATGGGACCGTCCTCCCAATCCGGAACCGTTTGCCCGTTATAGCTGTAGGCCAGTATAATGTCTCCCTGGATATCTTCGTTTTCTTCTACGGGAAATATCTGTCGGTAGGAGAACTTCTGAGAATACCCGTCTGTGGCAGTGACTTCCAATATATCAGTTCCCTCCATATCTGGTACCAGTGTACTCAGCTTGACTCCCGTGTACTCGGCTGGCTCGTTCCAGTTGTAGAATCTGTTCTGGAAGCTCACCGTTCCTGTAACGCTATCCATCTCTTTCAGTTCTTCCAGGCTCATCTCTGTACCGGTGACGGCCACCAGTGCCTGCTCTGTTTCTTCTTCCGCATCATCCATGGTAAGATACAGCAGAGGGACGGCCACCAGTATGGCTATCACCGCTATGAACGCCAGTATCTTCATGTTGTTTTTTTCCGACATCTGATTACCTCGATATGCTCAGCTAAACATATCATGTATTTAATGTTGTTGCTATCTGGTTCAGAGAGAGAAAGGTTTATATTACTTTACTTACTTAACATATTTGTTAATTAGTTGAAGTGATATGTATGTTGTGGAAAGAAATCGAAAATTCAGCAAAACTAGCCGGTGCTCGTACCGCTTTGATCTTTCAAGAAGAAGTCCAAAAATCCATCCTGACTGCCCTCAGTCGAAAGGAGGTTTTCAATAAATTAGTTTTTCAGGGTGGTACAGCCCTTAGATTGTTCTATGGCAATCCCCGTTTCTCCGAAGACCTTGATTTCGTTATCACCGGTGACAAAAACGGCACTGTTCTCGTAGAACAAAAAGAGCATATACAGAACTTTGTGAGAGACTGTTATCCGTTCCTGGATGGAGTAGATGTTCGTGTGCAAAAAGACGACGAACTAAAACGATTGATCTTGAAAACCTTGTCTGATGTCCAAGAACAGTCGGTACGTATCCACATAGAAGTTTTTCCTGTGACCTCCTACGAAAGTGGATCCATGACCCTAAATCACCCTCCGTTTTTTCCTGCTGTCAGAGTGGAATCCGTCAACGAGATACTGTGCGATAAGATAGCTGCTTTGATGGGACGCGATTACGTAAAGGGCAGGGACTTGTGGGACGTATATTTTCTGGTAAATGAGCGTGATGTCACCCTGGATATGGGATTGCTTCGAAGAAAGGTCGATGACTACGGAATCAGTCAGAAAAAAAAGACTGAAGCCCTTGAGAGATGCCGTGAAAAAGGCCTTGGTGCATTAGATAATGAATTGAAGAGATTTCTGCCGATAAATACCTATAAAGGATATTCTCACCGATATGCCGATATCATGGAGGTTTCCTTTAAACTATTAGAGGATGTGCAGGGAAGGTTGTGAAAATGAAGGTAAACGAATGGCTTGAATTTTTTCGGAAGCACATCGATAAAACACTGTTCTCTATTCAAGATATCGTTCAACTCACAGGAGAAGATAAAGACTCCTTAACAGTCCAGTTACACAGACTTGTAGCATCGGATGTTATCCTTCGAGAGGCTAGAGGGTGGTACGCCAATCCCTTCAATCCTCCGGACTTCGAAGAAGTTGCCATGGTGCTGCGGTATCCTTCATATCTTTCCATGGAATATGCTCTCAGCAAACATGGTATCCTCAGTCAAAGGGTAAACACTCTTACCCTGATCACAACAAAACTGCCCTACGTTTACAAGCGAGATAGAGCGATCTATGAATATCATCAGGTGAAAAGATCTTTATTTTGGGGTTTCGAAAACTTAGATGGTATCAGGTCGGCCACACCGGAGAAAGCATTTCTCGACTTTATATATATCCGTAGAAGAGAGTTAGACGAAGAGCAGTTGCTTTCGCTGCTGGACGATATGTATATCGAAGAACTAGATAGGGATATATTGAAACAATATTTTGATGTATCCGGTGTTTCCATCCCATTCAGTTGATTATGAACACGATCATATTAGATCTGTTCCAAAACGATGCTCAACCGATGATATCCTGCAGACCAAAGAGATGCAGATCGTCGTCTTGATAATCCTCTACTTCTTTCCCAACTATGATGTATTTTGCATCTTTATCCTTCTCAAAGGGTGTTTTTATCTCTTTTAGCCTTTCTAAGATACGGGAAATATCCGAGACGGATAAGTTCTTCCATTTCACCTCACATTTATACACCGTGTTGTCACTTTCTGCTATCAGGTCTATCTCCTTGTCCTTGTGCCACCATCTTCCGCATCGCTGTATAGGTATATCTAGATCATATACATTCTCCCTTACTATCCGCTCGTAAATATGTCCGAGATACCTGTTGTAATCTTTTTTCAGTTTTTCCATTGCATCGGAAATGTTCCCTTTGATTATCAATCCACGATGTGGGTAGATATATCTAAAGTAGAACAACATGAGATTGTCTTTGATAACATACCTTGTGTCTCTGGACCGTTCTGCAGACTTACCATATGGAACTTCTTTTTCTATTATCCTGAGCCTTTCCAGTTTAGTAAGATATCTGGGTAAATCGGTCACCGGCCGATGTATCTCGTTGGCGATACGACCTATCCTGTGTTTACCCCCACTTATGGCCTTGAGTATCATCTTATATGAAGATGGTTCTCTTAGTTCTTGTTGAAGTATGAAGTCTGGTTCGTTGAACATGTATCTATCTTGATGGAAAAAATTATCGGATATATTTTCCCAAAATGTTTTGGACCCGTCAAAGCGCTTAAGATATGCCGGTACTCCACCACAGGCACCATATATCCGGACTATATCTTCATGATCGGAATCTGGGAAGAAATCCCTAAAAGATCCTATAGGTAACTCTTTGACCTCCATCTGTCTGGTCCGTCTTCCAAATAAAGGACTCTTGTAATCGAGCACTTCGTTCTCCATTATGGATATGCTGGAGCCTATGAGTATCAACACTATATCCTCTTTCGAAAGGTATTCGTCCCACAGCTTCTGAAAGTGAGAAAGGACCCTATCGTCAGCATTGATCAGATATGGAAATTCATCTATGGCGATCATAACTCGACGGTCAAAATGGGAAAGGGTGTACTCAAAAGCCTCTTTCCAATCACTGACTTTCGGTTTGAAACTGCCGGTCTCGTCGGCTACCTGTTCTGCAAAGTCTAGAGCTTGTTGGTCGAAAGGCAGCTTTTCTGCAAGATAATATATCACTGGGAAATCCTTAGTCATCTGTTTAACCAGAGATGTTTTTCCTATCCTTCGCCTTCCGTATATCACTACGAATTCGGCCTCGCTGCCGTTATAGGCTGTTGCCAGAGCTTCTAACTCATCTTTTCTGTTATGAAACATAATATGAACACGTTCATAATGAACACGATCATATTAATAATTTTGCATGTTTACACGATGCTTTTGATAGCCCTCTTGATATCCCGGTCATCTTCCAGGAATCTCTTGTATTTTGTGAAATTGCCGAAGGTCCTCAGAAATAAGATCAACTTTCTGTCTTTATCTATTGTGTAGACTATGTGGACACCGTCTTTCTTTGCCCTAAATACCGGGTTACCGTCGACGTGTTTCTCGAATTTGTGCAGCTCTGTGTAGTTTATGTTGTTACATTCCAGTATATCTTCGATGACGGACGGATCCTCGTTATCAAAGCGGTTCGATACTAGATATCCCTTTATGGATGGACGCAGCTGTGCGTAATGATTGTTGCAGTTCTGACAGAAGTCTTTTTTGATCTCGCAGGTATTTTTCAAGTCTATCGTTTTTTCATTGTATCTTTGGATATAAACCTTAGTGTTATTCTAAGAGTGTCTTCCGAAAACTATATAATCACGATTAGCCTATTTACGATTATATGTTTGTGGATAGAGAAAGAGAATTGAAAGCCATGAAGGATGAATTAAAAAATAATAGATCGTCCTTCATCGTTATCTACGGAAGAAGAAGGGTGGGTAAGACCACATTGATCAAAGAATTTGTCAAAGATGAAAGGCATGTGTATTATTTAGCTACAGAACTGCCCATAGAACAACAATTCCGAGATATTCAAAGGCAGGCAGGAAGAGAACTCGGTAACGATCTATTGATGAACGAGCCTTTCAATCGATGGGAAGATTTTTTCGATTATGTTACAGATTTGAAGGTATCATTGGTACTGATAATAGATGAATTTCCTTATTTGGTACAGACCGAAAGTGCCATCCCCTCGATATTTCAAAAGGGATGGGATGAACACCTAAAAAATTCTAACGTAGATATGGTACTATGCGGATCATCCATCTCTATGATGGAAGATCATGTTCTAAAGAGTAACAGTCCCCTTTACGGAAGGAAGACCTCTCAACTCAAACTAAAAGAACTACCTCTTTACACTTTAGAAGAATTTTTACCGAAAACTGGTCCTGAAGAAATAATAAGATATTATTCTGTGTACGGAGGTGTTCCCGCGTATTTGGAGATGCTGGATCCTGATATATCCTTTGAAGATAATCTAGTAAAAACCATATTGAGGATAGATGCCCCTTTGAAAGACGCTGTGGACTTTATACTCCGAACTGAGTTGAGAAAACCTGAGAGATATAGAGGAATACTTTCGAATATAGCCAGGGGTGTGACCTCTCTGCACGGTTTATCCCAGGCCATGGGAATGAAGGGGAACGAGATATCTCAGTACCTGTCTAGACTACAAACTCTTGGATTGATCAAACGAGAAGAACCTGTTACCATGTCTCCTAAGAAAAGAAAAAGGAGAGGTCGGTATGATATCAACGATAAGTTTTTCCGGTTTTATTTCTATCACGTCCTACCGAATCGTTCCGACGTTGAGGAAGGAAAATATGAGTCGGTACTACACGAATTCGGTGATACTGAAAGCTCCTACATATCGCCGGTTTTTGAAGAGATCTGTCGAGAGTATGTCAAGAAAAACATGGATTATTCAAAGGTGGGACGGTGGTGGTATAAGGAGGAGGAAATAGACATAGTCGCTTTGGATGAAAAACAAAGGAAAATACTTCTGGGAGAATGTAAATGGACTAAAAGGCCTGTGGAAAGGAAGGTTTACTACCATTTGTTGGAAAAGGCCGACAAGGTAAGATGGAAACACGAAGAAAAACGGTATGCTATATTTTCAAGGAGTGGTTTCAGCGATGACCTGAGGGATATCGACGATCCTGCACTATCATTATACGATCTTGATGATATACGGAACGGCCTAATACGTTAGAATGACCCAAAAAACTCTTATCATATCAGAAAATCAGGGGGGGTATGAGCGAAGAAAAAGACGAAAACGAGATATCCATAGAAGACGTTGGAAAAGGTGACAAGATCAAGATCAAAGTAGCTGACTGGCTGTCAGAGAAGAAAAGATTACCGGAAGGTATCCTAGAGGGAACTGTCGAGGCTGCGACTGAAAAGGCCGTGCTTATCGACGACGACTGGATACCAAAGAGCCAGGTAGAGAAGACCTGGTCTCTCTGATTTATAATCCTTCTTCCGGCGGCGATTGTAACGGCTGCTCGGATGGCTGCTGTTCAGGATATTCCTGATCTATAGGGTAATCCGATGGCTTTTCCATGGGCTGCTCTTCGAATTCACCTTGCTCAGATGGTGGTTCTTCGTATGGTTGATCCATAGGCTCTTTTTTACCACGTTTGGCCATCACCGCTATCACCACTATAATTATTATCAGTAGTAACAGTAACCACCAGTAATCTTCCAGGAATCCAGCATCTATGGGTTCGTCATCATCAGGCGGTAGTTCTGAGTCCTCTTCTACGGTGATTTCAACAGAGTCGCTGGTATCGTCGCTTGCTACAGTGAATTCGTATTCGCCTGCATCGTCTGATTGCCATACGAACTCGCCGTTGTATTCTTCGTCTACATCGAGTGTTAGAGCAGTGTGAATATCTATCTGACTACCGTCCATCCTTAACACGATATCTTGTGTACCACTGATACCGCCGATGTTTACCACGTTAAACCATATCGTGACCTCGTCGCCTTCTGTAATAGTGGCATCGTGACCCGTTATAGTTACGCTGAAGTACGGTTGATCCGTCGGTATCTGGTCTACGGTAACAGTAACAGATTCGTTTGTATCATCGCTTGCCACAGTCAATTCATATTCACCTGCATCGCCTGCTTGCCATACGAATTCGCCGTCGTATAGTTCGTCTGCTTCGAGTGTTAATCCTGTGTAAGTGTCTTCTTCCAAACCATCTATGGAGAAAACGATATCTTGTGTACCACTGATACCGCCGATATTTACCACGTTAAACCATATCGTGACCTCGTCGCCTTCTGTAACAGTGGCATCGTGATCCGTTATAGTTACGCTGAAGTACGGTTGATCCGTCGGTATCTGGTCTACGGTAACAGTAACAGATTCGTTTGTATCATCGCTTGCCACAGTCAATTCATATTCACCTGCATCGCCTGCTTGCCATACGAATTCGCCGTCGTATAGTTCGTCTGCTTCGAGTGTTAATCCTGTGTAAGTGTCTTCTTCCAAACCATCTATGGAGAAAACGATATCTTGTGTGCCTGGTCCGCCGGTATTTTCGATGTTGTAACTAACAGTCACGGTCTCTCCTTCGAAGACTGAACCGTCGTAACCTGTTATGGTCACTACAAAGAAAGGCTCCGTAGCTGTTACGGTCACCACAGTGGGTGATGAGGTCGTGTTCTCATATATTGCAGTGACTTCGTATTCTCCCGGATCTTCTTGGCTAAATACACCGTCATCAGCATTCTGCCATGTGAAATCCGTCAAAGTATCTGTTATCAGATTATTTTTGCTGTCGAAGGCTTCCGCCGTGAATACTATCTCATCACCGGGATCCACTGTCTGTGCTTCATCCGGACTGATGATCACCGAGTTCACTGCTCCCAGTGTTACGGTTATGCTCGTACTTCCAGTTACGTTTCCAGACATGGCACTTATGGTAACATCCTCTGTACTCCATGGTGTGAACAAGCCGTCTGTTGATATGGTACCGTTGGTCGCTTCCCATGTGAACGTCAGCCCGGTGATCTCGTTGCCTTCTGCGTCGTAACCCTTTGCTTCGAACTGCTGCGTATCGTCTGCTGTTATCTCACTGTCTTCGGGGGTGACTTCTATGGAATCAAGAACTCCGTGGGTGACTGTTACAGTTATGTCATCGGTCAGACCACTGTGTTCAGCAGTCAGAGTGACCGTACCCACTAATTTCCAATCAACCGTGACACTCGTTCCTGTGGAGGAACTCAGTGTCGCGTTGTCTCCGTCCAGAGACCAGTTTCCGTTTACGTCTCCTATGAGATTATCGTACTGGTCGTATCCTCTTAGATATACGGTGGTCGTTTCGTCGGCCGAGTAAGTGCCAAGTGGTAGAATACCGTCTTGTAGCTCTATTCGTACGTAGTCAAGAGAATCCGGTGTGATCTGTAAGATTACAGAATCCTCCATCCCGCCATAGGTTGCCTTTATCTGTATCTCTCCGGCTTTTGTGCCTGCGTTTAGGAGTGTCCATAAACTGTCTACCGTCGGGTCTATGCTGGCTTCTGTGTTTCCGTCGTTTGTCAGTAACCACGAAACCGGTACGAAGCCTATCCTGTGGTCTCCACCTTGTGTCCAGTTATAGGCCGATACGTACAATTCCAATTCATCGTTCGCTATTATCTGAGTATCGTCTGTAACTACGGTTCCGTCGAAGTAAGTTATATTGATCCAGTCTACGGTGAGGAAATCGAAGTTCACGTTGTAAGTGTGCCATGTATCGTAATTTCCGTCATAGACATCTAGATTCCACCAGCTGTCTCCCGTTTGCGACGGGTCGGATTCTGCACTGAATACACTCTCGTTACCCCATCCGGGGTTGGTGGTTGAACTGACCGTTCCTGAGTTGGTAACATACCAATTTCCGTTCACTAATCCTATGAAACCGATGGTGTCGTTATATGCACACGCGTGTCCGGTGATGTTTACTCCGTAGGCGATGGTGCCACTCTCTACCTTGTTTTCTCCGTCCGGTGTATAGCTTATGGCGATCTCATCTATCCTGGGTTGGCTCACGTGGATATTTAATTCGTTGCTGTGGAACCACTGGTCCTGTTCTTCATCGTAGTAGCTGGCGGTTAGATTGATCCGACCGCCGGTCCTACCGGTGTAAACCTTTGCCATACCATCTATGACTTCCAGTTCTCCGGTGGAGCCGTCCTCGTTCGCCAAGTTCCACTGTATATTTTCTTCGTTGATATCCGGTAAATAAACAGCCCAACCGAGTTCATCGTTGTAAGCCGAGATATTGTACCATCTGTATTGACCTACATCCACATAATCGTTCCATAACCAATCTCCATCGGGTTCGTCGGTTATCTGTATGAAGTCTACATCGGGTTGAGATATGTTGAAGGTTACGTTGTCGTAAAGTTCTCCATCGGGTGTATCTACGTATAGTTCCACTAATACTTCGCCCACACCGATGAACTGCACTTCCACTCCACCTTCAATGAACCAATCCACACTTCTGATCATATTCCAATCGTAATCCCAGTCTGCAATTATCGTTGTGGTAACAAAACCATGTGTATCGTTGTAAACGCTGGCCCACAGTTCCATGGTATCGGCGAATTCTACATCCTGATCCGGTACCTCGGTACCATCGGGAGTATCGGTGATGAGCACATAGTCCCATCCGACTGTGACGTTGAAAGTCCAGGTATCGTTCCACCATACACCCGGTGTAATTTCGTAAGATGCATTCAGGGTCACCTTACCGTCACCGGAACCGGTGTTCAACCATACACTTTTGTTGGTGCTTCCCGAAGACGGATCTATGCTTGCTGCGGCACCACTTTCGTTTGTCAGTGTCCAATCAACAGCTACTATCTCTACTGGAGTTTGAGTCGTTGAATTGTACAGCACACCCCAGAACGGTAGCCACATGTCCGGTGGCAAGTTCATACCGCCCAGGCTATCGTTCAAAGGCAGTGGCGGCCCGTCATGTGCCGGATCCAGTGCCTCTTCTTCATCAAAAGCGATACTCATCCACATCACGTCTGGAGTGGGTATGTACGCCTCCAATGTACCGTTATCATACTGATGACCGGAATCGAGTACGCTGATATTTACGTGGACCCTATCTTCGTAATTCGCTGCTGGATCTGAGTGAACTTCCACATAGAAGTCACGGGTATTTCCCGGCCACATATACGTTTCCACATGACCTTGTGTGGTCACATCGATCTCTTCCCAAGTATCCAAATCGTGGGTGGTCACGTTCATCTTCCAACCAGTGGGGAATGTTGAGTTATCCCACGAGAAGATTATGTTGTCATCAACGGAGCCGTCGTTTTGAACTCTTACCATGAATTCCGTTGAGCCGCCCTTGGCTACACCCTGCTCCACTATCTGTACCGCCGGCACTGCCTCATAATGGTCATCACCGACCAACTGGTTTTGTTCTTCATCGTATATCATGAGGTCTCCTCTGTACCAAACCACCTCTATGAATTCTGTTTGGTTCTGTACACCGATGGTCCAGTTGTAGGCTTCGACTATCCATTGATCTCCCACCTCTACACCAGGATCAAATATGACTTGGGCGGTTCCGTTCTCATCTGTTACCGCTGTGGACGGGCCTACGAAAGATGCATTGCCTGCCTGACCCCAATCGTACCAGTCGAATTCAAGCTCTATATCTGGAACCGGTAAGTTCAGATCGTTATCCCATGCTATCGCTGTGATCGTCACGTTATCGCCTACCATCACCCGTGTCTGTTCCGCAGGATACATGAACAGTTCATGCACTATGTATTCATGTAGGAAATCTTCATTTGTCCATGGGTAATTGTCTACACCATCGCCTCCTTCTATCGTACGGTTATCGTCCACTATTCCATCTGCACCCCAGATATCCTGTTCCGGACCTCTATTGTTGTCCGGACCGGTATGATCGTTCCAGTAGTTACCACCGTCAGGGTATCCCGCATCCCATTCATTGTTGTTGCCGTTATCGTATGCTTGTTCTAAAACATTATCGATGAATATGTTGTGATACACGCTGTTGTTTTCGGCATCCCAGAGAGTTACGCCGTAGTTAAGGTTCGATCTAGCTGTGTTCGATGTTAATATATTATCATTGGATAGTTGCAAATATATTCCAGAATGTCTGTTTGATGAAACATTGTTATCTTGGACTATCGAGTCGCTCGATTGCATCAGATATATGCCCATATGATTATCTATAGCTGTATTTCCCACCACAAGGTTATCGTTGGAATCCGAAGTGTATATTCCATGATTGGTAGCTCCTAAATTTGCGTCTCCCAATACGGTGTTACCCCGTATCTCATTGTAATTTGAATCGTCCAGAGATATACCTTCTGTGCAGTTAAAGATGAAGTTATCTGCTACGGTGTTGTTGTGGGCAGCGTTTAAAATATATATCCCACGGGGATTGTTGAAGATGGTATTCCTTTCTATCAGATTGTTGTTTACACTATTCAATTCTATGCCATCTTGATTATTGGAGTATATATCGTTCTCCGCAACGTAATTGAATCGTCCGCCTCCGGTGATAGTTATGCTCCTGGATTCGTATATGTCGTTTCCGATGATGTTGTTGTGATCTGCCCCATTTATGTATATAGCGTAATGCCAGGTTTCACTGACATTGCCGAATATCTCGTTGTTGATTATATCATTGTCACGAGTGTTTTGCATTTCTATTCCCCGCATATTGAAGAACAACGTGTTATTCGCCATGGTGTTGTTGTGGGCAGTGTTAATAACATATATCCCGCGGGTATTGTTGAAGATGGTATTTCCTTCTATCAAATTGTTGTTTACACTATTCAATTCTATGCCATCCTGGCTGGAAGTTATATTGTTTCCAACGATCTCGTTTCCATATACATTGTGTCCTAATCTGATTCCATCAGTTGCAATGTTAAACTCGTTATTTTTTATGATATTGTTGTTCGCTCCTGAGTAAAATCCGATACCAATGTTCGTATTTGAAAATGTGTTGTTTGAGATCGTAAGGTAATCAGCAGATGTGATCGATATCCCTGTTTGAGTGCTGTAAAAGGTGTTATTACTTACGAAACTATTATGGCTGCTGCCCTGAATCCACATACCTCTAGCGTTCGTTTGGTTGAATATGTTACCTCTAACAGTACAATCCCCGGAAGAAAATACGTTGAGATGATTGGTATTGTTGACGAAATGGATGTTCTCTACCTTGGAATTGGGAGAAGACGATAGTTCTAAGCCGAAATCGTCGTTGTTATCCGGTCCCGAACCGTGGATGGTGAACCCTGTGATGTTGACCTGGCTCGCGGAAACAGCGGAGACCACGTCTCCGGTGCCGTTACCCCATATTACGGTGCTGGCACTGTGGTTACCTATCAAAGAGAGGGGCTTGTTTATGGTGAGTCTCTCGTGATACGTTCCGTTCCAAACCTGGATTATATCCCCGGGATCCGCCACATCTATGGCATCCTGTATGCTGTCTCCCGGTGTTACTATAAGGGTTGCCCTTATATCTTCAACCGGCTTTGCTATACCGCTGTTTGCCATCACTATCAGCCCACTCAAAACCAGCATCAAACTTACCGATACCGTCATCATCTTTTTTGCTTTCATATTATTGATCCCCTTTCTGATTTATATATTTGAAAGTAACAACCATAGATATAATTCTTTTCCTAAAAAGGGTGGATTTTAACTAGCGTCCTTCGGATGTGGAATATCGATACTTTTCTTTCGCTCGTATCCTATTCTACGAGGGAAAATGGTCCAAAGATCCCGTGGGTGAAGACCTGATCAGAGGGGATCGGACAGATAGAACAGAGGAAACACGAGATTATCCAGGTCGGGATCTTCCTAAAGTTGAAGTTTATGTAAACTATTGGTAAAATTATATATGTAACATTTTTCTTTTTGTTTACCGATGAGGTCTAAAACCGAACTAAAGTTGTTCAAGGACCTCAAAGAAGAAAGTTCTATCTCTACGTTGGCCGAAAAGTCCGGTTTACATGTATCAACCGTTTCAAAGTATATCTCTCAGTCGTTGAAAGAAGGTAACGGTTTGTTCGAAAAAAGGAAGCTATTCACTCGGCATCCTGCTGTTCCATGGCGATCTGGCCTAAACTCATGGATAGTGATATCTCTTTCCTGGGATCCCCCAGTTCCTTTCTTTCTTCCAGGATGACCTCTCTTGGTGTACTTCCGCCGAGTTCGTCCTGCGCGGTGTCCAGCCACTCTTCCGAAAAATCTCTGAGGGCTTGGGACGCCTCTTCGGCAGTGGGATAATCCTCAGGATCAATCTCGTACTCCATTTCCGCGAACAATTGATCCGTCAAAATATTTTCCTGGGGCCCCTTCCTCCACATCTCCTCCGGTGTTTTCCCCCCGAATTCGTCCCGCGGATAGTTGTTCCATACATCTATGACTGCTTCCATAATATGATCAAAATCTCCTGTTTTACCGTATGAAAAAGTCATGATCTCAGGGAATGCGTCCATGAAAGAGGGATTATTGTTTATCCTCTCGTCCATGTCTGAAAGATCGATGGAGATCCCGAAATCCCGTATCCTCTCTTCCAGAATTCCTACCTTATCTTCGAGTGTTGTTTCTTCCATCTCTTCTTTCTCATTAAGCAATACACGGATGAGGTCGAGTTCCTTGAGTTCATTATCCTCAAAAGTGTTCATGAGTCTCTCAGCGGTGTATCCTAACGGAGAGGGTAAACAACGCATGGAGTGACTCAATGTCACGTAACGTTCATTCAAAGGTGCTATCCTGGCAGATATCACGCTGCCCTTCTCCACACCCTTGGAACCTTCCTGATCGAGTACCTTGTACACCTCTCCGTCCCTCAGATCCTTGAGGTCTATCGAAAAACCTTTTGTCACGTCCGTCACTTTGAATAAACCGAAAATATTTTTGTCCAGTGCGTAGGATATATCCTTTGGGATGTTGTGTTCTTCCTTGTATCTCTCGTAGGGAAATATACCGGAAGGGAGTTTGTGGGCGAAAATAAAGCCACCGGCGAACATGTCAAGATCAGATTCGTCCAATACACCCAAACTGGAGCGTACACGCTGGAACTCTCTACGGAGATCGCCTTGGAGTGTCCATTCAGCGATATTATCTACTGCTGCCCATAGCTTCCGTCTGTTTCTATATGTTTTTAAGCAGCATTTTTTATACTTTATTTCACTGCCGCAAGGACAAGGTTCGTTCCTGTTTATTTTATCGGCCATACACACACCTTTTACCTGTTATACCTTTCTCTGTAAATTAATATTTCTGTGACATATCGGATAATTCATAAATCTCAGGTCCCTTTGTCTCGACTGTTTTACCTATGACCAGGTATTGTGTATTTAAACCTACGAGCTCCTTGATCATCCCTGTCTTCCGTTCTAAGTTATGGATGATACCGGCCACATCTTTCTCCGTCAGATCACTCCATTTTACTTCAACCAGCAGTGCCTCTCTATCGTTGATACCTATCAGATCTATCTCTTCCTCTTTATCCCACCATCTACCTATCCTAGTGAATTTAACGGGAAGATCATCCCGCTGCTGTATAAGAAATTGTCTGGATATCTTTTCGTATATCAAACCTACGTATCTGTTAAAATTGACCTTGAACTCTTTCTTTGGTCTTTCCAGAATACCCAGATCGATCTCTTCTTTGAAGGGATAAACGAAAGAATAATAGAATTTGAAATAATTATCGTCTATGTCGTAAAGATAATTTTTCCTTTTTATCTTCTCTTTTTTGCTTAAGTTTATGGGAACTTCCTTTTTCACTATGCCTAAGGATATCAACGTGTTAAGATATCTGGATATCTTTGAGCTATCCATCTCTGTTTTACTCCTTATATCTGAGAAACTACGGTATCCAAAGGCTATGGATTCCAGGATGGTGTTGTAAGTACTGAGGTCTCGCAGCTCATATCTGAGAAGATATTCTGCCTCTTCATGTAAGAATGTTTTACGGAAGAAATTGTTGTATATGTTTTCAGTAAACTCTTTGTTATCATCGAACTTGAGAAGGTATTCCGGTACACCACCTAGTACGGCATATGATCTTACTTGATCTTCGGGCGAATAATTTGGTAGGAATTTTCTCGCATCAAGGAACTTAATGGGTTCTATCTTCATGGAGATCGATCTTCGACCGTATATGGGACTCTCGTAACTTTTGATGTCTTCCATCATGGTGATGCTGGAACCGCATAGTACAACGGTGTTGTTTTCCTTAAAATCAAAATATTCCTGCAGAAGGCCCATTATCCGGGGATAATTCTTCTTGAGTATCGGAAACTCGTCAAAAACCACCACTATATCTTCCGATGATATCATTTCGAAAAAAACCTCGAAGCTGTCTATGGGTCTTTGGAGCAAAGAGTCGTCATCCAGTAACCGTATCAATTTGCGATTCAATCGTTTGAGTGTTTCGTTAACCGATTCTTCCATACAGAGAAAGTAAAGGGCCCTATGTTCCTGCGTAGTTTCCAGGATCAGTCTTGTTTTACCGACCCTTCTCCTCCCATACACTATTATCAACGAATCCTCGGATATCGCTCTTTCGAGCTCCTCCTTTTCCTTCACCCGGTTCACGAATTCATGCATAATCATAAGTATATAATCACGATTATGCGTTATATAGTTTACGGTGATCTTAAGGAATATCTTATCATCCTGTGGAAGATACAAGGTGGCCTTCGTACCAAATGAGATCAGGGAAGGCTTGATACCTCTTTTGAGCACTGACGGATCATGATTCAAGTACCCATCTTCGGCTAGTATTTTCATCACGATGCAAACAGGGATAACCGAAGTTATTTATAGGGGGGTCTACCTCGGTATACCGATGACTGAAAAAGTGCTGAGTACGAAGGTTAGTCGTGAAGAAGTAGAAATGATCAAAACTATTGCTGATGAAAGAGGAAAAACGCTCTCCGCTTTATTGAGAGACCTCATCGATGAAGAAATCAAAGGTAAATTTCCGGACTGGACCGCATCATGTTTCGGCACCGATCCTAGAGATGACGAACCGAAGAGCGGATCTTCGATAGATGAAGTATTGTACGGTAGATAAATGACGTCCAAATCATCTATCTTCATAGATACAGGTGCATGGGTCGCATTGAATGAAAAACGAGATAAACACCACGACAGGGCGGTGTCTTTCATAAAAAGGATAAGGAACGGCGATCTAAATTTTGGACATATACATACATCAGATTTTATCATCCAGGAAACCTATACTTACTTGCTCCATAACTACAGTTACCGGGCTGCAGTAGACATAGTGAACAGGATACGTGATTCAAATATCATCATACATCCCTTCAACCTACGATTTGAACAAGTGTGGGATAGGATAGAAGAAAGCGAAGCATCTTTTGTGGACTGGACCTCTATTTGTTACATGGAAAAGTACGGCATCTCACACATTTTCACCTTCGACAGCGATTTTTCAAGATCCGGTATCCGAATTCACCCTTGAAAATTCCTGAAAATCCATATATTGATCCGTATCTCGTTGTTGATCGAGGCGGACAGATACGCGTTGATTTACTTTTGAATCCACCTACCGATCTCCCCAACCCTCCCATCTATACGACAGGTATTGCCATACAAGGACTGGCATCCTACTCGTAGGAAGCACCGTCACTTGAGGCGGTGTAGTTCGCACTCATCTCAGCACTGATCTTTCTATCTTATCGCCTTTGATACTCCAAGCATGGTCTAGAGCGTTCTTGATAAAGCTCCGGTCATGGGACGCAAGCAGTACACCACCTTTGAAGTTCCTCAGTGATTTTTCGAGCTTTTTCCGCTTTTCGATATCCAGGTTGTTAGTGGGTTCGTCTAAAAGTATAAGATTGCAGCCTCCGAACATCATCTCAGCTACAGAAAGCAGTGTTTTTTCACCTCCACTCAGGTCTCTTACCTCTTTGAAGACATCATCACCCGTGAATCCAAAACTTGCAAGGTGATTCCTCAATTTTTCTTCTTTATCCTTTGGAAGGTGGTTTGTAGTATCATCTATCGGGATGTGATCACCGTATGTCTTGTCCCATATATCATCGAGTACTTTAGATTCTTCAGAAGAGGGTATGAACTCCTGGAAATGGTATCCGATCTTTGTTTTTTTCCCTATCCTGGCTTCACCGGAATCCGGGTCCTTTCGTCCTACGATGATGTCCATCAAAGTGGTCTTTCCAGAACCGTTCGGTCCAACAAGGGCGATCTTCATACCGGGTCTAATATTGAAGTTTATATCTTTGAAGACTGTTTCATCGTAGCTTTTCGTCAAATTGTTGACTTCTAAAAGAGTATACTCTTCCGGTGTATGTTTTAGGTTGAGGTTGATATCTACTTTTTCCGCTCTTAATTCATACATGAGTTTTTCCTTTCCCGCTTTTAAGTCCTCCAACCTTCTTATCCTGTCCTTATTTACATAATCACCTCCACCACCGGCCTTCGTTTTTAGATTCGTGATCGCTTCTTCCTCGCTTTTGATCTTTTGTTCGAGTCTCTCCAGTCTCATTCTCTTATTCTCTCTACTGCTCTCCTTCTTCTTATCGAATTCTGAATATGTGCCCAGGAAGACCTCGACATCACCATCTTTGATCTCTAGTATCTTTTTTACCGTGTTGTTTAGCAGCTCCCTGTCGTGCTCGACCATCAGATAGGTTCCTTTAAAATGATTGAGAAAGTCTTCAAAATACTTTTTCGCTTCCAGGTCTAGATGATTGGTGGGTTCATCCATTATGAGGAGATCTACGTTCTTGTGATCAGAGAAAAAATTGACGATCTCTACCTTTCTCTTTTCTCCTCCACTTAGAGTATCGATCTTTTTATCGAGCATGGACCGGTCGAAACCGAAATCTTCTATCAACATCTTCTCAGCGATACCTTCGGAACCTCCGGTATATTCGTCGTGCAATTCGTTAACCAGCTCTGAATACTTCTGTGCTATCTCGCTGTATCCATCGCTGTTGGGATCTTTTTCGCTCAGGAGTTTAGTGTATCTTTCGATCTCATTTTTCTTCTCTATATTCGAGCCCTCGATATTTCCCAGTTCTTCTCTTACTGTATTCTTTCTGTTTAATGTTATCTCTTGGGTCAAGAATGAATAAGATATCCCGCTCTTGATCTTCACGCTCCCGGTATAATATCTATCCTTCCCGGTTAATATGTTGAGCAGTGTGGATTTCCCTTCTCCGTTTGCACCGATCAATCCGACTCCTTCACCCTCTTGGATGGTGAATGAAACATCCTTCAGTAATTTTTTACCCATGATCTCTCGATCCAAATTCTCTACATTGATCAACATGCAATCAGTGGAGATTGGGTT
Source organism: uncultured Thermoplasmata archaeon (assembly GCA_964454575.1). Taxonomy (GTDB): domain Archaea; phylum Thermoplasmatota; class Thermoplasmata; order Halarchaeoplasmatales; family Halarchaeoplasmataceae; genus Haladaptatiplasma. Next base: position 33,279 of record CAYVTG010000010.1, read on the forward strand.
TCTCTATTTAAAGACAAGGTTTGCTGCCGGTCGATCATGATGTTATATCCGATATCGACCAAGATCTTATGATAACCCTGATCATGGTAATGGCCATTACCATATATAAGGTTAGACGGTCGTGACTTGACCACATGTAGACTTTACTACAAACAGATTTTACATAAATGACCACATTTAGAGTTTACTACAGTCTGATTTTATCACAATAACTATTCACGGAGGATGATCTCGCAGAGTTCTCATCAGGTAGATTTCAGAGACCCCATGTCAGATACGTACTCCTGAGTAAGTTCAAATCCGAGATATATCTTCTAATGTGAACACGAGTTCCTTTTTTGGTGAATATTTGGTGATCAAACCAAAGTGTTTCTCCTTGACATCGAACACAGCGGTCTTTTCTTCTAATCGATGTAATACCTTATTCACTTCATTTGCCGTCAATTCACTCCACTTGACCTCAAAGAACATGGCCTTATCGCCGTTCAACCCCACTAGATCGATCTCTTTTCCCTTCGACCACCATCGCCCTATCTCGGTGAATCGGAATGGTAATTCACCCCTTTTGTTCAATTCCTCAAGAAATTCTTTAGCAACATCTTCGTATTTTCTTCCAAGATACAGATTGAAACCTTTCTTTACGCTATCCGTGATATCCTCTCCCTTTTCAATCCTGTGCTTAAGAGGATAAACGAATTCGAACCAAAAATGAAAGAGGTTATCCTTGATCAAATATCTGCTTTTTTTTCCAACTACGGATATTTCCTTATTTATGTATCCCATATCTTGTAATATCGAGAGATATTTACCTAAAGAGTTGGTGTTGACTCTGGATTTTGATGATATGTTGCCGAAGGTTGTAGCACCGTTGGCTATGGCCTTCAAGATGGAAAAATACCTTGATACTTCTCTGATCTCCTCCCTCAATAAATACTTCGGTTCGTCATGATACCTTGCACCTTTCGAGAAGAGCAGCCTATCCAGATTGTTCCATATGTCTTCTTTTGGATCATAATCCCTCCAATACTGCGGTACGCCTCCGAACACGGAATATACTTTGAAGGACTCCTCTATACCGATATCATGGAATCCTTTGAGATCCAAGAATTTTAGAGGTTCGAGTTTCCAAGCACCGGTCCTTCTACCGTATATCGGTGACTTTCCGCTGAGCGTTCCCTTCATGAAAGATTGGAGAGAGCCACACAGGACCAGCATCATGTTTTTGTCTTTAAGATCCGTATCCCAATGTTTTTGAAGGATGCTCATGAAGGGTTTGTAATTTTTAGCTATGTATTGGATTTCGTCTATTATCACCAGGAGTCGGTCTTCCTTTGCTTTATCCCCTATGTAGGTGAAGAATGCCTTCCAGGAACGCAGCGGGTTCTCTCTGAGGATCCTGTCGTCGAACTTATCCGCCAGTATATACGAAAAATCATCCAAAACCGTTTCACTTTCCTCTGCCAGAAGATACAAAGAGTCTTTACGGAGACCTTCGGTCAAAAGATATGTCTTTCCCACCCTTCTCCTGCCGTATATAACTAAAAGCTCAGCCTCTCCGGAGGAATATCTATCGACCAGATATTTGAGATCCTCTTCCCTGTTTATGAATTTCGTACTCATGAGTAAGTTACTCTAGAGTAAGTAAATTATTTAAGTGTTGCGGCTGCTCGTAGATCTCGTTCGGAGATACGAAAAGCAGCGGGATATGGAAAACCGAATTCCCAGCGCATCGATGATATGGAGTGCACCTCATGAATCACTCTTCATGGTCGGGGATGCCGGAGAACTTCAAAAAACGAGAGATCACGATATGCAGACCGGATCAACATGTTTTTCTGGATATTTGATTTTTCGCTGATATCCATCGATCACTTATCGCACGTATTACTGGTATATGTTCCTATGAAATATGGGTACGAGTCTGAACATCTTATCCTGTAAGTTGACTTTTGATATCTTCCAGTGGATCCCTGAAGATATATCGTTTTCCCCTGGTCCTTCCCTTCTCGCTTATCACTCCGTTTTCCACAAGGGTGTCCAACCTCGTTCTCAATCGATAATCGCTTTCACCTTCGCACCATATCCTAACATTTTTTAGGTCGAACCAATCTCCCTTTCTTCTTGCTTTTATCAATATACGTTTGGAGAGTTCGTCTAGGTCCGATGAAAGCAGATCTCTTTCCCTGAACATCTCTTCGGTCTTCACGTAACTCCGATATACAGATCTGGTAAAATGACCGATCAATCCTTGATAATCACCGTAAAAATCTGTCTTGGCTAGTAAGTTATAATACAGTTCATTATCATCCAATATCTCCTTTTCTATCATGCACAGTCTTGAGTTCGGAAGTCCCCTGGACTGTAGATAACCGTGAAACAGAGTCCTGCCGGTGCGTCCGTTACCATCATGGAAGGGATGTATACTTTCGAACTCGTGAAAGAATACGGTTGCGGTGACCAGAGGTGAATAACCGGCACCGTATTCGTTCAACCAGCTAACCAGTGCGGTCAATTCCTCTTCTATGTGTTCCGGTGGTGCGGGAATGAAGGTCTCCTGTCCATCATCGGCCACGATCGATGTTCTATCGGTTCTGAACTCGCCGGGGTTCGTATCATGGAAATCCATCAGCAGCATACCATGTACCCTTTTTATCATCTCCACACTCCATGTACCATGGAAAATGGGTGACAACCAGGCTATCAGATGGTTGACGATCTCCTGATAAGGCAGGGTTGGATATTCAGTACGAGTGGATCCTTCGAATGTGTTTCTCGTTATCTTTCTTACCTCATCTAACGAAAGGGGATTACCTTCCAATTCCGTTGAATAATGGATGTTAGAAGCGAAGGCCTCTTCTATCAATCCAAAATAATCGTCTGGTCTGAGTAAAAACCGGTCTAGTTCGCTGTCCAACCGGAATATCTTTTGGTTCAGCTCCGAAAAGTTTTGGATAACTTTGATATCCGGTGAGAACGGTACCTTACGTCTATGTCTAATGGGATATCCAAACTCCCTGCGATCTTCCACTATTTTCATAATAACTGTAAAAAAAGAGGTTTTACTATTTAAAGATTGTTGTATTATGCTAATTGATTAGCAAAATGGATTAGGGTTATATCGAAGTTAACGGGATCTTGTACGGTGGTTTTTGTATGGATTAAAATTCTGCCTTTAGTCGTTTCCGGTAGCCTATCCGAAGGATCACGTTTAAATGACACTTCGATACGGTCATCATGGGTCCATTCTTCTTAAATATTCGCTGAATAGGGGATCCAAGATAACATAGCCATCATCTTCACGCCTTATGTAACCCTTTCTGATCAACGACTGCAGAGCCGCATGGACGTTCTGTTTTGAGTCATCAAATTGTGAATAAACTGATTCTTTTTTGGATGTCGATAGATGCATGCATATCTTCAATTGTAGTATCGAATCGTGTTTGAGCGTGGCCCACATATCATCGAGATGACCTTCCTGCATCTGCATCATCTGTTCGAAACACTCGTCAACATCTCCTTCATCCACTCTCTTCTTTTCTTTGATGTTCAGATAGATGATATGGGATAGATACTGGGTGTAATACGGGTGGCATGAGGTGGCGTTGAGTATGGTTTCAACGGTGTGCTCCGCGATATCTATATCCTCTTCTTCAAAGCTGAGACGTATGTATTCTTTGAAGGCTTCGTACGGTACCGGAGGGATCTCCACCACGGCACAGAAACCATAGAATACACCCTTTTTCTCTCTGAACATCTCGTTCATGATGCTCTCCTTGCTACCTGAAAAAACATAGACCGTCCTTTCGTGCAGTTGAAATTTCGAACGCATCTTTTTTACCAGGGTACCGTTCATCCTGGATATATCTCCGAATTCATCGTATGCAAAGCACATCTTGGCATCGTTTTTGGCAGAAAAGGTCTCCGGGAAATCCAGGCTCTCGTCCAAAAGCGCGTCTGTATCCACATTTTGATCAACAAAATTGAGAACGATCTCCATACCATCCTGAGTTATATGTTTTAATTCAATACTTTTTTTCAATGCGTTTATCCCTTTTTTTGCCGCCTTTATGACTTTATCTGCAGATATCATCTTGTTCCCGATGGTGGTTTGGATCACCTTTTCTGCCAGCTTCTCCTTAGTGGGGATATCGAAGAGGTCAACCCACCCCACGTACATACCTTCTTCTTTTAATCGGTGAAGAACTTCCAGGACTATGGAGGTCTTTCCGTATCTCCTAGGCGCCACCAACATCACGCTCTGGTTGTTTTTAAGCAGGGATATCATATTTTGGATCTCATCATCTCTACCCACAAGATGCTTGCCTTTAACCGGTCTTCCGAAGGGGAATATTTCTCGCATGGTGATATCTACGACTTGACCACATATAAACTTTACTACAAACTGATTTTACATAAATGACCACATTTAGAGTTTACTACATTACGACTTTACTTAGTTATGAAAGGGAGCAGGCAGAGTTTTTAAGAGAGAATGTTATGGGGTTTTAGAAAATACCG
>CAYVTG010000011.1:0-1685 GCA_964454575.1 uncultured Thermoplasmata archaeon
GAACGGTATACCTTTCTCATTTAACAACTTTTCCCGAAGATAATAAAAAGCCTCCCAATAATACACAAAATATTTTAATACATTAAGTAATCTTCATCGTAGAGATATCGGTTAATTGGTGAAAAATATGAAAACTCCCATTAGAAGAAAGGTGTTCGCTTTTGTAATCGTATTAATTTTATTGACAGCCCTACCATTACTGGAAATAAATAGGGCAGACCATACGGACCATAATGTTACAGATGTTTTAACAGGATCTGATTCGGATGGGGATGGTTTACCTGACAGTTGGGAGGATAACTATAACAACTCGTATCTAAACAAGTATGACCCTGACTCAGATGACGATGGTATAACCGATGATTTAGAGGACTATGATTTAGATGGGTTGAACAACCAACAAGAATATTCACGGTCAACATCTCCACTTGATTGGGATACTGACGGAGACAGAATGGCGGATGGATGGGAAGTGGATAATGGTCTCTCACCACACTACGATGATTCCGGGGAAGATAACGATATGGATCAACTAACGAATTATCAAGAGTATATGTACGGTCATAACCAAACAGGAATATATTTCTATGGCCTAGATCCCAATGATCCGGATACAGACGACGATGGGATGCCGGATAGGTGGGAGATCCAAAATAGTTTAAATCCAAAGGATAATGGTACAGGTTCTAATGAACCTGGACATGAAGGAGAGTACATTAATCATGATGGAGTTTGGGTACCGGCGGATATTGATAATGGATCGTCAGGTGATAAAGACGGTGATTTCTTAACTAATATTGAAGAATATAATTCCAGTACTAAACCCGATGATATGGACACGGATAACGATGGGATGGACGATCTTTGGGAAATCGTTCATCAACAGATGCCTACCTACAATGATAAAAATTGGGATTTAGACAACGATGGTTTAGTCAATATAGAGGAATACAACAGCAGAACCGATCCGAACAAAAAGGATACTGACGCAGACGGCCTTAAAGATAAATGGGAGGTTGATTATACCTTGGATCCACTGGACGATGGAGTGAATAAAACAGAATGGAGCAGAGCTAACCGCAGCTACGTCGTTATACATTCTGGCGATATAGATAACGGACCAGATGGGGACCCTGACCATGATAACCTTATAAATTTGGATGAATATAGACATGGCACATCCCCTATAAATAACGACAGTGACGGAGACGGTATGCCTGATTATTGGGAGTTAAATAATAGTTTATCACCCTTGAATGCTGGAGATAAGGATGAAGACAAAGATGGAGATTTAATGTCAAATATCGATGAATATTTGACTGGGACTGAACCAGACGTAGCAGATACTGATGGCGACGGAGTTATAGATGGTGAAGATGACTTCCCATTAGACCCTGATGAGTGGATCGACACGGACGGCGATGGTATTGGTGATAACTCCGATACGGATGACGACGGTGATGGCGTGATCGATGAAGAAGATGACTTCCCATTGGACCCTGATGAGTGGATCGACACGGACGGTGATGGTATTGGTGATAACTCCGATACGGATGACGACGGTGATGGCGTGATCGATGAAGAAGATGACTTTCCATTAGACCCTGATGAGTGGGTCGACACGGACGGCGATGGTATTGGTGATAACTCCGATACGGATGACGACGGTGATGGCGTGATCGATG
>CAYVTG010000011.1:1785-37175 GCA_964454575.1 uncultured Thermoplasmata archaeon
TCGATGAAGAAGATGACTTCCCATTGGACCCTGATGAGTGGATCGACACGGACGGCGATGGTATTCCTGACGGGAAAGACGACGATACAGACGGCGACGGACTTCCGGACGTTTATGAAGAGGAACACGGATTGGACCCGATGGATCCTGATGATGCCGATGAAGATGCTGACGATGACGGCTTGACCAATGTAGAAGAGTACAACGAAGATACAGATCCCAACAACGCTGACACGGATGGCGACGGTATCCCAGACGGTGAAGATAAGAAACCGTTAGAAGCTGAAATTGATGGCGACGAAGGTTTACCGATTTGGATCTTTGCCCTCATCGGTGTGATGATCGTAATCGTTGGTGGAGCGGTGTTATTCATGAAGAAAAAAGAAATATCTTCTGAGGAGTCCGAGGAAGAGCAAAAAGAACCGGATGAGGATGAATAAATATTTGAATGCAGGGTTCAAAGATTGGCAAAAAAGTTCCTATAACCGGGTGTTCGGTAAGATATATCTATCCTTCGGACCGGGATTTTTAGCAGACGACACACTAAACCAACAGAAACAGATATATCACATGAGTGGCATATACTGTAAAGATTAACATGGATACACTCAGGTACATTCCTACCATAGAAGCTTCGGGACCAAAACAGATGGCCATCGACGAAGCCATACTTCGTTGTTATGACAAGGGATCAACCCCTCCGACACTGCGTTTTTTTAGATTTTCTCCATCGGCGATAACCGTAGGGTATGCACAGGATATAGATACCGTGATAAACACGGATAAATGTAAAGAGCTTGGCATCCCCTATATACGTCGGATAACCGGCGGTGGCACGGTATATCACGACTATGACGGCGAGGTCACATACTCCATAGTTACCGATAGGATGACCGGTGCCATCGAAGACAGCTTTCACCATCTTCTTAAACCTTTGATATCCACACTTATCGACCACGGACTGGACGCCGTTTTCAAACCCTATAACGATATACTGGTAAACAGCAAGAAGATATCCGGTAGCGCTCAAAGACGTGCGCGGAGAGGTATGCTGCAGCACGGTACATTGATGTACGGTACCGATCTTGAAACACTCTCGGAGATACTGAAGCTGGACATGGATAAACTGAAGGCAAGAGGCGCTGATTCGTTCATGGATCTGGTGACAACCATGGAGGACGAGCTCGGATACGACATAGAACCGGAAGAACTGATAGAGGAGTTGCGGAGTTCATACAAAGAGCGATTCGGTGTGAGACTGGAGACCGGCGAGCTCACCGATGAAGAAAAGGAACTCGCCAACGAGTTAGAGGAAAAATATTCATCTGACCCTTGGACTTTGAACAGGAAGTGGAAACGATGAACCTGAGAGTGTCAGCCGGTACCGCCATGTATCTGGGATTGATGAAAGGTGGTGCCATGGAACATCCCACCACTGCATACGTGATGATACCCGGAGGAGTCTGCCGGGGAGGATGCACATTCTGCCCCCAAGCAAGAGGAGACAGCAGATGGCTTTCAAGAGTTTCATGGCCGGAATACAACATTGAAGAGATGATAGAACCGCTGAAGGATTCGGACCTACAGAGGATCTGTATCCAGTGCCCGGACATACCGGGTTACGAAGAGATACTTCTGGATGCGGTCACCATACTGAACGCCGCCGGAAAACCCATATCCGTATCTTCGCCACCGCTCTCCATAGAGACGTTGGATGGTCTGAAAGACATCGTAGATAGGATAGGCATAGGTATCGACGGTGCAACCGACGAGATACGAGCCAAGGTCAAACCGAATTACGACCCCAGGATATTCTGGGATTATCTGGGACTCGCGATGAAAAGCTTAGGGCCGGATAGAGTGACGGCACATCTTATCGTAGGTTTGGGAGAAAGTTTACCGCAGCTTACCCTCGGTGCATACAGGGCCTTGAACACCGGTGCGGATGTATCACTGTTCTCGTACATGTCAAAGAAAGGGGTACCGGACATGAAATATTATCGACAGGCACAGCTCAGTTCACACTTGCTTAAAAGCGGTATGATGCCGGCGGAAGTACTGGATCTGATGCTAAACCATCCCGAAGACCTTGCGGATACCTTGGAGAACGGAGATATTTTCAGAACCCAGGGATGTCCGGGCTGTAACCGTCCGTATTACACCACCCGACCCGGCGAAGAGCATCGAAATTATCCGCGGCCGCTCAACGGGGATGAACTTGCAAAGATCAAAGAAGACTTTGGGTTGTAGCGATCCTGTTTGGGAGACGGTGCGTGCATACGACGAAGTTGCCGAGGATTACTGCCGTAGAACTTTGACCATGGGTGACAGGGAATTTCAAGAAAAGATGATCGATAGAACACTGGATATGCTCCCGGAGGAACCTTGTGTTTTGGATATCGGTTGTGGGGATGGTAGGGACACCGATCATATGTATGAGAGGGGCGCCGAAGTGGTTGGGATGGACCTGTCTGCGGAGATGGTGAAGCTTGCCAGAAAGACATATCCGTCTCTAGACTTTCTTCGTATGGATATGAGGGAGATGGGTTTCCGTGAAAAATACTTTGACTGTATATGGGCCAGTGCATCGGTTATACACATCCCACGCAAAGGATTGAAGAGTTTTGAAGAAGAGGTCCTCCGTTCACTAAAACCAGATGGGATATTTGCTTTCAGCTTCAAGGTCGGCCATGGAGAAGGTTTCGAGTACGGCGAAACAATGAAGGAAAAGAAAAGATATGTGGTGTATCATACACCGAAAAGCATCCAAAGTTTTTTCGGCAAATTACGGATGATAGATCTCGTTGAATATCCAGGAACGATATTGGGATCACCCTTCGCCTACTGCTGGATGAAGAATATCGCCGAAAAGCTTTAATCGGACCATATTTAACGAAATCGTTGATGTCATATGCCCGATGAACACAACATGAAGGATTACGAGGAAGCCAGAAAGAATTTCGAATGGGATGTTCCCGAACACTACAATTTTGCCTTAAACGAAGTGGACAGGCATGCGGAACAGACCCCGGATAAGATAGCTTTGATATCCATCGATGATCCCGGCAAGAGAGTGGAAAAGCACACTTTCAAGCAGCTAAAGGAACTTTCCGATAGATTTGCAAATGGATTGCTTGAGATGGGTATAGAGAAGGGAGACCGTGTGATCCTGCTGGTCCATCGACTGCCGGAATGGTACGTGGCAATACTCGATATGATCAAGATCGGTGTGATACCCATACCGACTCCGAATCTCTCGGTGGCCAAGGATATAAAGTACCGGGTCGAACAATCCGAAGCAAACACCATTATCGCAGATATGCCGAACCACGAGAAAGTGGACAAGGTAAGGGATGCACTGAAGACTCTGAAAAATCATATACTCATAGGAGGTCATGCAGAAGGATGGACTTCCTATTCTGATATCATGGAGGATAACTCTCCGGAGTTGAATATATCGTATAAAACTAAGAGCACAGATCCGCTGATGATATACTTCACGTCGGGAACAACCGCATACCCGAAGATGGTGCTTCACTCGCATGCATATCCACTGGGACATCAAGTCACCGCTAGGTTCATCCAGGACCTAAAGCCGGAAGACACCATATGGGCCATAGCCGATAACGGTTGGGCTAAGACCGCTTGGGGTAAATTGTTCGGGCAGTGGATAGTGGGGGCAACAGTTGTGCAGCAGAATATAACCGGTGGCTTCAGCGCTGAGAAGACTTTAAAGATATTAGAGGAGCATCATATAACCGTATTCTGCGCTCCGCCTACCATATACAAGATGATGATAAATCTGGACGTAGATAGATACGACTTGAGTTCTTTAAGGCACGCGTTGAGTGCCGGCGAGCCGCTCAACCCCGACGTTATAGATAAATGGGAAGAATACACCGGACTGCGTATATACGATTACTATGGGCAGACGGAAAGTGTGGCCTTGGTAGGTAATTATCCGTGTATGGAAGTGAAGGCAGGGTCCATGGGAAAACCCACGCCTGGACACGTAGTCGAAGTGACGGACGACGAAGGAAATATAAAACCGGTGGGCGAAGAAGGACACATCGCGGTGAAGGTCAAACCTGAAAGGCCGCCGGGCATATTCAAAGAATACTGGAAGGACGAAGAGAAGACGGAAGAGGTTTTCTTAGGCGACTGGTATTTTACAGGTGACAAAGCCTACAAGGATGAAGACGGCTATTTCTGGTTCGTAGGTAGAGCGGACGATGTGATAAAGGCATCGGGATACCGGATCGGCCCCTTCGAAGTGGAAAGTGCACTACAGGAACATCCCGCGGTTCAGGAGAACGCTGTCATCGGTGCTCCGGACGAGATCCGTGGTAAAGTGGTAAAAGCGTACATCATCCTCAACAAAGGCTATGAGCCTTCGGAAGAGCTGAAAAAAGATCTGCAGGAGCATGTAAAAAAGGTGACTGCACCCTACAAATATCCTCGATCGATAGAATTCGTAGACGAATTACCCAAGACCATCAGCGGTAAGATAAGACGTACCGAACTCAGAGATAAAGCTGAGAAGGAATTCGAAGAAGGTCGATGATCAGAGGAAGAGGCTCAGCGGGCCTAACAGCTTACCTACTATCAACGTTCCCACTATAGCTGCGGCTAGTAGTATATAATTTGGTACGCTCCATCTGAATATCTTGGCACCATCCAGAGGTCCAAAAGGCAGTAAGTTAAAGCCGCCTATGAAGAGGTTGATGAAACATACGAAGGCTAGTGGGACCCATAGGTAGTTGCCGTTGACCATAAGTACGTAGGAACCTCCTAGGAATACGGTACCGACCAGCCAGTTAGTCGCCGGACCGGAGGCGCTGATATGACCGTTCTGTTCTTCTGTTATGTAGCCTCTTATCATGACCGCTCCGGGGGCGGCGAACACGAAACCCATGAAGCTGAAGAACAGTGCCATCATGAGGCCCATGGGCCACATCCTGAATTCAGCCCAACAGCCGTATCTTCTTGCCATCATACGGTGGGCCAGTTCGTGGAATAGAAATGCGGTACCGACAGCTACGAACGAGAGTGAAAACGTCCAGATAAGAGTGTCTGTGCTTACACCGGTAAGTCCACCTGAAAAGCTGATGGTGAATGCAAGTGTGAGTACCAGTAGTGCGATGGTAAGATGGATCTTTTCTGTACTGCTGACTCCTCTGCTAGCCTCTATATCATATCGCTTTGGCATCATCTGATAACACCTTCTCGGAATATTCGGGATATCTCATCCACTGCATCTTCTTTGTTTTTGAACTTTGAGGTCGGTATATTACCGCCGGCGGAATGTCGGTGCCCTCCGGCAGAACCCACATCATCGTATAGCTCTTTCATGGTTTTACCAAGATTTAATCTTGGATCTTTACTCCTGGCGGACATGTGGATCTTATCTTGGAATATACCCATGACCAGTACCGTGTTTACTTCGCTTTCGCCCTCCAACATATCCGCTACCTGGGGTATATGGTCGCGCTGTTTAACAGTCCCTGCGAAAGCGGTCATCACACCGTCATATATCTTCCGTTTAGATATCGCATATCCCATAGCATCCAGCGCATCTGAATCCATGGGTGTGCTGTCCAAAATAGACAACATTTCACCGTCGGCTCTTGATGTCAGGTAACTTATCGCTTCGAAGTCTGAAGGACCGATATTACGTGTATAATCCTTAGTGTCTACCTTTATACCGTACAACAGTGCGGATGCCAGTAATGGGTCCATGGCTATCTCCGATCGCTGTAGATGTTTGGTCATCAGCGTTGAGGTGGCGCCCACACTTTGTATATCCACAAAATCGGCGTTATCCACGTCTTTGTTCGTGTAGTGGTGGTCGATTATTATCTTGGCCTCTGTTCCCGGGGGCAGCATGTTATTCTCTCCCGACCGGGCAAAATCCAAGAAGGCGATATCACCTTTTTTCAGGATCCGGTGGAGGTCTTCAGATATTATCTTCTCTATCTCGAAACCGGTACGATCCAAAAATAGTTGGTTCTCTGTGTACCCTATCTCACCACCGTAGTATGCTTTTGAATCTATGCCCGCTTCCCTGCATACTGCTTCTAGAGCCATGGCGGATCCAAGGGCATCCGGATCCGGGTTGTCGTGTACGAAGATGTTCAGTCCTTCGGTGCAGGTCTTTACCGTATCTAGTAATCTCAAGCTGAAATTTTTTTCGCGCAGTGTTTCGATCTGTCTTTTGATGGTCAGAGAGAGTAAGTGATCGAGCGAGTCCACCACTATATCACCGTCTTCGCGTATAACGGTATCTTTGGTATAGCATAGAACTTCAACGTTGAGAGACTTTATCTTCTCGCGGTGTTGTAACAATCCTTCGTGATCATCTCCGAAAAGTAAGACCAGTTCAGCCTTTTTCAAGTCTTCCAGAGGTATATCCTGAGATGAGTAGTATCTCACTTCCTCGCCCGTCTTTTGAAGATATTTTACTATGTTTTCAGAGATAGTAGCGCTGCCTGCAAAGATCAACATATGTTATCACCCCTCGATCACTTTGTCGAAATAACCCTTAAGTTGTGCTGATTCCGTTTGCTCTAAGGTCATGGGATCGATAGACAATATGATCGTTCCTTCCTGTTTTCGCACGTTATCTAACACCCATTTGATGAATTTCAGCGTGCTATTGAATTGGTTACGGAGGACAAGGTCCTGCACTCCGTGGACAACCACGATCGAATTGGATTTACCTTTTAAAAATTCGCCTGTCTTGGTCGATAATGACGACAGGTTAGACGGTGAGCTTTTTGTGTACTTTATATCCGGACTGCTGATGGTGTTGTAGCCACTTGTGGTCAACTGTATGAAAAATATATTATCTCCGGGGATACCGTAGGTTTTGATGAGATTTTTGGGGAATTCGCTGGTGATGAATAGGATCTCTTCATCACCCATCAACGATCTCATCGCCTCGACTGCAACGGACGGCTTTTCCTCAAGTATAAGGTAGGATACTCCAGCTTCCCATTCTGTGTCTGGCTCTTCCTGCGGAGGTTCTTGGGCTTCCTCTTCTTCTTCTTCGATATCGAGCATTGATGGATCGTCCATCAGCTCCGCGCGTTTAAAATCGATATCCTGATATAGCGTTCCAAGTTTACTCTGTATCCGACTCTGGAGGTCCCACCCCTGGTGTTTCTTTATCAATCTCTTTATCTCCGACCATGCCTCCTTCTGGCCGTCTTCGTAACCCATCAGATACAGTTGAATCTTGGTTTCCAGATCCATAATAAACTCCATTTTAGCCTATATAGTTCAAGTCCTCTCTTTTCGCGTCCTTCCCCATTCCACTTCCTTCGAGTTCGAGCACTTTGTTGGTGAGAGCTTCTACCTCTTCCGCCTTGTCGTCCAACTCATCATAACTCATATCTTCTATACCTATGTAGGAAGTCAGTATCTCAAGTACTTCTCTTGCAGCCGCCGGATCGACAAAATAACCGGATGTTTCGCCCATAAGGCATATACCATCCAGTTCGTAAACGCTGTGACCCAGGCCCAGAAGCAGACCGCTGGCGCCCACTATACCTGCCGATGGGTGATCTTCGTCGAATACCGTGCCGTGTTCTTTGGCCATCTCGACTATCTTCTCGTTGGTAGCTGCACCCAGCACTCTCGGTTTGTCAACCATCTGACCTTGACCGTAACCACCCAGCGAGACAATTATGCTGGCACCCATGTCCTTTACTATGGAAAGCAGCTTGTCCGTCATCTGGTACTGGCCTTGAGGTGTCATACCCTGATAATCTCCTGTGAGTATTATCAGATCTCGTCCTTCGGTTCCGGCATCCTTTTTGTAATACAATTTATTGTTAACCAGTCTTGCTATACCGTCATCTTCCACCAGCACCTGGGGTGGGAGGTATATGGAATATATCTCTGCAAAAAGGGTGGCGTCAAGCTGTTCTATCATGTGCTCAGCCGCCAGTTTACCTACGTTGCCCACTCCGGGCAGGCCCTCTATGAATACGGGTTCTTTCAGTTCGGGTTTCTCTATGTACTTGATTATTATATCGTCCATCCTAATCTTCTCCTTTATTATGTTTGTCGATCTGCTTTCTCCTGTACTCACCGTATCGATCCTCCGGGGAGTACTTCGGTGGGCGCGGGTTTATCGTATCCACGCCGCACTCTTTACATCGGTCTCGGAATGAATATGCTTTGCACTCCGGACACTTTTTTATCTTTTTCATATCTTTCTGCCAGCCTATGATTGACTAACTCCTTATTTAAGGGTTTTCGAAAGAGGAGCGGCGGGATTAAAGATATATACGTAGGCGATAGTAGAGTGGTATATATGATACGGATCGATGACAGGATAATGTTGTGGAACACAGATGAAAAGATACTGCTGATCGCCGACGGTGAGGTCAGGCGTATACCGGGTCTGGGAGTCGTAGACACCGGCAAACTGGTGGGCGACGAATGGGGAGATGAGGTATCATTCGGCAGTAAGAGTTACAGGATGCTCCAGTTATCTTTGGAACACGCTCCGGATCTGATAAAGCGCGGACCCCAGATAATCCAGCCGTATATGGGCTCGCTGATAGTTCACAACTGTGATATCTCCTGTGGTCACAGGGTCATAGAAGGCGGCGCCGGCTCGGGGATGATGAGTGCAGTGCTCTGTAGTGCTGTTGGCTCTGCGGGAAAGGTATCTACATACGAGCTAAGAGACGACCATCTGAGACTTGCCAAGTCCAATATTTCACTGCTCGGCCTGACAGACAACTGGGATCCGATAAAGGGCGACGTCACCAAGGATGTAGAGGAAAGGGATGTGGACGCATTCGTTGTTGATATACCGGAACCCTGGGGGGCACTGGAGATGGCTTATACCGCTCTGAAAAACGGTGGAAGTTTCGCCTCCTATATACCGTCCATGAACCAGATGGAGCGCGTCCATGTGGCCATGCGGAAGAACGGCTTTGCAGATGTACGTGCCTTCGAGAACATCCGAAGAGAGATGGTGGTCGGCGAGGGAGTCACAAGGCCGTCCTTCGAGATGCTGGGGCACACCGGCTACGTTGTTGTAGGACGAAAAGTTGTGAGATGATAATCGTAATCTTTATAACCGGTATCCTGTTCCCAAAAATACCCACTTGGAGCAGGATAATATGAAGACTACCATCGGACAACTACTGGAAGAGCGAGCTGAAGAATATCCAGATACAGATGCCATCGTATTTCAAGGGCGCAGGATATCGTATAGTGAATTGAACGAAGAAGCTGAGAGATTAGCATATTTTTTGAAAAAAAGAGGCATCGGTAAAGGCGACAAAGTAGCTATCTGGCTCACCAATCATCCTGAGTGGATAGTGGCATGGTTCGCCATACCCAAGATCGGTGCTGTGGTGGTACCGACGGATCCATGGTACAAGTCCTCCGAGATAGAGTACATGTTCGACGATTCCGACACCAAGGCGGTAATCACTTCCGAAACCGCTGGTAAATACCGATTCAAAGAGATATTGGAGGACGTAAAGCCATCGTTGGACAAACTGCATACCATCGTTATGTTGGAGGGGGGCAGCGATAAATTGCCTGTCGTTAGCTACAAAAATGCTATACAAGAAGGAAAGGGTTGGGAAAAGGACCAGGAATATCTGGATCTGAAGAAAGGATCTCATCCTGACGACGTTACGTTCATACTTTATACATCCGGTACAACGGGAAAACCAAAGGGCGTGATGCTAACACATCACCAGATAATAAAAAACGCAGCAGATATCGGTGAGATACTCAAAACTTCACACGAAGATAAACTTGTGATACCGGTTCCATTCAGCCACTGTTTCGGTAACGTACTGAGCATCACTCTGATGGTATATTACGGCGGGACCATGATACCCATGGATAATTTCCATCCCGAAGCCGCTTTGAAGATAATAGAGGAAGAGAAAGCGACCATGGTTCACGGCGTACCGACAATGTTCATACGTGAGCTGGAAACTTACAAGAAAGGTGACTTTGATCTAAGCAAACTTAGAACTGGTATAATGGCCGGTTCCACATGCCCCGTTGAGACCATGCAGTCGGTGATAAACGATATGGGCTGCAACGTATCCATCGTTTACGGGCTAACCGAAGCTTCACCCGGAGTGACGATGACTAGATTCGACGATTCCGTGGAAGACAGGGTCGAAACAGTGGGTAGAGTACTGCCGGACCAAGAAGTAACGGTGGTCGATGACGATGGGAATGAAGTTGCCCCGAACGAGACCGGTGAACTGCTGGTCAAAGGCTACAATGTCATGGTGGGCTACTACAAGAAACCGGAAGCTACGGCTGATGCCATCGAAGACGGCGGGCTCCATACAGGAGATCTTGCGGAGATGGACGAACGTGGTTACGTAAAGATCGTCGGCCGCAAAAAAGACATGGTGATAGTAGGCGGATTCAACGTATATCCCAGGGAGATAGAGGAATATCTCATAGAGCATCCCGATATACGTGAAGTTGCCGTCGTGGGAGTTCCGGATAAGGACCTCGGAGAGGTAGTGGCTGCGGCTGTAGTACCCTTCGAAGGGACGGATATAACTGCACAGGATGTAGTAGATTCACTCTACGGAAAGGTAACCAGTGCTAAAGTTCCTAGGTACGTCGAGATAACCGATGACATACCACATTCCGGCCGAGGCAAGATACAAAAATTCAAACTCCGGGATATCATGGCCGAAAAGATAGAGGAAGGCGAACTGCCAAAGATGATGCCCACCAAGGTGAAGGAAAAGCGAAAGTAAGTTACTGGTCTGTGGACATAACCAGATGCAATCGGTCTTGGGCATCATCATAGCACTCATTCTTGGTTACTTCGCTGATAATTTCGGTGCCAACTACGCCTTCGGGGACGTCGTGCTTTTGCCATTTGGTTTTCTGAGAAGTACGAGGGATATTGAATAAATTTGGGGCGGTAGGATGCGAAAATTAGATATTCTACTCTTCGATACATGTGTGTGATATTCATGGATAAAAAGAAGATAAATTCTTTGGTGATCGTATGTATGTTGATAGTAGGTTTCTTCACCGTCTTTACGGTTTTGGAGACTGAAACTGTAGCCGGAGCAAACTATTATGTCGGGGGTGGCGGTGCGAACAATTACACAGCTATTCAAGACGCTATCGACGACGCATCGAGCGGCGACACGATCTACGTTTTCAGTGGTACGTACGATGAAAACATCTTTATCGATAAATCCTTGAGTTTGATAGGAGAAGATAGAGCTAGCACGTTTATAAACGGCGGGGGAGAGGACGACGTTATACGTATAAACTCGGATAGAGTAAATATAACAGAATTCAACATATCCAACAGCGGTAGCGGTTGGGGTAATTCTGGTATATATATCAATGGAGATCATTGTGATATTTCACACAATATTATTACGAACAATTATATGGGGGTGTACGGAAACTGGGACGAAGATAATATTGTATTATCGGATAATATGATAATCTCCAACTACAATGGTATAACCGTATACGGTTGTAACGATTGGTATGTCGGCAATAATACAATATCAAATTCCGCTAACTATGGTATCTATTCATACCGTAGTCAAGGATGGACCGTCACAGATAATAATATTTCTTCGAATAATAACTATGGATTGAATCTTCAATATTATTCCCGTGATTGGATCATAAGTTATAACGAGATATCAGATAACAATTACGGTATATATGTGCGTGATTATTGTGATAATATAACAGTAGAAAGCAGCTATATAAGATCTAATTCTTGGGATGTCTATGTCTATAGAGGATCTGATGTAACATTTTATAATTCTACTCTAGAGGGAAGCAACCACGTTAGAACCAATACTGAATCTACTTGCAGGTTGGTAAACTCCTCTTTCGACCAGGGGCTCGTAGATACAGACAGTGGTTCCCGGGTGATAGTAGACTGGTATTCGAATATAATCGTGGAAGATTCAAGCGATCAACCGGTCAGTGATGCGATGGTTACAATCAAAAACGTTGATGGAAACGTCACGGGGTTATCAACAACGGGTATCAACGGCTGGAGCAGATTAAATCAAGTAACCGAGTATATCCAGATGGGGGGCATTACATACAAAACTCCACACAACATAACCGCATTCAAGGGACTGCTTGCAGGCCTCAATATAACAAACATCAATCAAACTATGGACATCAAAGTCACGTTGAATATTACGGCGCCGGAAGTAGATTATATATTGGTGGAGGATGAACCAGGAAGCGGGTCGATCCATGGAAAGAGATATCTAATGTATGATAACTATACACTCTACGCATCTGGATACAACAACACATACGGTTTCCTTCATCTGGTATCAGCGGATTGGACATCCAACGACACGCTTGTAGCCGATGTGGGACCCGGTCCGGCGATGGAAACCAATATGGACACGGGTCAAAGAGGGTACTGCCGGATATCCATCACCAACGGAACCTTAAGTAATTTCACGGATCTAGTTATCTTTGCACCCGTTCACAATCTAGACCAAGACATTTACTACAAAAATATTCAACCAGCGGTGGATGAATCCAACGATTATGACACCATCTATGTTAGCAATTGGACATTCACAGAACATCTCTATATCGATAATCCACTAAATCTCGTGGGAGAGAGTAGAGCAAACACCATAATAGAGGGGGGGGATAACTACAATATCATTGATATTAATTCAAATCACGTAAACATTTCTGGTTTTACGATTAGAGATAGTGGCCTCTACCGATCCGGTATATATCTCCGTTACGACCGTGAACATATCACAATATATGATAACATCATCGCAGATAACTGGTACGGTATAATGTCTAGTAATCATAATAATTACATAAAAATACATGGCAACATGATAATCGATAACAATTATGACGGTATAGAGGTAAACGAACAATGTGTCGGGTGGCAGATATACAACAACAATATCTCAGGTAACAACAATAATGGAATCGAGGTTCGCAGCCGATCCAACGATTGGCGGATATACGATAATATAATATCTCATAACAGCTATGGACTCAATCTACGAAATAGTGCGAATCATACGATAGAAAACTGTACGATAACGGGAAACAATTACGGTATATACGGTTACGAAGGTTCAGAGTTCACCGGCTACAATCTTACCATAGATTCCGTGAACGATGATATACGGATAGAAGGGGATACACGGGGGATAATAGTGAATAGTTCGTTCGATGATGGTAAATTGGATATAACCGATGGATCCGAACTCCGGGTCGGATGGTTCCTTCATGTAAAAGTTGAAGACGAACTGGGTAACGGCATCGGTGGAGTTTACACGAAAGTCACCAACAACAACGACGAGAAATTGAGGGTCGGTTCCACAAACGCGCACGGTTGGATGAACTGGACCGTAGGATACGAGTACATCCAAAACACCACAGGAAAGGATTTCCTGATACCATTGAACATCACGGCTTACAGCGCAACTATGGCGGGGTACAGAGATGTATATCTCAACATGAGTATGAACACAACCGTCATATTGAACAAGACGAAACCCGCTGTGGATTACATTCTCATCGAGGAGGAGATAGAAGGTGGAGGCATCGATGGAAATTCATACGGATATCTGTCGAATTTTACCCTATATTCTTCGGGATACAACAATACCCTGGGATATCTCCACCCCGTTGAAACTGCTTGGTCCTCCGATAATCCCTCCGTGGCATCCGTAGATCCAGGTCCATCCGACATGACCAACATGCAAACATTGTCCATGGGTACCTGTAATATCCAGATAGTCAATGGAACTCATACCGATACGGCATCTATCACCGTTTACGCACAGGTAGAGAACGTGGACAAGGGATTGTACTATAAAGAGATACAACCAGCCATAGATGAAGCTGACCCAGGAGATACTATCAAAGCTTACAGATGGACCTTCAACGAAAATCTGTATATCGGAAAGACTCTGAATCTCGTGGGTGAGAACAGAACAGATTGTATCATACAAGGAGTAACGGATTCCGATGTGGTAAGAGTGAGTGCAGACTGGGTCAATGTATCTGGATTTACCATAAAAGGCAGCGGGCAATATGATGGCGGAATATATATCTTTTACTCCAATAATAACATCAGTATCTTCGATAACATCTTAACTGAAAACGATTATGGTATCAGGTGTTATAACTATGTTCAAGATGTCCAGATATTCGACAATAAGATAATGTCGAACCATAGGGACGGTATCTATGTCAACGGTGACCACTCCATAAATTGGAAGGTCTACAACAACAATATATTTGATAACAATTGGAGAGGTATCCGAATGTATTATGTTTCTGGATGGGATGTATATCAAAATAATATATACTCGAATAATTATCAGAATATATATGGATATAGAACCGATGATTTGAATTTGTTTAACAACGATATATTACTCTCGGATAACAGCCAGGGAATCTACGCAGATGGAAGCAACAATTGGTCCGTTTCCTCGAATAATATATCGTCCAACGATTACCAGGGTATCTACGGATATTACTGCGACGATTGGCATGTAGAGAACAACGTTGTCATGGACTCGGGGTGGAGTCAAGGGATCTATATGGATCACAGCGATAGATGGGAAATAATCGACAATACAATAATCGAAAATTATAGAGACGGGATCGAAGCACAAAATTCTAACAACGGACATGTTTTCTCGAACAATATATCCTCAAATAGAAATCACGGGTTGGACCTCTATAACTCTGATAGCTGGTTCATAAACAGGAACGAGATATCCTCTAATGATCTTCGAGGTATTCGACTCTCAGGCTCATCTATGAACGAGATATCGCTCAATGAATTCTACTTCAACGATGGATCGGGCGCTAGTTATAATCCAGGGGATGTACAAGCTGAAGATGACACTTTAAACAATACGTGGAACAACTCTTATCTAGGGAATTACTGGCACGACTGGGCGATGAATAACGACACCAACGATATGAACGGAGATGGCATCGTTGATTGGCCCTACGTATTGGACGTAGCCAATGACATGGACCATTATCCATTGAAATATTCCAGAGGGGTGCTGACGACCATACCACACCACAACGAGAGCGGTGTATCCGTATCCCAGAAAGTCTCAGTAATATTCAAAGAATCTATGGATACCGCGGTGACACCTACACTCACCCAAACCGATGGAGCAGACCCCAGCGGTTGGATCTTCGATGGATGGTCGGATACCAACGCTGCTTCAGATACGGCTACATGGTCTCACGTGAGTTGGAACGTCGGTGAAACAGTCGTCATGGAGGTAAAAGACTATCAGTACACAGATGGAACCGTCGGTGAGAGCCACGCCTGGAATTTCACCGTCGAAGCAGCAGATAACGACAATCCAGTGGTAAAATCACACCGACCGGTCGGGGGTAATGTACCATTGAGTGAAAATATCGTCGTAGGTTTCAATGAATCAATCGATAACTCTACATTGAGCTTGTCGATAAACGGCGGGTCAGATTCCTGGACTAAGGCAGACGGTCAAGTATCTTGGGATCCGAGTTTAAAAGTACTCACATTCGACCTGGACACGGATTACAGCACGAATACATATTACGAAGTAACCGTGGATTGTTCTGATATCAACGGTAACGGACTCGATGGAGGGCCATTCACTTGGAACTTCACGACCGTATCCGCCCCGCCTGAATCGGAGGCCGACCCGAGCAATACTCTTCCTTCACTTATAACTCAGCAGGAATTCGAAGTGGATTACACGGCAACTGACGATGAAGATTTGAACTCTATCACGCTGTATTATCGGTACGATGATGGAAGCTGGACAACCGGTCCTAAACAGGACATATCCGGTACCTCGGAAGAGGGGAGTTTCGGTTTCAACATAACCCAATACGAAGGTGACGGCAAGTATGATTTCTATACTTTAGCGGAAGATATAGATGGAAATATAGAGGATAAAACGGCTGTCGTGGAAGCGAGTACAATCGTAGATTCTACGTTGCCATATGTCGTCGATACAACACCATCAGACGAGGAGATCGATGTTGAATTGGATATTAACATCACCATCGAGTTCTCGGAAGAGATGGACACTGGAAGTGTGGAAGATGCGATCCAGATAGATCCGGCTATAACTCCCTCCTATTCGTGGAATGACGAGAATACGATCCTGACCATATCATCGTCGGAAGATTTGACATATGGTACTGTTTACAACATAACCATTGGCGCAGATTCAGCGGATATCAATGGAAATACACTGGGCAGCGATCATGTTTTCTCGTTCACAACTGTCAGCGATCCAAAACCATCACTGGAGATAACATCTCCAAAACGGTATGATGAGTACGATATTGGAGAGACCATATTCATCAATTGGACCGCATCCGATAACAACGAGTTGCCGGAAAATCCGATAACCATCGAAGTATCTTACGACGGAGGTTCAACATGGACTGACATAGAATCGACCTATGGTAACACAGGGACATATCAGTGGTCAACCGATGTTACTTCTGATGAAGTCCAGATACGTATCACATGCATAGACAATGCGGGTCAAAGCACTTCCAGGATTTTAGGTGAATTCGAGGTAAGGGACCAGACTTCACCAGAAATCATCGATACGGATCCAGAAGACGGAGCAGAGGATGTTCCGGTCGACAACGAGATCGTAATAGAATTTTCCGAGAGCGTCGATCCATCTACAGTAACTGTTATTTGGTCAGATGGAGAAGTAGAATTTGAGCTGGCTTATTCCAACGGAAACAAGACGTTAACAGTCGACCCAGTTGAGGATCTGGCTCATAACACAAACTACACGCTGACGATCAGAGCCATGGACCTATCCGGAAACCAGGTCGAAAAAGTGATCTCGTTTACCACTGAGGCAGAAGAAGATAGTGGAGGACAAGGAACGGAGCCAGAGGAAGATGCAAGTATCATGGACTATTGGTGGATATTCTTGGTGGTTATAGCGGTGGTCGTGCTTCTCGTTGTAGTGATGAAAAAGAAGGGCGGATCGAAACCTGTACAAACCGGTTACCAGGAACAGCCGCCACCACCCGAACAGACGGGTGTGGAAGAAGCACCTCAAGAAGAACCGTGGGAAAAAGAGCCTTTCGAAGAGGAATCGACGGTTCGCGAAGAGGATACATGGAACGAAAACTCAGAAGAACTATGAGTTCAAAAACCCTTTCTTTTTTATATTTTTAAAAACTCAGAATGAGCTTGTGGTTTTGAATTAATCGGAGACGAAGCTGGTTCATCAGTATTAAACGATGGGAGACATCCTCATCCGATTCGTGAAGCATAGTCGATGGAAAAAGAACCGAAGCTGATGGTGACGAACTTACCATCTGAGGTGAGATTTAGGGTTTACATAAAATTTATAAACGTTATAAAGAATATGCATAATACCATGGGAAGAACGACTATCGCTGTAAAAGAGGAAACGAGAGACACATTGAAGGTATTGGGGCGAAAGGGAGAGAGTTATGATCAGATAATAGAAAGACTCCTGAGTATAAGTAAGGAGGAATTAGATCTCATAGATGAAGTGTACAAACGGATCCAAGAAACAGATAGGAAGGAGTACGTTAAACTTGAAGACGTATGATATCCTCCTCAATCCTAAAGCTGAGATCGAACTGAATGATCTACCAGACCATATTTCCGAGAAGTTTAAAATATCGTTGAGAGAGCTTTCTAAAAACCCTAAAAGATTTAGGAGTGGTGCGGACATCAAAAAGCTTACAGGAACATCCGATCCGGCTTTATACAGGTTAAGGATTGGAAAACACAGAGCTATTTATTGGGTGGACGAAGAGAGGAGAGAGGTTTTGATCGAAAAGATCGCTCCCAGAAAAAAGGCTTACAAGGGCTTGGACGATATGGGAACCGAGCCATATCCACTAAGGATACCGACGAACCTGCTGAAACTGGCAGAAGCCCGCTCTGCAGAAGAACACATCGATAAATCTACCGCCATGAGACAGCTGATGTACAAAGGGGCGGAAGACTACATCGTAGAGCTCATCTCAAGAGGAAGACTATCGGTGTCTAGAGGAGCGGAATTACTCGATACAAGTGTACATGAAATTTACCGTCTGGCTAAAAAGAAAGGTGTAGAGATAGGGGCAACTATAGATCAGTACGAAAAGGGAGAAAAGACTGCCGAAGAAGTAATTCAGTGATGAATGTTCTTTACTAACCAGTGATGGTGAATAACCTGATCTGAACACGCTAGCAAAACAACATTATCAGCGGCATCGCCAATATTTTCTTCATCTCATATCACCTCGTCTTCTATTTCTTCCTCTTCATAACTCTCAAACTCATCTCTCATATCTTCCGGCTCTTCCTCTCCCTTTTTCTTCTTGAAGAAGATTGCCAGCACAACGACCACTATCGCCGCGATGATCACCAGTATCCACCAGGGAAATCCGGATTCCTCTTCGGGGGTGAGCGGATCGTCGTCCTCTCCATCCGGTACACCGTCACCGTCGGTATCTGGATCATTTGGATCGGTACCCGCTTCATATTCCTCTTTATTTGTTAAGCCATCTCCGTCGTCATCGGCATCAGCGTCGGATGGATCGTTCGGGTCGAGACCGTGCTCTTCCTCCCATTCGTCAGGGATACCGTCTCCGTCGCTGTCTTCTTCCGTATCATCCGGATCTTCATCATCTTGTTCGTCGTCTTCGGATGCCGACGCCTTTACGTTGACAACCAATGTATCCGAATCTTCATTCCCAGCTTCGTCTCCGACGGTGAGCGTCACGGTATAGTTACCGGAGACGTTGAACGTGTGGCTCGGGTCGATACCGTGAAGGACTATCTCTGTTCCATTCTCCGTGAAGGTCCACGTATATTCCGAGATACCTACATTATCGTATGACCCGGAACCGTCGAATGTTACGGTATCACCTTCGTCTATGGTCACGTCGCTGCCCGCATCGGCCACCGGTGCATCGTCGTCTGTTATGGAGATATCTACCGTCTCGATGGACACCCAGTTGTTCGATGTGTCTTCGGCGGAGATCACGTAGTGGAGAGAATTAGTCGAGTTCGCAGGAAGAGTGATCTGGTGGTCCCATGTATCTCCACCGCTACTTGTCATGCTGACGTTCTGGCTCGATGAGCTGTCGCTGCCGAACCAGTATTCTACATGAACCGCTGAAACGTTGATATTGTCCGTGACTAGAGCATTGAAGTTGAAGGCGTCTCCGGTCGTTCCCGCTGTTTGCGAGTTGTCGGTGATAGACGGTGCATCGTTGTCGAGCACGTCTAAGGTATAGTCTGTCGTGGCAACCCAGTTGTTTGAAACATCCCTGGCACTGTAGTTATAGTGCAGTACCGTCGCATCGCTGGGAACGTCCAATTCATACGTCCAGTTGTCATCCAATTTTATCATCGATGCGTTGTTCGGAGAGCCGGAGTCGAACCGGTAATTTATCCATACTCCTGCTACGCCCACATCGTCGGTGACGTTCGCTATAAAATTGAAACCGTCACTGGTGGTTGGTGTTTCCAACGTTAGATCCGTGATAGTTGGCGGGTTGGTATCTTCTGCTAACGTTGTGAATCTGTAATAGTTAGAACTGTTGTCGTCCTTCGCTCTGTTACCCGATGCGTCGGTGGAGAACACTTCGAAGTAATGGATCGTATCGGGGGAAAGTCCGGTAAGTGTGATAGAATGACTTGTAACAAGTGAAGGATCATACTCGGTCGAGTTAGATGTGAGGTCGGAATTGACAGAGTAGTTCACTCTGCTGTCGCTAGCTTCGTCTGTACTCCACGTTACAGTGGCTGAGGTTGCGGTGATGCTTGTGACCGATAACGATGAGATAACCGGTGGAGTTGTGTCGGATTCCTCACCAGGCCATGGTTCCATCAAAGGATAGTTATCCTGAGCACCTGAACCACCCTCTATGTTTGTGTATGGCGTGTCTCCGATGCCGTCACTTCCGGTTTGGTCCTGGTTCGGGCCGCTGTTTTCATCGGTTCCAGAGTAATCACTCCAGTAGTTCCCTCCCGTCGAATAGCTGGCGTTCCATCGGTTATCTCCATCATCGTACGCCTGGTTGCTGTTGTCGATGAAGTTGTTGTGGTAAATGGTGTTATAATTCGAGCGATTAAATAACAAACCCGCGTTATTGTATGAAATAGTATTCCCAATGATATCATTTTCCGAGGAATCCTTTATCACAGCACCCGCGCTACATATTGCAGGTTCGTCGTTAGGCATGATGTTGATGTCTAACACGATGTTACCGGGATTTGCAGTATTATACCCTAAAACTGTGAGTATGTATACACCGTTTTCAGGGGATGTTATTTCAATATATTCATTTGAGTCCGCCTCTCCAGAATATGTAACGATTTCTTCAACCTGTGGTATGCCATCTCGGTTAGCATCATAAAACATTCCCAAATCAACATCGTATGCCTCCCCAGCATCCGCCGTTGATATATTGAAACTGGAAACATTACAAACATTGATATACTCGACATATTGGGCTGTTGTCAAAAGCTCAAAATATGGTTGAAAAGTGGAAATATAATAAATATAATCCTGATAGATCGGTACCTCTTTAGAAAAGGATCCTGTTGGTATAGGTTCATCAGCATTATTATGGCTGATTGTATTGTTATATATTTCATTGTTGCTTGAATTCGTAAGTAATACACCTTCTTCAGAATTCAGTGAGATATAATTCTCCGCGATCAAATTATTATGCGATCCACGAAGAGATGAACCTATCCAGTTAGAAGAAAAATTGTTATCTTGAATGGTGTTATTCTCAGACATGTAAAGATAGAAACCTTCTCTACTGTTTGAGTTAACAGTGTTGTTTTCGATAAAATTGAAATCAGAAAATCCAAGCGAAATACCCGTACTAACGTCTGCGAAAACAATATCTTTAACAATCACATTCTGACAGTTTGCTAATATCACTTGTCCCGCATCTGACGGGATAGTCCCACTGTTAACATTGTTCCAATAGTAAATTGGTTTACCGTTCACTGTATTATTTGAAGAAACATTATTTGTATTCCAATGTGTCAATTCGGTACCGTATACTGTTAATCCAGCATCTTCCATCGAGTTGTTAATGATATTATTATTTTCAGAATTGATTAAGTAAACATTAGACCAATCATTCAGATAAATAATATTATCCATCAGTAAATTTCTATTGGAAGATCCAATCGACACCCCAACCATGTTGTTGTGTATATCGTTTTCGATGAGTTCGTTATCAGCCTGGTTGGAAATAAATATTCCAAATCGTCCGTTGGAATATATGCTATTTTTTGTAACGGTGTTGTTATGGGAAAGATGAAGAAAGATGCCATCTCTATCGTTTGAATAAATTATATTGTTATAAAGCATAATGTTTTCGGAATATATAAGTCGGATACCGTCGATTCCGTAAGAGATACTATTATTGAAAAAAGATATTTGTGATGCCTCTTCTGTTAAAATGCCGGACAATATATTCTCCGTAAGGTTATTTCCTTCAACGGAGATTAGATCTGACGAATAAAGATAAACTCCGATCCAGTTGTTCGATACGGTATTGTTGCATATCGTGTTGTCGCTAGACGAGTCGAGGTAGATGCCGTATACATTGTTCGATGAAATGGTGGTGTTGCATATCGTGTTACTGTCTGAGAATCCCAGTAAGATACCGACAGAGCCATCACTCACGTTCTGATTTTCTACAGTAACACCTTCACAGTTTGCAAGGATAACTTCTCCCGCACCAAGCGGAACTGTACCATCCGTTCTGTCCTTCCAATAATAAATTGGTTTGCCATTCACAGTATTTGATGTGTCGATAGTATGGGTGTTCCAATAATGTTTTTGCCTTCCCCATATTACTATACTATTTCCTATTAGTGTGTTATTAGATAGTGTATTATCACTGGAGATATCAAGGCGTATGCCATACCGTTTGTTAAACGAGATGGTATTGTTTGTCAGTTTGAGATATCCTACATCATATATATAGATGCCATTAAAATCGTTAGATACAACGTTGTTATTGAAGAGAAAGCTTCTAGGGGAACTTTTGAGGAAAATACCATTCACCTTGTTAAATGAAGCGGTGTTGTTTGAAAGTGTGTTTTCTTCACCACCGTATATGTAGATGCCTCTCCGGTTTTCAGAGACCGTGTTGTTGGAAATAGTATTGTACCTCGAATGATAACTTAAGAATCCATGATTTTTATTAGTTTTAGCTGTGTTGTTGTAGAACACATTTTCATGGGAAGAATATACATAGATACCGTAGTCGTTGTTTGATGATGCGGTGTTGTTCGACAACGTGTTGTCCCTAGACGAGTCGAGGTAGATGCCAGCAACGTCGTTCGATGATGCGGTGTTGTTATCTACAATACCATTTCTAACTGAATAAAGATGTAATCCCGAATTAGTAAAGTACGGCAAATCATAGTTCCCACTCGCGTTGTGCAGATAACAATCCCTAACCACAAAATGATCGGTCGTATTCCCGATGTAGATAGCGTACCCGTACCCACCACCGTCTATCTCGTACCCTTCGATTATATACGGATTACCTTCGCTCCCATTTCCACCCCAACCATCGTCCTGAGCTGTTTGATTCATATCCGAATTGTTATCGATCCGTATCGGGTCGTGCGCGGTATAACCCAGTTTGGGCTCTGGAAGTTTTGTTATCGTATCATCCGAATCCACAGATGTCTTCTCCTGTAAATGGTCCGTTGAGCCCAAAGTTATTCCTAATCCGCTGGATACCAAAAAGATCACCAAGGCCATCGCAAATATCTTGTTTCGATTCATCATTTCCACACCTTTCAATTTTTAAGATCGGTTTTCGTCCGACCTTTACGGGTTATAAAACGGATTTGATATTAAATTTTCGATTGCGACGCGTTCACTGCCTTACACACACCTATCATGCTTTGTTATTGCTGGAAGGCCAAGGCCATCTTCTTCTCTCCACGGGATCATCCATGAGTATCAACCGAAAGTAATCTTTATTAGAACCTCTTATATCCGTATATCATGGAATGCCCGCGCTGCGGTAAAGAGATGGAGGGAAAGCGATGTCTTTGGTGTGCCTACGAAAGGAAGAGCACACCTGACAGACCGTCCGATGTAGAGATGATAATCGGTAAATCCAAGTATGTACTCAAGCTGCTGACGATATTTTCTTTCATGGGATTTTTGATACTCAGCGTTGCAGTGATGCTCTGGTCGGCGGGATTGATAATCCCGGAAACAATGGATTCCAGTACGATAGTTTTTGCCGTCCTTATATTCGTCGTGGGAATATTCGAGGCATCGGGCTATTCCTTCACCGTATATTATCTATTCATAATCTCATGCATTCTCTTGTCGTTTGTATACCTGAGCTATCGTGACGCTTTGAGCATACGCGCTCTTTTCAACAAAAAAGAAGGGGGTATACCCAAGATAAAGGACTCACCTATCACTAGGCTCGCATTCAGCTCCTCGGCGATGATGTTCCTGTATATGGTATATCTGGTCATCCTAGAGCTGGCAAACGTATCCATCCGCACGCCGGGATTAGAGGAGTTAGAGACCTGGCAGATGATATACGCCATAACGAGGGCGACTGTATGGGAGGAACTGACCATAAGAGTGGTCTACCTGGGACTTCCCATGTTGATCTACGCCAAGCTCAAGGGTGAGAAGGACCTGACAAAATACCTCACCGGCGGATTCGGGCTGGATGACCGCTTCGTCTTATGGCCGATAATCATATCCGCATCGATATTCGCTTTTGCACATCTGGCGAGCTGGGACATCTACAAGATGATCCCTACATTACTGGCTGGATTTTTCTTCGGATACCTCTTCGCAAAGGACGGCCTTTACTCTTGCATACTGTTCCATTTTGCATGGAATTATACATCGGTTTACTCGCGATTACCCTCGGGCTGGATCGAAGCTGTGAGTATTCTTATGCTCATGTGGGTACTGTTCGGCATCTATTTCTCGTATCATTACTCCAAAAAACTCTTGGTTTGGTTGATACAGCCAGTGTCCGAGATACGTCAGCCAAAGACAAAGACAGAAGAGAGTAAAAAGACGGCGGGACTGTCGACCGGTTTCATCTGTTCTAATTGCAACAATCATACTGCATTCTACACCGATGAAGGTAAACTCAAATGTAAACGCTGCGGCACCGAGCACGATCCCACATCTCCCGAAGCACAGGAGAGCCTTGATGCGAAAGAAGTTAAAAGGGAATGGCCGCCTCCTAAGTGAATGTTACTTTCTCAGTACCATTCCTTCCGGGTCTATCTCGTGCAATATACGCTGTTCTTCGATGGTCGGTGGGTTTGATACACCGTGATCTTCCGGTATATCAATCCCGAAACCGCTGTTCTCTATTATATCTTCCAGTGTAACACCGGGATACCTTTCCAAAAGCTGTAACCGCTTGGTCTTTTCATGGAAACCGTAAACTCCCAGCTGGGTGATCACCCTGTAGGGTCCGGCGTTCTCTGGAAGACCGGCCCTTTCTCTTTCATCCGGGCCGTGAAGATAGCCGGGAGTGGTGAGAAAATCTAGCTTATCCACAAAGCGTCTTTTGTCCTGCCTCATCAGAACGATGGTATTCCAGCATAGAGAGCCGATATCGTTGGCCCCACCACTGCCGGGAAGCCTTGCCTTCGGCCTGTTGTGTTCACCGATCACGGTAGTATTTATGTTGCCGTAGGGATCCAACTGTGCGGCACCCAAAAAACCGTAGTCTATGTAGCCGCTCTGGGCCGCCGACATGACGTCGTGCATGGTGGAAGCAGAAACCGCCTTGTGAAATGTTCTGGAATCCCCAACGGATATGGGTAAAGCAGGGATCTTGGGTCCGATGCCTCCGGCTTCGAATATGATCAACGAATCAGGTGCATGGGTCCTTTGGGCTAGCATGCACGCGATCATAGGGAGGCCGGTACCAACGAAAAATGTTTTTCCGTTCTCAAGTAGATGTGAGGCGACGCAGGCAAGAAGTTCCGTAGCAGTATATTCATCAGCATATTCCATGTTCAATCACCTCTGAGCCACGGTGCCTTCATGGGCCTTTCGTAGTTCTCTATCTGTCGTAATCTTTCGATGGTTTCAGAACCGCCGACGAGTTCGAGGTACTGCCGGTGATCGTTAACGCCGTAAACGTACTTTTCAAAATACTCCTTGGTCCCCTCAGGTGTTTTGGACGATTTCAACCACTCGGCGATATGCTCTTCGTCGAAGAAATACATATAGGGCATCTCGCAAGGATGTGAGCCGTAGGGTACTTCGACGACTGCATCCACATGATAAAAGGGGATGGCCGTTCGCCATGGTTTATCACGGATCACCTCTTCGTCTATTATCTCTTCGGTGGTGATTATCAGTCTGCGTGCCGCTCTAGCCAGCTGGATGTCCTCTACGGCGATGCCGTCTATCTGTGCGTTGCCGAATTTATCGCATCTGTGTACGTGTATCATAACAACGTCCGGGTTACATGAAGGGACTATGCACATGGGCTTGCCGCTGTAGGGGTCCTCTACCTTCTTTGCCGAGCTGTGTTTGAATGTATCCGTTCCCAGTAAAACTCGGGAAGGCATGAAGGGGACCCCCATAGCACCTGCAAGAAATCGCCACTGGTAGGCTGCATTGCTCAGCTCGGCGAGTACTTTGCATTCGCCCGATTCCACCGCCCTTCTGGATGCAGGCGATAATCCTCTTAATTCGTGGCCGAAGGTGTACGCCACTTCTACCTTGTTGACGCATCCGGCGCCGATCAGTATATCTGAGTCGTGAACGGCGGTCTTACCGGCCATTGTCAGCTCTTTGATACCCTGGCGTACTATCTCGTAGATCAGGGCCATGGATACCCGGATGTGGCCGAAGCCTCCGGAGGCGATGAAATCGCCGTCTTTAACGAAACGACTGATAGCCTCTTTCGGGGTCATGCGATTATCCTTCATCTCCCTGGATTTGTTCTTAGATACCCATCTTCTGTGCTCGTCCGGGTCTCGCCAACCCACAAGCTCGCCTTGGCCTTCTTCGATTATTTTCATGTGATCTCCTTCACAGATAAAAGAAAGGGTTTTTTGTTGTGGTACAGTTATTCAAATCCGTATCCCATAGGTAGTTCCGATCTTTTGGTCCCTTCGGGTACCCAGGCCAGATCTAGTATGGTGTATGTGGGGTCCGTCTTTTTGAATATCGGCACAACTCTCATCCCTATCTTCGGTTCTCCCACAGCTAGGTTACCCATCAGTATGGTCACCACGCCGTCGAATTCTACATTTACGAATTTGATAGGCGTCGGTAGGGTGTTGAAAGCACCCGTTCGCTCGGTTATCATGAAGGTGTGTACCTTGGCGGTTTTCTTTGCCTTTTCAGTTATATCCACGTGAGTATTCTTTCCCAAACAATCAGGACAGTGTATCCTGAATGGCATGTATACCGAGCCATGTGTCTCACAATCTTTGTTGTCACACCGCGAGGCCAGCAATTTTCCTTGGGAGAGCGAATCGAAGAATTCAGATTCCCCGCCATAGGCGTGTATATAGGTCATATCTCTAGGGTTTGTCACTCCCTTAAGGTTACCTTCTGTGTCGTATATCGGTGTGTTCGGCTCTACTTTGTGAAAATCTCCGTCTATCTTGTATCTTCCTTTTTCTATCCATACCTTACCTGGTTTACATCCCATATTAATCACCTCTATTCAATGCGGCATCTGGTTTTTGAAGTATGGTTGCGGTCACATGGGAACCCACTCCCGCATGACTTATAGCCATACCGCGTTTTGCGCCTTCGACTTGAAGGTTCTTCCAATCCGCCGGTTTATCTCTGCCGAAGCGGTCCCATTTCTCTTCATCGCCGTGCATCTCTCCCCAACGATCCCATAGGTGCTGGGCGACTTCGACTGTCTGCATTATCCCGGTAGCGCCGACTGCGTGCATGTTTCCTATCAGGCCTCCGGACAGATTGGCAGGAAGCTTTCCGGGTTTACCGGTATTAGGATTGGTGTGATATATGTCTCCGGATTCAACGTAATCTCTACCTTCGCCGTATGGTCGTATCCCGATATCTTCGTAGGTTTGTATGTCGCTGATGGTGAAAGCATCATGAAGCTCTACTATGTCTAAGTCCTCGGTGGGGTCTGTGATCCCGGTCATCCTGTAGCCGTAATATGCCGCCATCCGGGCCGCTAGGAATCCTGTGAAACCGGGATATCTATCGGCTCCCGGGAACCTCTTTCCGAGGTCGTCGTATTGACCGGGTTTCTCGTTGGGCAACAATGGAATCTCCATATCTCTTCTATCGGCCACTCTCAGTGTGTGGCTGCCTGCTGTAACGTCGATACGGATAGGGTCGTCGGTCATCTCGTACGCAGTATCTTCGTCTGTAAGTATTGCGCATGCGGAACCTACACTCATCAAACAGCAATCGTAAGCACGTAAAGGATACGCTACAATGGGTGAATTGAGAACATCCTCCACGGTGATGTCTTTGCCGCCTTGGGCATGGGGGTTCATCCTTCCGTACCCGCGGTTTTTAACGGCTATCTCGGCCATGGTCCGTCTGAAAGAGTCTTCTTCCTTTCCGAATACCTGCCAGTACTTCTGAGCCATGACGGCATAATAGCCTGTGTATATGTGCCCTAAGGGGGTCTCCCAGTCCTTATCGGCCGCACACGATATCAGGTGATTGCCTTCGTCGGTAGGGACCTCATCCATACGCTCCCAGCCCAGTGCAAGTGTACAGTCTGAATAACCGGATGCAACGGTTTTGTACGCCTCCCATAAGGTTGATCCGCCGGTGGCACCACCGGTTTTTATCCCGATATTTCCTAGGGGATCTAGACCCAGACGATCGTGGATCACGGATTCTCCCAATAATTGATCACCGAAATGATCTGCAAAGTGTCCATAGTAAGCCGTATGGATATACTGTTTCAATTCTGCAGGGGTCATATCTATGAATTCTGCAGCCTCGGTAAGGGCATCTACACATAGTTCTTCGGTCCTCTTCTCAGGCATGGCCCGTCCGAATTTCGACATTCCACCGGTCACCATATACACCGGTCTTGACATTCTTGGAACTCTTAGTTGTTTTTCGCTAAACGTTATCATATTATATCTCCACTATACCCTGTATCGGATCGCAAGGGCTTATACTGATGGGTATATGTGACAGGATTTATAAGTTTTTTGAATCATTTACGTCAGATGTGGTAAATACGCGGCCCGTATCTAGAATTTCTCACACATAACCTTTATATTAAACTCCAATCTCCCATCGCATGGTATAATGCCAAAAAAGATCAATATCGAAATCGACGGTGAATTGTGTACGGGGTGCGGTATCTGCATCAAGTTCTGCCCAAAGGATGTACTCGGGGAATCGGATGATCTTAACCAGTTCGGAAATTTTTGTGCGGCGGTCCTAAGACCGGAAGATTGTATCGAGTGTAGAAGATGCGAATTATACTGCCCGGATTTCGCCATAAGCGTAGAGGTGGAAGAATGAGAGAACCAGGAGTTTATTTTCAAGAGGGCAATCTAGCGTGTGCCGAAGGTGCTATGGCCGCAGGTCTGGGATTCTTCGCAGGATATCCCATAACACCGGCCTCTGAGGTGATGCATCATCTTGCAAGAACTCTACCTGCTACCGGTGGAAGATTTATACAGATGGAAGATGAGATCGGAAGCATGGCAGCCATAACAGGAGCATCCTGGACAGGACTTAAATCCATGACATCTACAAGCGGCCCGGGATTCAGCCTGATGACAGAGAACCTTGGCTATGCATACATGACGGAAACGCCATGTGTGATAGTTAACGTGCAGCGTGCCGGACCATCCACCGGACAGGCTACGAAACCTGGTACCGGAGACGTCATGCAGGCCAGATTCGGCAGTCACGGCGATTACGAGATCATCGCACTGTCGCCGAACTCAGTACAGGAGATGTTCGACTTTACGGTAGAGAGCTTCAATTTGTCGGAGAGGTACCGTACGCCGGTGGTACTGCTAGCCGATGCAGGTATAGGGCATATAAGAGAAAAATTCACCATACCGGAAGACATTGAACTGGTTGAGAGGAAGAGGCCTACAGTGGATGACAGGGAATTCTTCCATACCGACGAAAAGGACCATGTGCCGCCCATGCCCTCTTTCGGTGAGGGTAGAGAACTGCTCGTAACGGGCTCGACGCATCGTGGAGACGGTACCAGGGACACCGCGGGTTACGATACTCAGGATAGACTGGTGCGCAGATTGAAGGCGAAGATCGACGATAATCGAAAAGATATCGTAGATTGGGAGGAAGATGCTGTGGATGACGCTGAACTGGTGGTGATTTCATACGGCTCCATGTCAAGACCGGCACGAGGAGCGGTACGAAGGGCACGGGAAAACGGTATGGATGTTGGATTCTTCAGACCGAAGGTGATGTGGCCCAGTCCCGAAGAGCGGTTGAAGGAGATCGGTAAAAAGTCAAAGGTACTACTGGTCGAACTATCACTGAGAGGCTATAGGATGGAAGTCGAAAGATGCGTCGGGAGTGATAATTTTTATGTTTACGACAGATTGAATTCGCTGCCCACCATAGACCAAGTCTATGGACGCATAGAGGAGGTGATGAGATGATCACCGGTAGAGAATTGAGAGAGAAATACATACGTAATCAACCAACGGCTTTCTGCCCCGGATGCGGCGACGGAATGGTACTTAACGGTATGTCCAGAGCGGTGGAGAACCAGGAACTCGACAAAAAAGATATCGTTGCAGTCAGCGGCATAGGATGTGCCGCCTGGGTGGTTTCCCCTTACTGGCGTGTAGATACGCTGCATACAACCCACGGACGTGCAATACCGCATGCCATCGGTGTAAAGGTAGGCAACAAGGACCTGAATGTGATCGTCGTCTCCGGAGATGGAGACTGCGTCGGTATCGGCGGTAACCATCTGATACACGCGTGCAGAAACAATATCGATATGACGGTCATCATGGTCAACAACGGACTCTACGCCATGACGGGAGGACAGGTAGCTCCCACCACCGCGCACGGCGAGCGCACCATCACAACACCGTACGGTAATCCGTCACACAGTATGGATGTAACGGAACTTGTCAAGGCTGCAGGGGCGTCTCACGTTGCCCGCTGGACCACGTATCATATGAAAGAGTTGATCAAAGAGATAGAACATGCATTGCAAAAAAAGGGTCTATCCTTCATCGAAGTTCTCACCCAGTGCCCGACGCGTACGGGAAAAAAAGACGGTATGTCCGGCCTTGATATGATAGAATGGTACCGGGACAATACGAGTAAAAAGGGCGAAGAGGGTAAGATCAGCGTAGGAAGGTTTTTGGATATCGAGCGGCCGGAGCTAACCGGTGAGATATATGAACAGATCACCACCGCAGGGGGTACACCGAAATGATAAAGATACGTATAGGCGGTTGGGCCGGACAGGGAACAGTGCTGGCAGGCGTGGTACTCGGCGAAGCCTTCGCTATAGGCCAGGGATACGAGGTTGTCCAGACCCGTTCGTACTCGGCGGCGGTTAGGAGTGGCATATCATACTCGGATATCGTAGTCGATAAGGAAAAAGTGGACGAACTTGCCATCGATGTACCTGACTACATGATTATCCAGTATCAGAAAACTCTGGACGCATGGATACCCATGGCAAAGGGATGCGGATGCTTGATCGTAGATTCCACCCAGGTACACGATATTCCGAAGACTAAAAAACTCATAAGCGTCCCGGCCAGTGAGATGGCTAAAGATCTGGGCAATCCCAAGGCGGCGAACATGGTACTTTTGGGCGTGTTATTGGAGCTCTTACCAGAACTGGACTACAACGCGATAAAAGAGGCGATCATAAAAACCGTACCCAAACGTTACGAAGAGTACAATCTGAAAGCACTGGAAGCAGGGCACGATTTTGTGACGGAAGATTGAACTAAGATGGGGAAAATCTTATTATCAACACAGAATTAACATGAGTGATAACCGATGGAAGAAGACGAAGAAGGAGTCAGCAGGCAGAAGATAATCGGTGCTGAAGAAAAGTTCCGTTCCCTGATAGATAAAAGGAACGAACTCAATGAAGAAGCCAAATTCTTCAAAGACGAAAGAGACAGTGTTAACGATAAGAAGATAAAGGTACGCGAACTGCTGAACGATAGGATGAAGAAACGTGACGAACTGGTTAAAAAGTCGCGTGTTCATAAAAAGAAAAGAAACGAACTGCAGAAGAAAGCTAAGCAGTTGATCCAGTTCAAGAGGGATAAAAGGGAGAAACTGGTGGATAATCTACCTGAGAAGGTGGAAGAACTCAAGGCGGAGATCAATATGCTGGAACTGAAACAGCAAACTACTCCCATGAGCATAAAGAAAGAGAGGGAACTCATCGATCAGATCAAAGATAAAGGTACTGAGTTAACGGAGAAAGAAGATCTGCTCAAACAACAGGGCAAAATAGCATCTGAGATAAGCAGCCTTGACAAAAAGATAGACGAATTATTCAAAAAAGCCGAATCCGAACATGATATGGTGGTCAAGTACTCAAAAGAATCTCGTAAGTTCCACGACGAGGTAGATAAGTTATACAGCGAGATGAACGAACTTAACCGGGAATCCGACGAATGGCACAAGAAGTTTCTTGAGGTACGGGAGCGTGCAGACCACTATCACCAACGAGCCATGGAGATGAAGAACGAAGTCATCGGCTTGAAACGCGAGAAGGCGAAGGAAAGAAAGATGAGGAGAGAGGAGTTGAAAGCCCTCAATCTTGAAGTGGAAAAGGCACTTTCAGATAAAAAGAAGCTCAAGGCAAAAGAGGACGAGGTACTGGAAAAGCTAAAGAAGGAGGGCAAGATCGACATCTGAGGCGTGACCATGACCAAAGTTCTCGTCACCGGCGGATGTGGGTTCGTAGGTACGAACCTCGTGAGTTATCTATTGGATCACAGTAACTGGTTTATCGATGTGATCGACGATCTTAGCGAAGGGAAATTCGAGTATCTTACATCCATCGAAAACTACGATGATAAAAGGGTATCTTTTACACAGGGAGACGTCAGAGATGAAGGGGATGTCGAGGAAGCCATAGAGGGATGTGACTACGTTGTGCATCTGGCTGCAAAGACCGATGTGATCTCTTCTATCAACAACCCTTTTGACGATGCCGATGTGAATATCATGGGCACGCTCAATATGCTGGAAACGGCACTCAGAGAGAGTACGAAAAGATTTGTTATGGCATCTTCCGCCGCACCCCTGGGTGATCAGGAACAACCGGTCAATGAATCCAAGGTTCCGGGACCACTTTCGCCCTATGGTGCCAGTAAGCTGGCGGGAGAAGGTTACTGCAGTGCCTATGCAGGAAGCCATGGACTCAACACCGTTGCACTGCGATTTTCCAACGTTTACGGCCCGAATTCGTGGCATAAAGGGTCAGCCGTTGCACTGTTCATCAAGCAGATAATGGAAGGTCACACACCGGTGATTTTCGGAAGCGGTGAGCAGACCAGAGATTTCGTACATACGGAAGATATCTCCCAGGCCATCCATCTAGCCCTGACTAGAGATCTGCCTTCGACCTATGGATTATTCCAGCTCGGAACGGGTAAAGAGACCAGCGTTAACGAGCTTTACAGCATGATCAAAGAGTGTCTCACCAAAGAAGGTATGGAAGTACCCGAACCGATCTACGGAGAAGAGAGAGCCGGTGAGATATTCAGAAGTTACTGCGATATTTCAAAGGCGTCGAAGACGCTGGGATATGTGCCGGAGGTAACCATAGAAGACGGCATAGCCAGCACCGTAAAATGGTTCATTGAAAATTATCGTCCCTAGAGAGGTGGATCATGAAAATACTTGTTATCCCGACCACGGACTGGACGGGACATCCGGTGCCGAACCGGTTGAATTTCGTCTTCGACAGATTGGCGAAACATCACGATGTAGATGTTTGTCACTTCAGATTATTTCCAAAGGCCGTTCGTGAGACAAAATGCGATTTGGTGGATATGGACGACCGCTGGATACCCGGTGTTAGATCTTACTACCTACGCCGGTTTTTACAACACTCTAAGAAGATATCCGATATATCTAAAAGATACGACATGATAGTCTCCAGTAATATACTGCCGGGATTCGCCGCCGGGCTGCAGGGTTGTCCAACCGTGATCGATTATATGGACCTGTATCCTGAGAGTGCAGCGTCCTATTTTTCGCCGCCCATGGACCGTCTTGTTCGGAGAGTTGTATCTTTGATAAGTGAAGTTAACATGGAGGGGGCCTCAGGGATCATAACACCGACTGTCAGGTTTAAAGAATATCTCAACGACAAGGTTTCAACACCTGTAGAAGTGATACCCAACGGTGTGGACACCAAAATCATGCGCCCCGTAGACGGCAGCGAGATCAAAGAAAGATACGACTTGGGTAGTCCGGTTCTGGGATACGTGGGATCATTGGAGTCTTGGATAGCACTGGATAACATCTTCGAGATGTTTCCGGAGGTACAGAAGAGATATCCCAAGGCCAGCCTTTTGATAGTCGGCGGCGGTCTGCACACCGGTTATGAGGAATATCTAAGAAAGGAAGCCCGAAGACAGAGTATACCGGTCAAATTCGTCGGCAATATACCCTACGATGAACTTGCGCCATATATATCCGCCATGGATGTGGGGTTGAATCCCAGAAAACCGTGGAGGATGAATACCATGACCATGGGCACCAAGGTGCTAACATCTCTGGCGTGTGGAGTGCCCGTTCTGAGCACAAATATGCCGGTAGCCGAGGAAGCGTTCGGTGAAGAGAAGGGTGTTTACAGATACGGCGACGAGAGAGAATTTTTGAGCAAGCTGGAACTTGCCCTTTCCAAGAAGGTCGATCCGAAAGTGATCAAACAGTACGACTGGGATATCATCGCAAAAAGATACGAAAAGGCACTGTACGGATCTATCGCTATTAACAGCATATAGTGGAGAACCTAATGAATATGAATATTCAACGGTTCTCCGCTACTACTGGAAAGGTTCAATGTGATATGTTTATCCGGTAGGGATCAAATTCTATGTATATATCTTCGTCGAACCATGCGGCTCTTATTTGTTTCATGGGTGTTTTTGTTCGATAGGAAAATGCCTTGCAATATGTGTAGAGTTGAGATATAGGATATCCCTTTTCTGCGTTCGGTTTGTAATCCAGCAGATATACTTTTCCAGATCGTATCTGGACTATATCGATATGACCGGTTATACTTGAC
Organism: uncultured Thermoplasmata archaeon; assembly: GCA_964454575.1. Lineage (GTDB taxonomy): Archaea > Thermoplasmatota > Thermoplasmata > Halarchaeoplasmatales > Halarchaeoplasmataceae > Haladaptatiplasma. Next base: position 36,100 of record CAYVTG010000011.1, read on the forward strand.
TCGAGTTTTTTATCGTAATACCATACCGGCAATTCGATGGCGACACCATACACGTGGTGTGGGACGACAACCGGTTCTGGGATGGAGGTGAGATATACTACCGTCGCAGCACAGATGCGGGCCAGAGCTGGGAGCCTGAAGTGCGGATAACTTACGACCTGTATAATTCGCAGATGCAGCCATACGTATCGGCGAAGGACGGCTTCGTACAGATCTTCTGGCAGGATGCACGAGACAAACCCGGGAATATAAGAAACATCTACTCCGTCAACAGCACCGACGGAGGCGCCAACTGGAACGGGGATTACCGTGTGACCGACCAGCCGTGGCCTGCAACCTCGTGGATACGCCGTTCGGGGTACGACGACGGCTACACGCACATCATCTATCTCGATAATCGCACGGGTACTCTGCACCTGTATTACAAGCGGAATCCCGACTTTACCGTTGAGGTGTCTGAATTTTCTTCGGTGGTACTGCCTGTGCTTGCAGTGCTGGCGACGTATGTCGGCGTGGCGAAGTACAGCCGGCGGAAGAAGCGGGAAAGATGAACACCGCCGTTTATCAGAATCTCCATTGACCAGACGATCGATGGTATTCTAACATACAAAAACAGGCATAGAAGAATATTTATATGTTCAGAGTGATTGGAAGGTACATGAAGAGAGCGAACTTAATAGTGAAAGGGCGTGTCCAGAGAGCCGGATATCGTGATACGATAGATAGATTAGCGTATCAGCACGACCTGACGGGGTTCGTTGAAAATCTTGAAGACGGTACTGTCAAGGTGGTCTGTGAAGGGGAGGCAGACGAGATAGAGAAGTTCATTGAGGATATCCGGATCGATAAATATCCTATCAAGGTTACTGATATAGAAGTGGAATATTCAGAAGCTACCGGGGAATTCGATTATTTTGATATTGTAAGGGAAGACGATTTTACAAAAGCCGTGTATGAACGTATGGATGTCGCTGCGGAATATCTCGGAAAAATCTACGGCGAAACCAAGAAAGTACATGAGGAAACCAAGAAAGTACATGAGGAAACCAAGAAAGTACATGAGGAAACCAAGAAAG
>CAYVTG010000012.1:0-35742 GCA_964454575.1 uncultured Thermoplasmata archaeon
ACTTATGAATCTGGTACCAACGTGACTGTAGAAGCGATCCCGGATGATGGATGGGTATTCAGCCACTGGACGGGCGATCATCTCGAAGTAGATGATGAGGAAAGAAATATCACTATTGTGATGGATAGTGAAAAAAATATCACCGCACACTTTGAGAAAATCGAAGAGTACAATCTAACGATAAATATAGTTGGAAAGGGTAGTACTGATCCTACAGAGGGTATTCATACTTATGAATCTGGTACCAACGTGACTGTAGAAGCGATCCCGGATGATGGATGGGCATTCAGTCACTGGACGGGCGATCATCCCGAAGGAGATGATGAAGAAAGAATCATTACCATATTTATGGATGATAATAAAACGGTGACTGCAAATTTCATTGAAGAAGATGTAATACCCCCCATTCTAGAGATCATATATCCCGGAGAAGGCGATATATTAGATACAGATACGATCACAGTGGAATGGCAGGCAGAAGAAGGTACGCATCCCATAAGCCACTATGAAATACAACTGAATAACAGCGGCTGGATCGACGTAGGAGCAGATACACATTATACCTTTGAAGATCTTCAAAACGGTGAATACATTGCTGCAGTGAAGGTAATCGACAATACGGGTTACGAGGTTACTGCATCGGTCAGTTTCACCGTAGATGCGACTGAAGAGGGTATGATCGAAGGACTAGAAAATTTTGTTTTGAGCGTAAATCCAAAAAACGGTACTTCCCCTCTAGAAGTGACTATCACTGTATCGGCTAACAATATCGGTGAAACTACACGATCAGAAAATGTGTATATCGACAGCACTGCAACATACACGCTTGAGGTACCAGCTGGTGAAATGGCCGAGGAAACCTGGACGCATACTTTCACCGAGCAGGGTGAATACCTTATAGAATTCGGAAATCGATCTGAATTGGTGATTGTTGAAAGGGAAGAAGACACATCATCAAACGATGAGGACGACGAATCCACCGCAGCCGAACTCTCCGTATGGTTACTTTCTTTATTAATAGTCGCTGTTATAGTGTTCCTAGGGGTGCTGTTCCTGATAAAAAAGAAGGGAAAGTCAGATATAACGTCAGAAGAGGAAGTTGTAGAGGATCTTTCCTTCGATGAAGACGGGATCGAACAAGGTTCTGAAGAAAGTGTCGAATAGATGTAATATCGGATTATTTCCTAGATATAAGACGATCGTGTTGAAAATGGCCTCCAAGTGGATCGATTATCCTCTTCTTCCTTCCGTCACTAGTGAAGCGAATAAAAATCGATGACTCAAATGTGATTATACCGGGTAGGTTATGACATATCAATTCTACCGAATTTTTTCGTTCGACACTTGAGAAAAGGAAAAAAATTACCTTAGAGTATCCAAAGATCTGGACGTTGGAAAATTGATATCCTATAACAAAGTCGACAAACCAAAATCCTTATATCCCTCATCAATATCGTTGGAGCGCATGCAATCCAAACCTTCCCGAATATGGCACAGCAGAGGTGTCTAGATGGCGGTAAAAGAGCTTCAACAAGTGAAGAAGGCCGAGGAGGCCGCTATAAAGAAGATCGAAGCAGCCGAGAAGAAGGCCGAAAAACTGCTCAAGCGTATCAAAGAAGAAGCTGAGCAGGAAAGGGAAGACGAGATATTTTCTTTGAAGAAGAACCTTGAGCACGAGAAAGAGTTCGCGGAATCCAAGGCTGAAGAAGATGCTGAAAAGATCGAGAAGGACGGAGAGGAAGAAGTTAAACGGTTAAGGGCCGAATCCGAGAAGAACAAAGCAGAAACCGTGGAACACGTTATCGAGAGAATCACGGAGGTATGAACATCTTCTTTCCCAGACGGATGAAGGACCTTACGATCATCGTCCACAAAGACCGGCTCGATCATGTGGTCGAGTCCCTTCACGAACTGGGAAAATTAGAGATATCTTCTGTAGATAGGGATACTGAGGTGAACGAATTGATATCCGCCGGTACTGTTCCTGAGCTGGCAAGGAAGCTTACCGATATAGAGATGCAGATATCGGGAGTTTTGGACATATTCTCCGAACTGCCTAAAGAAGAGGAAGGCTTGATGGACATGCTCCGCCCGGAACCGGTCGTACCGTTGTCCGTGAAGCCAAAGGGGCCGGAGACACTGCTGAAAGACGCAGAGCATCTGCTAGCTAACAGCGGTAAAAAGATCCAGGATATCGACGGGAAGATAAACGATATCGACAGCCGTCTTACAGAGATGGGTGCATTGACCGAAGAACTCGAATTTCTGGGAGACATGGACATAGACCTTTGCCATATAGGGGAATCGGATTATACCGTTGTACGCGTTGGCAGAACAAAGTACGCCAAAAAACTGAAAGCAGCTCTATCAAAGGTCGACAACTCCTTTTTACACGTAGAGCCCAGGGGTGAAGACGAATACGCCTTCGTGGCCGGTGCATATATCAGAAACAAAGATGATCTCGAAACCGCTTTACGGCAATCAGATTCAAAGTACATGGATATTCCACCTAAAAAGGGAACTCCAGCCAAAGTACTGTTAAAGATCAAACTCAACATAAAAGAACTTCAAGATCAGCGGGATGGTTTGGTAAACAAGCTGATAAGATTACGTGATGAACTTAGTATGCGGTATTTGGGGCTTAAAGAGGAACTCGAGATACTAGCAGATAAGGTAGAAGTTCAACAGCAGCTCGGGAGGACAGATAGCACGGCTGTCATAAAGGCATGGTGTCCGAGAGACGATGTCTCAACGGTCAGATCAACAGTCGATAAAAGCTCTCAGGGCTGCGCCGTCGTCTCGGAGGACGACCCCGAAGACCCGGACGAAGTTCCGGTATCTCTGGAAAATCCATCCTTCATACGTCCTTTTGAATTACTCACCAACATGTTCGCCCCGCCGCGTTACAACGAGATCGATCCAACGTTCATATTGGCCCCTGCGTTCGTGATCTTCTTCGGCCTCATGCTCAGTGATGCCGTTTACGGAGCAGTTGTAACTGCAGCTGCAGTCCTTCTTTTATGGGGCCCAGGCAGGGTCGATAAGGGGATAAAGAATTTCGGTTGGATACTGCTGGCGGCTGGTATATCTACGGTAATATTCGGCATGGTCCAAGGAGGATACATGGGTCCAGAAAGTGCGGAATATCTCAATCTACCGGGATATCTGGGATTATCCAGCCCGGCACTACTCAATACCCTTGAAGGGGACGGGCCACTCAATTTACTCATCATATCACTCATCATAGGACTTGTTTACATGAACATAGGCATGGTACTCTCTCTTGTACAACACCTAACCCGTAAAAATTACAGAGATGTATTACTGGAGAACGTCTCCTGGTGGCTACTGCAGCCCGGCGGTTTCATACTCGTAGGTGGTAAGATGTTTGGGTGGTTTGATTTTTCACCCACGGTAGTACTAGCTGCATGGCTCATGACCGCCGTTGGACTCATACTTTTACTCGTTCGCGCTCGCGGTCTGGCGTTTTTCGAACTTACAGGATTCATAGGAGATTTTCTCTCATTTGCACGTATACTCGCTTTGGCATTGGCCACAGCGGGCATCGCTCTGACCGTTAACGTACTGACCGACCTGATAGCGAGTGCGAACTTGGGTATGATAGTCGCACTTCCAGTATTACTCGCCGGAGCGGTCCTGTTGGCAAAGGGAGGACTAAGTCGAAATAAACTCATGATGGCTCCGGGCATATTCCTTGCTCTTGCCGGTGGATTGGGCATGGTCAATTCCTCATATATGTTCTATACTTTTGCGCTGGTGGTACTGCTCAGCGGACATCTTATCAACCTGGTGCTTCAGGCCCTGGGTTCCTTCGTACATTCATTACGCCTCCAGTACGTAGAATTCTTCTCGTATTTCTACGAAGGCGGAGGCGACCTTTACAAACCCTTTAAACCGGAACGAACTTACACTAAAACAACATCGAATAAGGAAGTGATGGAATGAAAATGACAAAATTGATCTTGGTATTGATGGCCGCAGTACTGGTCGTGGGTATACTGACACCGTCAATGACCGCAGCACAGAACGGACAACCACGTATCCTGGTCAACGGCAGCGAGCCCGGAGACGAACTGACGGTATATATCGAATTCAAAGAAGAGGGTATAGTCGTACAGTTCGAGGTTTGGGCCGAAGAGGATATGGACATAGTGTGGACAATAGATGAAGACCAGGTAGCGAACACATCTCGATTCTACCATATGTTCGAAGAGCCGGGAGAGTACACCGTTTCTGTTAATATAGAGGGTCAGGAAGATTCATTCAAGTTGATAGTCAAGCAGGACGATCGTGGTATGTTCCTGGCAACCATCGGAGCCGGTCTTGCGGTAGGTATAGCCGGTATGGGTGCGGGTATAGGTATTGGTATAGCTGGTGCCGCCGGTGCCGGTGCCATCGCCGAGAAGCCGGAAAAATTCGGTAAATCGCTGGTTTTCACCGCACTTCCACAAACACAGGCTATCTACGGATTGTTGATAGCTATCCTACTGTTCCTTTTCACAGGTATAATCGGCGGCGAACCGGTGTCTCTTTCCGTAGGGCTAGTGGCCGTAGGTATAGGACTTGCCGTCGGTATCGCAGGTCTGTCCGCCATAGGCCAGGGTATCGCGGCCGCAGGCGGTATCGCCACCTACAGTGAGAAAGAAGAGCTATTCGGTAAGGGCGTAGTGTTCTCAGTCCTGCCGGAGACACAGGCAATCTACGGCCTGCTCATCGGTATATTACTACTTCTGTTCACCGGGATGCTCGGAGGGGCACCCAAAGATATGATGGCAGGTCTGTCCGGACAGGCCATGGGATTGGTTGCCATCGGCGCGGGATTATCCGTCGGTATCGCGGGCCTGTCAGCCATCGGCCAGGGCATCGCCGCAGGCAGTGGTATAGCCACCGTTGCCGAGGACGAGAAGATATTCGGTCGTGCCATGGTTTTCTCAGTACTTCCGGAGACCCAGGCGATCTACGGCTTACTGGTAGCTATACTGTTGATCGTGTTCAGTGGTATGCTCGGTGAAGTGACGACGGTGACCATCGGCATGGGTATAGCAGCCATCGGTGCAGGTCTAGCCATAGGGATAGCCGGTGTTTCAGGTATTGGTCAAGGGATAACCGCCGGATCCGCCATAGCTGCAGTTTCCAGAAGAGAAGAAACCTTCGGTAAAGGTATGGTGTTCAGCGTGATGTCCGAGATATCTGCTATATTTGGGTTGCTGATAGCTATATTCATAATACTGTTCCTGGGTTTCATGTGAGGTTTGAAGATGTCGGTAGAAAACATAATCAAGAAGATAAACGCCGATGTTGACCGTAAGATCAAGTCGATAAAGCAGCGTCAGAAGGAGCTAGAGAAAAAGATACGGGAAGAGTTCGAAGCCGAGAAAAACGACCGTATGGAAGAGATCCGGAAGCGTGAAGCCCGTGAGATCAAGGTGATGACCAACAGAATCATCTCGCAGGCGAAACTGGACAAAAGGAAGAAGGTACTGAAGGTAAGAGAAGAAGAGATAGATAAGGTCTTCAACGAAGCGTTGAAAAAAGTCCGTGAGTTGGGACCGGACCAACAGAAAGATCACATACGCCAAGCCATCGGCAAGGCATCCGCACTTCTGGAAGGCCGAGTTTCCATACACTGTACACCTGAGAGTGAAGATATGGTAAAAGAGCTGGCAGAGAAGATAGATCCCAAGCTCGGTATAGAAGCGGACCTTTCCGGTGTATCCGGGATACTCGGCGTATCCGAAGATGGTACATCTCTGGACCTGACCATAGAGGCAAACCTTCAGCGTATGAAAAAAGAACTGAGAAAAGAGATAGCTCGAAGATTGTTTACGGAGGAGAACTAGATTGATAGGTGAGATGGTAGAGCAACTGGGGATGGTAAACCTTGCACTGATGGCCGTAGCGGTCTCGCTTTTGATAGTAGTGATACTGTTCATGGCCTATTTCAGGACGCTGGTATCCATCGCCGCATTCGCCTACCCCAACGCCAAATTCAGAGCACGAGGTGTGCACTTCATACGCGAAAAAAGCACGAATCCGCTCATAGAGAGCCGGAATCTGACGGAAGTATTCACAGAGATAGAAAAAACCGGTACTGAGATGCCCAAGGATGTAAGGGACGATCCGGATAGTTTTGAAGATGTTTTGGAAAGGGCACTCGTGCAGGATATGATAGATGTAAGACACACCGTTCCCGACCCGCTCCGACCCTTCGTGGATGCATGGCTTCTGAGATACGATGTAAAGATGTTGAAGAGGGTTTTGAAAGGCATACGAAGTGGGTTAACTAAAGAAGAACTGAACAGAGCTGTATTTCCGGTGAACGTGGTCGACGAAGAGATGCTGGAAGAGCTGGTCAATTCCAGGGATATGCACGAAGTTTTCAATGTTATAAAGGAAACACCCTTCGGTGAACTGTTCGCCGGGGCGGACCCTGAAGAAAATTTTTTCATGATAGATCAAAAGCTTGACATTTACGCATTCAAAAAGCTCAAAGGTACCGTACTTCGGGCGGAAACCGAAGATCAGTCAGCAGTCAAGATATTCGTAGGTAAGTACACGGACATACTCAACATCAAGACCATCCTGAGGGGTCTGAATGCAGGTATAAACGGTAAAGAGCTGCAGGAAGCCTTACTGCCTGTGGGAAGGGAGTTACCCACATGGAAACTCGAGAAGATGTGCGAATCCGGAAGTATGGATGAATCACTGGTGGAATTGGAGGGAACTTCATACGCAGACTTAAGAAAGATAGGCGGCGGTAAAGACCTCTACGATATGGAAAAGTTCCTGGACACTACGCTTCTGAACATGACATCAAACATGATGACACAGTACATACTCAGCGTAGGTCCCACCATGAGATTCCTCATGGGTAAGGAATTCGAGATACGCAACATAAAGGCCATCGTTAGGGGTATCGCCGAGGGACTGGACACAGCATCGATAAAAGAGATGATGATATTGGAGGGAACCGCATGAAGGTCGTAGTTGTCGGTGATAAGCATATGGCACTGGGATTTACATTGGCAGGTGTTGACGAAAGTTACTCTCCGGAGACCGAGATGGAAGCCATCAAGATACTGGATCAGCTCATCGAGTCATCCGATAATGCGGTTATCATATTATCCGAACGGATAGCCGAGAGTATAAGAGAAGAGTTCGATGAGTTGAAGCAGAGAAAGGGACTATATCCGGTGATAGTCGAGATACCGGACAAGGATGGCCCCATCGAAGGTAAAAAAGACCCGTTGAAAGACAAGATCAGGAGAGCAGTAGGGATAGATATAACGTCACAGGAGAATAGGTAAAATGGTTGAAGAAGTAGCAGACAGCATAAAGCGAATAAAGCCGGCGGAAGAAAAACAGGAAGGCCGTATCATACGTATAGCAGGCCCTGTGATCCAGGCGGATAAACTCAGAGGCGCAGAGATGTACGAAGTGGTAGAGGTAGGCGACGAGCGTCTGATCGGAGAGATAATCGGCCTCGAACAGGACGTTGCCACTATCCAGGTATACGAGGAGACCGGAGGTATCGTACCCGGAGAACCGGTGCGCAGAACGGGGGAACCGCTTTCGGTAGAGCTAGGTCCGGGCCTTATCCAGAATATATACGATGGTATCCAGCGACCTCTAGAATTGATAAAGGAAGAGACCGGAGATTTCATCAAAAGAGGCGTGGATGTTCCACCGCTGTCCGAGGAGAAAAAATGGGAGTTCGTTCCCGCTGTCGAAACGGGTAAAGAGGTGAAGCAGGGAGAGATAATCGGTACGGTTCAGGAAACGAACGTCGTTGAGCATAAAGTGATGGTCCCACCGGGTATCAACGGTTCAGTCACCGAGATAGCCTCCAAGGGTGAATACACCATCAAAGATATTATCGCCAAGATTAAAACAGAAGATGGTGAGAAAGATGTATCCATGAGACAGCGCTGGCCCGTACGGGTGATGCGCCCCATAGTCAAGAAAGAAGCTCCTAAAGATCTCATGGTCACCGGTCAGCGAGTATTGGATACCTTTTTCCCGCTGGCAAAGGGCGGTACCGCAGCTATCCCAGGGGGGTTCGGGACAGGTAAATGCGTAACCGGTGATACTCCTGTATTGTTAGCTGACGGAAGTAAGAAAACTATCTGCGAGGTCTATGAAGAGTGCAAGGAAGATGGTCGGATCGATCGCGGCGTACATGAAGAACTGATAGAATTGGAAAATCCCATCGATGTGTTATCCATGGACGGGGGAGAAATAGTAGAAAAACAAGCGACATGTGTTTATAAAGGCAAGACGGACTCTACAGTCATAGTAAAAACAAGATCAGGCAGGGAAGTAGAACTAACACCTGTTCATAAACTCTTTGTTCTGACTCCCGATATGGAGACCATCGAAAAACCGGCCGGAGACTTAAAAACAGGGGATACACTTCTGGCTCCTAGAGATGATGCTCTACAAGATGTTATAGACAATGGAGTTTCGAATAGAACAGAGGGTACAATTGACATCTTAAATCACTTTATGTCCGACCCCATCGCATCCGTACACGTGAAAAAAGAAACAAAAGATGTTTACGATCTAACTGTTCCGGAGACCCATAATTTTGTGGGTGGTAACGCACCGATGATACTGCACAATACTGTCATCCAGCACCAATTGGCCAAGTGGAGCGATGCCGACATAGTGGTGTACGTAGGATGTGGCGAGAGGGGTAACGAGATGACCGATGTGCTGACGGCCTTCCCGGAATTGGAGGACCCAAGGACCGGCGAGCCGTTGATGCTTCGTACCGTACTTATAGCTAATACGAGTAACATGCCGGTGGCCGCCAGAGAGGCATCCGTTTATTCGGGTATCACCATCGCCGAATACTACAGAGATATGGGCTACAACGTGGCTCTGATGGCAGATTCCACATCTCGATGGGCAGAAGCACTCAGAGAGATATCAGGCAGACTCGAAGAGATGCCTGGTGAAGAGGGATACCCAGCCTATCTCGCATCTTCATTGGCTGCCTTCTACGAACGAGCGGGAACCTGTCAGCTATTGGGTGAACGAGAAGGTTCCGTTTCGGTGATCGGTGCTGTCAGTCCGTCCGGTGGAGATTTCTCCGAGCCGGTAACCCAGAACACTCTGCGTATCGTCCGTGTCTTTTGGGCACTGGATACCGAGTTGAAGAACAAAAGGCATTTTCCGTCGGTTAACTGGCTGCGTTCTTATTCACTTTATCTGGATGATGTAGCAGACTGGTGGGGAGAGAACGTCAACGAAAGATGGCACGAATTGAGACGTGAAACGATGCGGTTACTTGAAAAAGAAAGCGGTCTCGAAGAGATTGTCCAGCTTGTAGGACCGGACGCATTACCACCGGGAGATAAATTCGCACTGCAGGCAGCCCGGATAATTCGAGAGGACTTTTTGCAGCAGAACGCCTTCCACGATGTGGACACATACTGCGATCCGGAGAAACAGTACCGTATGCTGGAGATAATGATGGCGTACTATGAGAAAGGGATAAAGCTTTTAGAAGATGGCAAGGCCTCATACGGATCACTGGAGCAGATGGAGGCAGTCGAAAAGCTCAGCAGGATGTCCAACGTTCCCCAAGATGAATGGGAAGAAAGGTTCGCTGACATCGAGATGAACATGAACAAAGAGTTCGAATCGCTGACGGAGGAATGAATATGACAAAAGAAGATATCAAGCGTGCGGAATACAGGAGTGTTGTAGAAGTATCGGGCCCGCTCATGGTGGTCGAAGGAGTGAGCGATGTGGCCTTCAACGAGATCGCCAGGATCAAACTTCCCAGTGGAGAGGAACGTCTTGGTCAAGTACTGGAAGCAGAATCTAACCGTGCGGTGCTCCAGGTGTTCGCCGGTACAAGAGGTCTAGATACGGATCTTACATCGGTTCAGTTCACCGGAGAAGTGATGAAATTCGGTGTTTCCAGAGAGCTTTTAGGTAGGGTATTCAATGGTATAGGCGAACCTATAGACGGGAGCCCAGACATAATACCTGAGGAAGAAAGAAACATAAACGGAGATCCTATAAATCCCACTGCAAGAGAATTCCCCAGAGAGTTCATCCAGACCGGAATATCAACCATAGACGGCATGCTGACACTTGTCCGGGGACAGAAACTACCGATATTCAGTGCCAGTGGCCTTCCGCATAACAGCGTCGCAGCACAGATAGCCAGGCAGGCAAAAGTACTGGGAGAGGAAGAAGAATTCGCCGTGGTTTTCTGTGCGATGGGTATCACTTCTGAGGAAGCAAATTACTTCATGCGCGACTTCGAAAGGACTGGAGCTCTCGAACGTGCCGTACTGTTCATGAATCTAGCTAACGACCCGGCCATCGAGCGGATCATCATCCCGCGGATGGCACTCACCGCTTCCGAGTATCTGGCATTCAATCAGGGTATGCAGGTGCTGACCATACTCACCAATATGACCAACTACTGCGAAGCGCTGCGTGAGATAGCAGCCGCCCGTGAAGAGGTACCGGGCAGACGTGGTTATCCCGGTTATCTGTACACCGATCTGGCCAGCATCTACGAGCGTGCCGGACGTATCACCGGCCGTGAAGGCTCTATCACCATGATTCCATTGTTGACCATGCCCGACGACGATATCACACATCCCATACCGGATCTCACAGGGTACATCACCGAAGGGCAGCTGGTGTTTTCCAGAGAGTTACATCGTAAAGGCATACGACCACCGCTTACACCGGGTGCCAGTCTGTCAAGGTTGATGCAGCACGGTATAGGACCGGACAGAACAAGAGAGGATCACATGGACGTAAGTAACCAGCTCTACGCTGCATACGCAGAGGGCAACCGACTCAGAGATCTGGTGGCCGTAGTCGGCGAGGAAGCGCTCACCGAGAGGGATCAGAGCTATCTGAAGTTCTCAGAGGCCTTCGAAGATCGGTTCATCGCCCAGGGCGAAGACGAAGACCGAAGCATCGACGATACACTGGACCTTGCCTGGGACCTGCTCACCATAATACCGCAGCGGGAGCTCAAAAGGATAGAAGAGAAGTGGATCGAGAAGTACTATCCGGCGTAGCTGATGGTCACAGATGGATAGTGGATGGGGCTTGCTTTTCCATACCCACTCTATCCATATCTTTGTAGAGCTTTTTGTAGATCAGATAAAAGATGAAATAGGCCATCGCAGTCAAAATTAACATCAGCATGAAGATGTATGTAATCTCTGATTTGAATTTCGTTATCATAAATAAAGGCATCAGCAAAAAAGGTGGGCTTGCCAACAATGCTCCTGCGGCGATCAGTAATTTTTTCGCCTTCCCCTGCACCATTCCAAGCACCGAAAAGATATACCCTAGGGGAATAATCACGGCAAAAACCACATAGATGGTTATAAACACTCTTAGGTAAAAAACGAGACCCTGATCTAAAGCCAATCCTATGAAGATAAAAGACGACCCTGTACCCGTACCCAAGGGTAAGAAATGCGAGATAACAGCTAAGATCAAGAACACTATGGCTATCTTCATGTGTTTACTATGTGTCACACTGTACTCGTTCCTTCCCTTGTATAAGTTATGCGTACCTATTATCAACAGGATCGTAGAGATGACCGCAAGCCCCATCATAGCATAAAGTGAGATCATCCAGGAAATCCCTAAAAAATTAAGAATGTTTGGATTGTCATAGAGTGCACCGGAAAATGTTGCACTTATAATAAGATGAACGGAGATAGCAAGGGTGTAAGGCAATATTCCCAAGAAAACGTTCACCAAGAAGTAGCGTTTCATCCATTTGATGCCCTCCAGAGTATATTTGAATATGTTTTCAAGCACCGGCTCCTTCTCATGAAAACTTTCAAGATAGGGGACTGGAGGTGTATCAACATCATCATGGTTAGTACTCTCCCGATATACTTCTTCCGAAACCCGTTGTTCTTCCTCTTCTGTGGGAAATCTTTCTCCGCACTCGGTACAGAATCTATCCACATCTTTCGCCGGAGTCCCACATCGGCTGCAGATCTTCATACGCTCTTGTACAGACAATACCATGTGATATATTAAAATGTTGGCGAGTGACCTCTTCACGGAAGATACCGGCGCCGCCCATCTCCGGGTGATCGCCTTTGTACTTAGGATAATTTCAATTAGGTTTCCGTATAATCGAAAGATATATAAAGGATACAACTGATATATCGAAAGATGAAGAAAGCAGTAATGGTGTGTGCGTGGTTGATGGATCACGAAAAGACAACTCAAGCCGAGATATCCGTAGAACTCGATATGTCTCTAAGTACCGTGAACAGAGCGGTAAAGAAGCTGGAAAAGATGGGCGCGGTCGAGATATCCAGCAGAAGTTTAAAGACCAGAGACAAAGAGAAGATACTGATGTACATGTCGAGTATAAGGAATACTGAAAAAGATATCTTATATCGAACAAGGGTTAACGAAAAGGTCAGGGAGATAGAGATGTCCATGCCTGGCGGTGTTGAATTCACCGCATATACGGCGTACAAATTAAGGTATGAGGACGTACCGGCAGACTATTCCGAGGTGTACGTATATGCGGATGAACAAGGTATCGATGAGATCAAAAAAAGATTTCCGGAAACCAAAGGTCCTCCGAATCTTTTTGTACTCAAAAAAGAGACGATAGTCAACGACGCACTGATATTTGCAGACCTTTGGAATCTAAAGGAATGGTATGCTAGAGAATTCACGAGGGAGATGCATGACAGAATACTGGAATGAATCACTGACGAAAGCGAGCTGGGAGAGCTTACAGAATTTTTCCAAGGAATACGATTTTATCCTGATAGGTGGATGGGCGGTATATCTATGGACAAAACAGCACAAATCCAAAGATATCGACATAGTGATCGACTTCGAAACCCTCGGTAAACTGAAGAAAGACTTCGATGTGACCAAGAACGATCGTCTGAAGAAATACGAGATCCAGGGAGATAAATTCGATGTTGATATCTACGTAAAGTACTATTCGGAACTCGGATTCCCGCTGGAGGATATGGAGGTAACGAGGATAGAGGGATTCACAGTGCCCGTTTTGGAGGACCTGATCATCCTGAAACAGAATGCCGAGATCGACCGAAGGGATAGTGTAAAAGGTAAAAAGGATGCCATCGATATACTGTCGATGTTGATTTATTGCGATTTCGATCACGAAAAGTACCTCTCGAAATTGCAGGGATATGGACTTGATTTTGAGGCTGCTTTGATTAAAGTGGTGGAAGACTTCGATGCTGAAGAATCAAAATACCTTAGGATGGGTTTCAAGGAATTCAAAGATTGGCAGAACGAGTTCCTAGAAGAACTAGACGTTCGCTAAGAGATATCTACACAGGGCATATCGAAGTCACCCGTATGGTCTATAGTGGCGAACGTAACTACTGATACTTATAGTTCGTTCGCCAGTAGCAGTGGAGAACCGTTGAATAATCATATTCATTAGGTTCTCCACTATAATCCAAATATCTGAATGCCATGAAAATGAGCCATACGCTACAGCAGCGGATACTCCCGCAAGAACGTCAGATCATCGGTATGGCAGTCCCGTATGTCGTCGATGCCCAGACGCAGCATCACCAGTCTCTCGAGCCACAGGCCCCAATCCAACACCGGGCATTCGATGCCGTGTGCATAATTCACCGAACATTTTTTAAAGTCCCTAGACCTCTTTCAGAATATACGATAAGGGGTAATAAGATGGATTTCAGACTCACCGATGAACAGAAGATGTTCAAGAAGACCGTTGCCGAATTCGCCGATAAGGAGATAGCTCCCATAGCTAGAAAGGTAGACGAGGAGCACGAATTTCCCTGGGATACAATAAAGAAGGCCGGCAAACTCGGTATTATGGGTATGACCGTTCCGGAGAAATACGGCGGTGCCGGAATCGACCGTATCAGCTACATGCTGGCACTGGAGGAGATCTCTCGGGTATGCGGCTCCCACGGGCTGACCATAGAGGCACACAATTCTCTGGGTATCGGTCATATCTACGAGAAGGGAACGGAGGAGCAGCGCAAAAAATATCTGCCTGAGCTGACCACCGGTGATGCACTGGCCGCCTGGGCACTGACCGAGCCGAATGCCGGGTCCGACGCCGCCGGTGCCCAAACCACAGCGGTAAAGGAAGGCGGCGAATGGGTGCTCAACGGTACGAAACAGTTCATCACCAGCGGCAGCATAGCCGATGTGGTGGTCGTCATGGCCATGACGGACAAGAGCAAGGGAGCCAGAGGGATATCCGCATTTGTCGTGGAAAAGGGAAATCCCGGTATGAAATACGGCGTGGAGGAAGATAAACTAGGACTAAGAGGGACCGTCACCACAGAGATGTTCTTCGAAGATTGTCGTGTGCCGGAAGAAAACATCCTGGGAGAACCGGGCGAAGGCTTCACCGGCGCTATGACTATACTGGACAGAGGGCGCACCGCCATCGGTGCCATGTCCGTAGGTATAGCCCAGGGCGCACTGAACAAGAGCATCGAATACGCGAAGCAGAGAGAACAGTTCGGTAAACCTATCGCAAAATTCCAGGGAATACAGTTTATGCTCGCTGATATGGCCACCGAAGTCGAAGCCGCTCGTTTACTTGTACATCGCGCAGCATACATGGAAGACCAAGAACAGTTCTTCAGCAAAGAAGCCGCCATGGCGAAGCTGTTCGCCTCGGAAGCCGGTGTAAGAGCCGCCCAGAAAGCCATTCAAATCTTCGGCGGCCAGGGTTACCTCAGAGAGAACGAAGTTGAACGTTACTTCAGGGACGTCAAGCTGTGTACTATCGGTGAGGGTACCTCCGAAGTACAGCATATGGTGATCGCAAAGCGATTAGGATTGTAAAACGATGAAATTTGAGAGCAGGTGAAAAGATATGATATTAGAAAGTTCAGAATTTAAGGATGGAAGCGAGATACCCCGAAGATATGGATACAAGAGTGAAAACGTCAACCCGCCTTTGAGCATAAAGGATGTGCCGGAAAATACGAAAACATTGGCATTGATAATAGACGACCCGGATGCCATGGAACCAGCGGGTAAAGTATGGGACCATTGGGTCGTATGGAACATCCCTTCGGATACTGAAAACATAAAGGAGGGTGCTTCACCAAAAGGAGCGGTCGAAGGTAAGAACGATTACGGTAAGCTTGGTTACGGAGGTCCGAATCCACCGGATAAGGAGCATACCTACATATTCGAACTTTATGCGTTGGATAGTGAACTCGAAATACCAAAAGGTTCCACAAAAGATGATCTAAAGCGTGCGATGAAGGGACACGTGATCGAAAAGACGGTTCTCAAAGGAACCTACGCTCCTTGAATTACATCCGATACATACTCGGCTTCCATTTAGGTATCGGTGCATTCAAAGAAGCTGATATACCAAGACCAAGCACCATCCTTGTATCCACCGGATCTATAACTCCGTCGTCCCATATACGGGCTGTGCTGTAGTATGGATTGCCCTCCTCTTCATATTTTTTCGTTATTGGCTTAGTTATCTCTTCCTCTTCTTCCTCGGTCAATTCCTTACCCTTGCGCCATAACTGATCCCGTTTAACCGTGAGCAGAACGCTTGCCGCCTGCTCGCCCCCCATCACTGAGATCCTTGCGTTAGGCCACATCCATAGCTGTCTTGGACCGTAGGCACGGCCGCACATGCCGTAATTACCAGCGCCGAAGGAACCGCCTATCATGACTGTGAACTTAGGTACCTGTGCGTTCGTAACTGCAGTGACCATCTTGGCCCCGTTCTTTGCGATGCCGCCGACTTCGTACTTTTTACCTACCATGAAACCGGTGATATTTTGGATGAATACGAGAGGGATACGTCGCTGACAGCAAAGCTCTATGAAGTGAGTCCCTTTGAGAGCGGATTCCGAGAATAGAACTCCGTTGTTGGCCAGTATACCTACGGGATACCCCATTATACGGGCAAAACCGCAGACAAGTGTAGGGCCGTATAGTTTCTTGAATTCCTGAAACTTCGAGCCATCTACGACTCTGGCTATCACTTCGCGTACCTCAAAAGGCTTACGCGGATCGTCGGGGATTATGCCGTATATCTCATTAGGATCGTACGCAGGCTCTTCAGGTTTTTTAACATCAAGGTATGTTTTTTCAGGGCGATTGAAGTTTTCAACTATATTTCGCGTTATCTCTATTGCGTGCTGATCGTCCTGTGCATAATGGTCTGCTACGCCGCTTTCCCTGCAGTGAACATCGGCACCGCCGAGCTCTTCAGCCGTCACTTCTTCGCCGGTAGCCGCCTTCACCAGCGGTGGGCCGCCCAGGAATATGGTGCCTGTGTCTTTGACTATAACAGATTCATCTGACATGGCCGGTACGTAAGCGCCGCCTGCGGTGCACATACCGAGTACTACGGCGATCTGTGGAATGTTCTGAGATGCCATCCTTGCCTGGTTGAAGAATATACGTCCGAAGTGTTCTCTGTCAGGGAAGACTTCATCCTGCATTGGTAGGAAGGCACCACCCGAATCCACGAGATATATACACGGCAGATTGTTTTCCAGCGCTATACTTTGAGCGCGCAGGTGTTTTTTTACCGTCATGGGATAGTAAGTACCACCCTTCACCGTGGCATCGTTAGCCACTACTACCACTTCTCTACCGTGAACGATACCTATGCCAGTGACGATACCGGCTGCCGGAGCGTTGTCATCGTAAAGTCCGTAGGCCGCTAATGTGTTGAATTCCATAAACGGTGTATTCGGATCCAGTAGTCCCTCGACCCTCTCTCTAGCCAGCATCTTACCACGTGATCTATGCAGCTTGATACGCTCTTCGCCTCCTCCCTTCATGGCCCACGATATCTTGCTTTTAAGGTGGTTAACTAGCTCTTCATACCGTTCGTAGTTTTTCTTGTATTCTTCTCCGGACGTATCTATGCTGCTTTCTATCAATTCCACGGTTATTCCTCCTTTTTGATATCCATCGTCTCTTCACCTATCTCGATCTGCTCTCCCTCTGAATACTCGACCTTTTCTACAACTCCGTCCCAGGGGGCTTTGATTATATATTCCATCTTCATTGCCTCTATCACCATAAGAACATCGTCAGTTTTAACTTGATCTCCTTTGGCAACTTCCACCTTTACCACTTTACCTGAGATAGGGGATCTAAGATCTTTTTCACTTTCGCCACCGCCCTTCCCCTTCTTTCGTCCGGTCAATTCTATCGGTACTACCTCCAACACTTCACCGTCGATAAAAACGTATTTGCTCTCGTCGGCTTCAGAGACGACGCACTTGATCTGCCTATCCGCAAGGTCTATCTGCAGGAATCCTTTGTCGATCTCGACAGCGGTCACTGTGTACATATTATCGTCATGGGTGATGTAGTATTTCTCTCCATCTCGCTCTACTTCAACCTTGTATATATTTCCACCGTACTCGTATTTTAGAAACATCTCAGACACCTATCCTCCATTTGCCGGCAGACTTCCACGGCGAGTGCGGGTCGGACTCTTTGTATTTTACCACTTCTTCCCTTTGAGGATGCATCGAATCATGAACCGCTAAAGCGATCAGAGCATCCACCGGTAACTTATCCTTTACGTTCGTCCAATCTTTGAAGTGTGTCTCTATGAAATGGGTAGTGATATCGCCCTGTTTGAATGCTTCGTGGTTGATTATCTCTTTTAAAAACGGTATATTGTTCTTGATCCCAAGTACTGCGTATTTTGAGAGTGCCCAGAGCATCTTCTCTATGCTGTCTTTTCTGTCCTCACCCTTTACTATGAGCTTTCCCAACATAGGGTCGTAGTACGGAGATATGGTCATCCCCTCTTCGATACCGACGTCGTTTCTAACATTAGGACCTTCCGGGAGCTCTATCTTGTTCACCAACCCAGTGCACGGTAAAAAGCCGTTTGTCGGGTCCTCTGCATAGATACGACATTCGATAGCGTGCCCGTGAACAGTTACATCCTCCTGAGCTATGTTCAGTTCCTGGCCACCAGCTATCTTGAGCTGCCATTTGACAAGGTCTATACCGGTTATAGCTTCGGTTATCGGATGTTCGACCTGCAATCTGGTGTTCATCTCCAGAAAATAGTATCTGTTGTTGGCATCTACCATGAATTCGACGGTTCCCGCATTCTCGTATCCTACCGCTTCTGCGGCACGGACCGCGGCTCCCCCCATCTCTTTTCTCAGCTCTTCTGTCATCACGGGTGATGGTGTTTCCTCTATGATCTTCTGATGTCGTCTTTGAATGGAACATTCTCTCTCGTTTAGGTGGATCACATTACCGTATCCGTCGGCTAGTATCTGGAATTCGATATGCCTTGGTCTATCCAGATATCTTTCGATGAAGACCGAATCGTCGCCGAATGCGGATAGTGCTTCACGCTTTGCACTCGCTATAGCATCGCGCAGATCTTCTTCTCGTCTGACGACCTTCATACCTTTACCACCGCCTCCGGAAGTGGCCTTCACCAGTACAGGGAAACCGATCTTTTTACTTTCTTCGATGAGGGTCTCGATATCCTGTTTAGAGCCGTGATATCCTGGGATGATCGGGACGTCTGCCTTCTCCATCATCTTTTTCGCTTCTATCTTGTTCCCCATCTTAGCGATGACTTCTGCCGAAGGGCCGATGAATTTGATGCCGACGGCTTCGCAGCTTTTAGCAAAATCCGGATTTTCCGCAAGAAAACCGTATCCCGGATGGATAGCATCCGCGCCCTTCGAAAGAGCAGCGTCGATGATCTTTTGAATATTCAGGTAGCTCTCAGACGGAGTCGGATCCCCCAATCCTACGGATTCGTCTGCCATGCGCACATGCGGTGCCTTTTTGTCCACATCCGAATACACGGCGACTGTTTTGATGCCCATCTCCTGGCAGCCCTTGATCACACGAACGGCGATCTCTGCACGATTTGCCATCAGCACTTTTTTTATCATCAGCTATCACTCCACTTCGGTTTTCTTTTCTCTAAGAAAGCACCTATGCCCTCCTGACCTTCTTCGGATACACGTAGTTGTGCGATCTTTTTAACGGTGAATTCCTTATAATCTCCCTCAGTCATCTTACTATATTTGCCTATCAATTCCTTTACCTCTCTAACACCTTTCGGTGCCGACGAGCGTAATATATTGAGATATTTTTCCACTTCGTCGTCCAGATCATCGTTAGGCACCACATGATCCACGAGTCCTATCTCGTAGCCATATATGGAATCGAATCTCTCTCCGGTGATGAACAGTCTTCTCATATTTGCCACACCGATGCGTTTTACCACGAAGGTGGAGATCACAGAAGGTATTATACCCAGATTTATCTCACTGAATGCGAATTTCGCCTCCGGTATGGCTATCACGATATCGCACACTGCCATCAACCCGACTCCGCCTCCGAAGGCATGACCGTTGACCCGGGCGATGAGAGGTTTTGTGTAATCGTACATATCGCTGTAGAGTTCCAGCAGCAGATTACTGTCCTTTATGTTATCATCTTCGGAGTAATCTATCATACTTTTCATCCAGTTCAAGTCTGCTCCGGCCGAGAAGGACTTACCGCTGCCTGTCAGAACTACGGATCTTACGTCGCTGTCTTTCCGAAATTCGTTGAAGCACATCAGCAACTCCTTTAACATAATATCGTTCATGGCATTATGGACTTCGAGCCTGTTCAGGCTGACAAAGAGTGTGCTGCCTTCCCTATTCAACTCAATCGTTTCATAGGTCATACAATTCCCTTGAATCATGGAGATACATCTAATAAGCTTTTCTACCACCAAATGGTACTGGTCGAGCGCAAAGTTAATATATACCACCTATATATTTCTAAATAGGGTTTAAAATGAACAAAACAACAAGAATGGTGGTAATAGCGATTATTGGACTGTGTCTGATTTCCCTGATGACTCCTCTGACTACAGCAGAGCAGGCAGACGTACCCGAGTGGGAGCAGGGTCAAACATGGTCCATGGGCTATGAAGAGAATTTGAAAGACGTCTTCGGACCAATACAGAGTATGCTGGAAACAGAGGCAACATCTGACCCGGATATAGATAAGGTGGAAACCAGTCTGTCCGGAGAATTAGGCTTCTATCAGGTATACAAGATAACAGAAGTCACGGAAGACGAGTATACCATGTCCATAAAGGCCGGCGGCGGAGTTCACGTAAGTGCCAGCGCCAAAGTTACCGGAAAGATGGACAAACCAGGTACATATGATTGGGATGACGAAGTACCGACAGAAAAAAAGACGCTCAGCGGTGAACTAGAGTTCCATTACACGATGGATGTGGAAGGAGAGGTACACTACGAAAAGGACACCCTCGCCATAAAGGACATCGAACTTGATATCACGATGTCACTCAGAGTGACTTTTGAAGGAAAGAACATCCCTGAATACGATTACGATTACGAAGAAGACACGGAAACTATCAGTTACAGAAATTACGATGTACGTGTCGAAGGAGACATAGCGGTATCGTTGAATATGGCCTTCGAACCGGCGTTGGATATATTCCAATTCCCCATCGATGTCGATGAAGAGTGGCTCGTGGAATCGACCATGACTTTATCCGGTACTTACTCCGGTGAGATCGATGCTACTGGATTACCCGATGAAATGGTCGAAGAGATGGAAGCCGAAGGCTATTCCTTCCCATTGACTATTGAAGATATGGATATACCCGATACGGATCTGGAAAACGGTGTGATACCGGAAACCGAGATACCGATATCCTTCTGGATGGAATGCACAGGTACCGAAGAGATAGAGCTGGAAGACGGCAAGACGGATACTGTGTTCCTCCTGTCGATGGCTCCGGATTATCATGAATGGACCAGAGGTGAAGCTGAGTACGGTGCAGGCTATGCAGACGGCTATGCAGACGGCTATGCAGACGGCGAGATGGACAGTGAAGACAGCAATTATTCCTACGATATGCCCTATGATTACTCGGATGACTACAACGAGGGATACACAGACGGCTATTCCAATGGATATGCATCCGGATATTATGGAATGACCTACGATGACAGCTACTATTACTGGGGCGATGAAGAACCCGTCGATGAGTGGGAAGATGACTTTGGCACCCCCGATATGAGCATGGTCATGAAGTACTCTCCTAAGAGAGGCTTCGTCGTCGCTCAAGGAATGGAGATGGGTGGTACGGAGATGATGCCCTTCGAGATGCCGGAAATGGAGATGACACCCATGAGTGAAGGCGATGCTTCCAGAGGCATGGAATCCATGCAGGAGATGCCAGATGAAGGAGGCCTCTTTGATATGTTGATGTCCCCTCCGATGATCTACGTGTTGATCGGAGTCATCGCGGTTATCGTGGTACTCGCAGTCGTGGTATCCAAAAAGGGCGGTAAGAAAGCACCCGTACAGACCGCACCACAAGGACCTCAGCAACAGCAGTGGGAGCAGCCATCACAGCAGCAACAGCCGCCGCAACAACAGCAGTGGGAGCAGCCACCTCCACAACAGCAGCAGCCAGACGTGGACCAGGGCTGGGACTCCGACGAAGGGATGCTGGAACACGAGTAAACAAACTCCAAACCCATTTTTTTTTCTATTTTTTTCTATTTTTCTTTTTCCGAATGTCTTTTAAACTGTCAGACTTTTTACCACATTATGGAAGACTATCTTCAAACCAAGGTGATCGGCAGGAAGATCATCCGTTATGATTCGGTCGAATCGACCAATTCCATAGCCAAAGAGATGGTTCGAAAAGGTGCGGAAGAAGGCGCCGTGGTACTCGCAAAAGTACAAACTAAAGGAAGAGGACGAAAGGACAGAAGATGGCACTCTCCGGAAGGAGGTCTATGGTTCTCCGTGACCATCTATCCAGAATTACAGCCAGACCAGGCCATGCTCGTCACCATGACTGCATCCATCGCCATCACCGAGGGGATCTCCAGCTGCTGCGATATCAAGGCATATATCAAATGGCCCAACGATGTTCTCATCGATAATCAAAAGGTAGCAGGGGTCCTCACCGAACTGCATGCGGACAAAGAAAAGCTGCATCACATGGTAGTCGGTGTGGGGGTGAACGCCAACAATCGATTACCGGCAGAGCTACGTGAAAGGGCAACTACGCTTCAGCGAAAAAAAGGTTCCGAAGTCGATAAAGAACAACTATTCAGTGAGATACTGAGGTCCATGGATAGATGGTACGGCATCCTCATAGATGGTAGATACGACGAGATAAGAGCACACTGGCTAGAACGTTCGAGTATCATCGGTAAAAATGTACGTATACATGAACATGGGTCAAAAAGAACCGCCACCGTAAATGGTATAGATGACAAAGGCCGTCTTCTGGTGGATATCAACGGCGAACAAAAAGTGATACTCACCGGCGACATAGAGCTATTGTGAAATCGGATACCGAACAATTTATAACTATAATCTCAATTTGATTAGTCTATAGAAGGTGTTTTTCAATGGAGAAGAAGATACGTGTACTGGTAGCTAAACCCGGCCTTGACGGCCATGATCGAGGTGCAAAAGTAGTAGCAAGAGCACTCAGAGATGCCGGTATGGAAGTGATCTACACAGGTCTGCATCAGGTCTCGGAAAGGATAGTGGAGGCCGCCATACAGGAAGATGTGGACGTGATCGGGCTATCACTATTATCCGGAGCACACATGACTCTTATACCCGATGTGATGGAGTTACTTGAAGAGAACGATGCATCGGATATAATCGTACTCGCCGGAGGTATCATCCCACAGGAAGATGCCGATAGACTAAAAGAGATGGGCGTGAACAAGACATTTGGACCGGGTACACGCACGGACGAGATAGTGGATTACATCCGCGATCAGATAGCAAATCGTGAATGAGGACATCCCATGGACCTCGTAGATAGATTGCTGGATGGTGACCGACGCGCTGTTGCTCGTCTTATGAGCATGGCAGAAAACGATTCTCCCGGCGCAAAAGAGGCTCTTGTGGAATTGTATCCACATACGGGTAATGCCCATATCATCGGGATAACGGGACCCCCTGGCTCGGGAAAAAGCACACTAGTAGATAAGCTAGCACTGTTATACCGAAAGAGGGGTAAAACCGTAGGTATCGTAGCTGTGGACCCCACATCACCATTCACCGGCGGAGCATTACTAGGCGATAGGATACGTATGGACGATGTAGCTCTTGACAAGGAAGTATTCATAAGAAGTATGGGTACTAGGGGGCATCTGGGTGGTCTAGCTCTTAAAACAAACGATCTGGTGAAGATACTAGACGCCTTCGGTAAAGATATCATTTTAATCGAGACCGTAGGTGCCGGGCAATCAGAGGTAGAGGTAGTGAAAACAGCTCACACGACGGTGATCGTAGAGGTACCTGGGATGGGAGACGATATCCAGGCCATAAAGGCAGGCATCCTGGAGATAGGAGATATATTCGTCATCAACAAGAGCGATATGGACGGTGCCGATGATACCGCTAGGGAATTAGATGCTATGCTGGATATGAACCCTAAGAACACCGGATGGCGCCCGCCGATCTTGCAGACCGTAGCCAATGCCCAGATCGGTATCGAAGAGGTAACCGAAGCTGTAGAAGACCACATGGTCCATCTCAGATCGACCGGTGGTTATCACAAAAGGATAAAGGCACGGACAAAAGAGGAGCTCATCGAGATAATACGAGATAATATACATTCATATCTATTGGAATGCGGCTCTGAAGAAGAGATAGATGTCCTGGTAGACCGAATAGTCTGTGGTGATATTGATCCCTATACCGCCGCGGAAGAGTTCATCAAACCCCTTAGATGATCAGAATATTATGGGTTCTTCGTACTCTCCGAATACCTCTCTGAATACATCGGTTATCTCGCCCAGAGTTGCGTATGCCTTTACACATTTCAATATGGCCGGCATGGTGTTTTCATCTCCTTCGGCAACCTTTCTGAGATCTTCCAGCGTTTTTTCGACCTCTGAGTTATCTCTTGAGTTTTTCAAGTCGTTCAATCGCTGGATCTGGCGTCTTTCACCCTCGGGATCCATCTTTAAGAGGGGTATCTCCAAAGGTTCATCCAGGGCGAATTTGTTCACACCCACGACAACTCGTTTCTTATCATCAATTTCTCGCTGATATCTCGCTGCGGCATCTGCGATCTCTTTTTGTAGATATCCCTTCTTGACTGCAGGTATCACACCGCCCAAGCTGTCTATCTTGTCGAAGTACTTGTATGCCTCCTCTTCCATATGATCCGTAAGCCATTCTACATGGTACGAACCCCCTAACGGATCGATGGTGTTCACCGCTCCGCTTTCGTGGGCGATGACCTGCTGAGTTCTCAAAGCCAATCGTACTGCTTTTTCGGAAGGAAGAGCAAGAGCTTCATCCATGGAATTCGTATGCAGTGATTGAGTACCACCGAGAACTGCGGCGAGTGCCTGTATGGCTACCCGTACAAGATTTATCTCTGGCTGCTGTGAAGTGAGTGAACAACCGGCCGTTTGTGTATGGAATCTCATCCACCACGAGCGAGGTTTCTTGGCACCGAATGTTTCCTTCATCTCCCTAGCCCAGATACGCCGTGCTGCTCGATACTTAGCTATCTCTTCGAATAGGTCGTTGTGAGCGTTGAAGAAAAATGATAATCGAGGAGCGAATTCATCTACATCCAGACCTCTTTCCACACCAGCTTTAACATATTCGAAACCGTCGGCCAGTGTAAAAGCCATCTCCTGGATAGCCGTGGAGCCCGCCTCTCGTATATGATATCCGGATATGGATATGGTGTTCCATTTTGGCAGGTATTTAGAGCCATACTCGAATGTATCTACTATCAATCGCATGGACGGTTCTGGAGGGAATATGAACGATTTCTGTGCGATGTATTCCTTTAGTATATCGTTCTGTATGGTTCCCCGAAGCTTTTCCGGGGGTACCCCCTTCTTTTCGGCCATGGCGATATAGAAGGCCCAGAGTACTGAAGCAGGACCGTTTATCGTCATGGATGTACTCACCTTCTCCGGATCTATCCCGTCGAAAAGTATCTCCATGTCTTTGAGAGATGAAATGGCAACACCACACTTACCGAATTCTCCTCGGGCAAGGGGGTGATCTGTGTCGTAACCATACAACGTAGGGTAATCAAAGGCGATGGAAAGTCCGGTCTCTCCGTGGTCCAGTAAGTACTTGAAACGAGCATTGGTTTCCTCGGCAGTACCGAAGCCGGCGAATTGTCTCATGGTCCATAATCTACCCCTGTACATCGTGGACTGTACCCCTCTGGTGAATGGGTAGCTTCCCGGAAAACCTAACTTTTCAAGATGATCCCATCCTTCTAAATCTGCCGGCGTGTACAGTCGGTCTATAACGTCGGAAGAAGTCGTTACGAACTCTTCCTGTCTTTCGGACCATTTTTCCATGGCGGGTTTCAAAAACTCTTTTTCCCACTTTGCCTTTTTTTTGTCGATCTTATCTTTATCATCCATGTTTACCACTTCTCAGTACTCGATCCCCTCTCTAGCTTCGATTCCCTTCATGTAGGGATGCTTTACTTCACTCATCACCGTTAATAGATCTGCGATGTCGACTACCGCCGGAGGTGCGTACCGGCCGGTGAGTATTATCTCTACGTGCATCGGTCGGTTCTTGATCATATCTAGCACCTCTTTTTCTTCCAGTAATTTGTAGTCGAGTGCGATATTCATCTCGTCCAGTACGACCATATCATACTCGCCGGAGGAGATCACTTCCTTAGCCCTGCTTAATCCCTTCTCCGCTAGCTCGATATCTATCTTTGCAGGATCTTTTTTGTCAACAAAATCCGGCCGGCCGTATTGTTCTATCTCTGCGCCGGACAGTTCCTTTATGCTGGTTAATTCACCGTACTTTATCTGACCTTTCATGAACTGGATTATGATGGCTTTATGACCTTTCCCCACAGCTCTGAGAACCTGTCCGAGAGCTGCAGTCGTCTTGCCTTTACCGCATCCTGTATAAACTTGGACCAATCCGCTGCGCTTATCTTCTACCATATTTTACACCTTTAATTAAACCATACTTATCGTCCGTCTCTTCATAATGTTTTTGGTGAATTTTACTCTGTTTCACGGGCTTGAAATACCAACCGCTTCGACATATATCTCAACGTATCTGACAGGTTCTTATCATTATCGAATTCGGAATCAAGCGGTTCGACACTTGTCATAGCGGGTACTGCGCGTATTATGTTATCAACGATGGTTATATCCGCGGTCCGAGAGGTTCGTGATAGCGGATTCAGATCGATGGTTATCACGGTTTTACCCATCCGGGATAACGCCTGAGCCCGGTCGCCGTCTTCGAGAGGCACCAGAACAACGTCGGCTGAATATATACCTTGGGAAGTACATAGAGCTCTCGCATGGTCGAGTCCTGGTATCTTTTCATCCGGCTCAGCACCGAGCAAGTCCTCGGCACCGTGCTGTTCCAGCCAATCGATGATCCTGTTTATCCGTTCTTCGGTGCGGTGAAACAGGTTGACCTCCAGCTTGGCCTTTAATCTATGAGATAGTGAGATAATCTCATCCGGAACAAGGGCAGCAACATTACCGTTAACGGAGATCACCGGATCGTCTGCATCTAACATAGCCCTTACAGCGGCTCTTTCAGCCTTGGATGCGTAGTCTGTGGTCTCCTCACCCAGCAGATAATCGAAAGCTTCCCCTCTACCGTGGGCTATCAAGCCGGCCTTAGATGTGATCCCATTTTCAACTCCTTCCACCAATTTTTCCCTTGTTTTCAACGATATGTACCTCGGGTGCGATCTTGGTATATCCATATATACCGTAATAGAAGGGGTAGAAAAAACTTTATCGGTATAACCCATTGAGCCTTAAGTGAAAAATATGACGATGATATATCCCTTCATAGCGGTCTGTTTAGCAGGTTTCGCACTGATACAGGCATCGGTAGGCATGATCAGTTATAGACGTACCGGAAAAGACAAACTACTGCTGATATCGGCGGCATTTTGCTTGTTCTCGATCAAAGGCATATATGCATTGATCAGTCTGTATACCACATTTCAACCATTTGGGGTACCCACATTGTCCATGCTGGCTGTCGACCTTTCCATAATCGCGCTACTCTATATATCTATACTCAAGGAGTGATTCCTAAAGATGGGTGAAAAAGAAGAGGCGTTAGAACTGGATACACGTAGAAACATTTTCGCCTACGTGTCAAAATATCCCGGATGTCACATGAGGCAGATAAAGAGAGAACTAGATCTGGCCATGGGTCAGATAGAGTATCACCTTAACTATCTCGAGGAGCACGGATTACTAGCTTCTCAGATGAGCGGAAACAAAAAAAGATACTATGTATCAGATGAAGTTCACTATCCCGACAGAAAGATACTAGGCATATTAAGACAGAAGATGCCCAGAAAGATAATCTTATTCATCCTCGATAAAGGAACTAGTTCTTTTGGAGATATACACGATCATCTCGAGATATCAAAATCCACTCTTTCATTTCACCTTAAAAAGCTGATCAAAATTTCCATGCTCACTGTCAAGAGGGAAGGCAGGCAAAAAATGTATTCTGTCAAAGACAGAAAAGGTACTATCCAGATACTGATAACGTACAAATCTTCTTTCGTCGATGAAGCAGTAGAAAGATTTATTGACACATGGGGCGAATTAAAACCATGAACTACAGGCACCAACGCGGGAGATTGGTAGAACATCTTAAGTCATCGGGATATATCAAAAGTGAACCTGTAGCCGAAGCCATGAACAAAGTACCACGACACATTTTCTTACCGGAAGAATACAGGGATCATGCCTATGTAGATCGACCACAACCGATAGGAGGAGGCCAAACCATCTCTGCACCACATATGGTGGCCATGATGGTTGAGGCCTTGGATCTTAAAGAAGGCTACAAGGTTCTCGAGGTAGGAGGTGGAAGGGGTTATCACGCAGCGGTTATAGCGGAACTGGTGGGTGAAGAAGGCGCCGTTTACACCGTAGAGCTTATAGACGAACTGGCCAAAGGTGCCAGTGAAAATCTTTCACGAGCAGGTTATCCTCACGTAAAAGTCATAGTAGGAGACGGTTCAAAGGGATATCCGAAAGAGGCACCATATGACAGGATATCAGTAGCATGCGGTGCACCGGATGTACCACCACCACTGATAGAACAGTTAAAACAGGACGGTAAACTTTTGATACCTGTGGGCGGAAGCTTTTATCAGGAGCTGATGCTGATAAGTAAAAAATCCGAAAGTAAAGTAAAGGAAAAGGGTTTAGGAGGGGTCGTGTTCGTACCACTGAGAGGCGAGTACGGACACTGAATTACCGTATGGGTATCAAAGATATATACGGACTGCCCTTTTCTTCGTTGGGAACTATGGCGTAGATACCGGTCTTTGGCTTGATACCGTAGATACAGGGAGTATTGTTAACACTCGTTATCTCAATATATGTATCTGACATGTTCTTTATCTCGCTTGATAACTTCAAGCCGTGCTTTACTATGCCGATGCCAAGATTCTGAGATACTTTGGTATTCGACACGGCTTCCAGAAGCTCTCGGATGGCTATCTCATCTCCCCGTAGATATTCAACAGTATCGAAACCAGTATAATCCAATATCGGTGTGGAGCCGTTATCGCTTATCTCACGTATATTTTTGGTATATATCTTCCCGAGTTCGTCTCTTTTCTTACCACCGAGAGCCATCATATATGGTTCATCGGATTGGTAGGAGAAGTAATCCACGATACGGAATCTCTCATCGAACATATCGCTTGAAATGAATCTTTCGAGATCCCTTTTCAATATGTCCGGGTGGGTACCTCCTGAAAGGGTTGCAAGAACGCCTCTACCTTTATCAAGGAAGTTCAGGAAAAGCGGCCGAATAACTAGCATGTATTCTTCATTGCTAACGTTTTCTTTTACTTCAAGGACGTTGTAGCTCCCCCTAGAGTATCCTCCGCCTAGTATGTCATCAAGATCCTTAATTCCGGTGCTGAAAGCATCTTCAGTATCATCGATGGATTCCCAGGTGACATTTTCCGGATGCGTTATACTTTGGAATGGTTCGAAGCATCGGAATCTACCTCCTTCCAAAGTCATCAAGTAGGCAGGTTGTTTGATCCCTATAGCTCTCAGCTTGATCATCTGTATCTCTCTTACATCCCGGTTCTCGATCTGGAATCTATTCAGATGTATAACGCCGTCGACCAGATACTGCAGTTCTCTCGCTTCCGCTTTCTCCAGTACGAATATCAAGTTTGTGTTCGAGTTCTCCACTAGGTCCTTTTGAAGTGTCATTATGAAAGTTTCCGGATCTAGACCGTACTTGTGTGTGATACCTTCTACACTGTCGATGACCAGAGTTGCTCTATTGGGTAATACATGATTTATCCTATCGTATATCCTCTCAAGGCCCGGAACCCTTTCTTCGAGGGAGTTCAGCAGCGTTCTGTCAACTTCCTCCGGCGGTCCTTTCTTTTCTATGGTACCAAGAAACTCCTTTGCTTGTTCGATCTTCTTGCGTTCTTTTTCCGGAAGTTCCTCATCCTTTTCCTCTTCGGCTTCATAGATAGCTTGAAGGAATACCTTACTTGAATCTATGACCCTACTTCTCATCTCTTCCTCTTCTAACCATGGAAATTGCCGGTATAAACTCTCATCGGAAACCCTCGTAGAAAGATAAAAACTCTGTCCGGGCTTTCCTATATCCTCTATCAATTGCAGAGCTAGCGTTGTTTTTCCAGTTCCTGCGGTTCCTTTGATTATGAGTGAAGAACCGCCTTCACGGATTATAAAGTCAGTTAATTCTTCGGGTACTGCATGTGTGGTCTTCATGTTAATTACCTCCTTTAGATTCAATGTTTTTTATCTCGTTGATCTCATCCTCTATCTCCAACAATTTTTGTTTGAGAGCGTCTTTTTTATCCCTGTTACCTAGCAAAGATAAGACTGAGCTGCGTCCCATACCTTTGATGAACATCACACATCCCTTTGACTCTATTTCGATGATATCCGGGCTCTCTTTGTCGAGCCCTGAGAATATGACCTCTGAGGCACCCATTATGGTGGCCGAAAGTGCGCTGAAACTTTCACTCCTATCTCTCCTTCTAATATGCGTTGCAATGGGTATACCATTTTTTGACGCGAGTACGATAGCGTCTACAACGTTATCCTCGAAATGATCCTTGAATATCTCTTCTACTTGCTTTTGTATGTTTATTTTAACACACTCCTTATCATTTTATATCTCGTTGTTTAAAGCGTATGTACAACAATGTATTTAAATTTTCAGTGTGTCGATCAAACGATTCATATATCGTTGAACATAGACCAATTCTCTCCGTGGTTCATGCTTTTTTTCATATCCGCCACAAGAGCGGTGTAGTACTCCAGGTTGCTCCTAACCGTTTCGAGTTCCTCTTTTAATCGTTTTTCTTTTTCGTCCAATACTTTCAATCTGTCCCTAACTTCATCTAACTCTTTACGGTATTCGCCTACCATCCCTCTTATCCCATCTATGCCGCCGTCTTTAACCAAACCATCACCTGATGAAATCACCCGCGGTATCCGGTACCGATAATTCATCGACTCTTTTGTCTCTTATCACTTCTTTGCAGTTCCTTATCAGCTCTTTTAATCTCTTTGCCTTTTTAAGTAGTTCCTTCTTTTCCGCCTTGATCTTACTGACCTCTTCCAGTATATCCTTCTCTCTTTCGGCCCATTTGTTCTTTTCCTTAATAGCCGTAACCGTTTTCTCTGTCTCTACCAAGGCATATCCACCTTCATTTAGCTTTCATCTTGATCTTACCGTAAAGTTTTGATAGTTTTCTTGTTTCACGGCGCTCGCATGATTCACAGTACAGAACGTTACCCTTACGTTCCATAGGTCTTCTACAGTTAAAACAGTAACCTCGTACAACACCAAAGTTTTTCCCCATCGTAGTCAGTTGTATCGATGGCTCAACTTGGACTATCTTAGCTCTCACGATATCTCCCTTCAAGAATACTGCATCTACATTATCAACATAATCATCTGATATCTTCGATATGTGTATTGTACCTTCGAGATCCATCCTGACTCCTCTGGACCGACCTTCTATTATACTTACGGTCATGGTGGCCATGGCACTTCTTTTATTCGTGATAGTCCCATATACAACGTCACCGATTTTGATCAAGGATACCGGATTCACAGCTTCTACGATCGCTTCAAGCTTGTCCTCATCATATCTGACGTTACCAAAAACCTTGGCGTAGATGACGCCGTCTTCCTCAAAGGTTCCATCGCCGGGCATCCATTCTTCATGTGTCCCCAGCTTATCTCCGGGGTAAACTAATTTTCCTTCTGTTACTTGCATATATATTACCTCTTTATTTGATCCATACTCATTCTCTGACGGAAACGAACATCACAACTTCGATTTCCTTCTTAACTTTTTTGTGGAACTTATAGATGTTATCAATAGCGCACATATATCTTTTTTCCTCAACTATGCGGTACTGATTATTTAGAAAGAACTCATATATAAATCCCACTGTCTTAGCGTTGTGAAGACAGTATATCTTCGGTGCAGTTTCGACTGCTTTGTTCAAAAATGGTATGTCCGCCCCTTTCTTTTGCGCACCGAAGGGCGGATTCATGATCACCGTATCCGATGATCCGTGATATTCATCGATATCCAACACTTTGAATTCCACTATGTTTCCAAGTCCCCATCTTTCCCGCATCTTCCGCGCCGTGTCGATGGCATCTTCGTCTATATCTATACCAAGTACATCCGATGCTCCTAATAGTGCGGCTCCCAGAGAGAATATACCCGTTCCGCATCCCAGATCGATCATCTTACGGCCTTTTATATCCCCGTTGAGTAATGCCGTGAATAAAATGTCAGATGCTATCACAGCAGGTGTAGCATACTGTTCGAGCTCTGCTTTCGGTTTTGGGTGCGATGGGATCTCTTCGAGTTTGATCTCAAGATGTTTCTTTTTAGAAATTGTATCCATATCTCTAGTTACCTTTTCCTTCTACCTGTGCCCAAACATCATCATAAACCTGTTCATAGATGCCAGCCTCAGGATCTTCTTCCTCTTTCTCTTTTTCAAGTATCTCACGTATCTTTTGTTCCTTTATACGCCAGTAATGTATCCTCCAATGTCTGCCGCTGGGTAAGGTTACGGTTTCCTCTTCCGAAGTCAGGATATTATGATCCTCAAGCAGGTAAAAATAATTCCTCTCCTTAGTATTTATTATATTGTCCGTTATAATATCATCATAACCGAACATGTTCATGACCTTTTCAGCTATCTTGTCTGCCTCCTCCGGCTCTATCTCCGAGTCTCTCAATACTTTTCGGACCACCTTTTTGAAAACCTTTAAGGTTATTCGGGACATCGTACGTACCTCCTCATACTGATCTAATCCTTTTTGAAAGATATAAGCATATTCCAAGTTTATCAATTGGTGTCTATCTCAATACCTATCTCTTCCGCTATCTCTTTGTATCTGTTCCTTATGGTTACCTCGGTTACCCCGGCTACTTCTGCTATGGCTCGCTGTGTACGTGGAGTACCTTCAAGTATTGATGAAATATAGATCGCGGCTGCAGCTACTCCTGTGGGACCTTTACCTGACGTGAGCCCGAGATCCGTAGCCTGATTGATTATGTTCTCTCCACGAGATACAACATCCCTGTCCAGCTCTAATTTATTACAGAATCTGTCTATGTATTCTTCTGGCTTTGTGGGCATGAGCTTAAGGGTCAGTTCCCTCGAAAGGAATCTGTAAGCACGACCTATCTGCTTTTCATCCGAATCGGCGGCTTGAGCCACCTCCGTGAGAGTCCTTGGAACATTACATTTCCTGCATGCAGCGTATAGCGATGAAGCTATCACTATCTCTATGCTTCTACCACGTATCAAGTTCTTCTCTACAGCTTGTCGGTATATCATGGCCGCACATTCTCTTATACTGCGGGGAAGTCCCATCTTTGATGATAAAACATCTAGTTCTCTTAGTGCAGTAGCTAGATTTCTCTCGGTAGCGTTCGATATGCGTATCCTTCTGTGCCATTTGCGTACACGATAAATTTGCCCTCGGTTCTTGTGTGGTATCGTTCGACCGTAGGCGTCTTTATTCTTCCAAGATATCTGTGTTGATAATCCCTTATCATGTATAAGATAATTCATGGGTGATCCTGTACGAGCACGACTCTCTCTTTGTGCACTGTCGAAAGCCCTCCATTCCGGCCCCTCGTCTATATAGTAATCATCAACAACGAGACCGCACATCTCGCAGACTACCTCTCCTCTCCCATAATCCTTTGAAAGATTCTCGCTGGAGCATTCAGGACATTTTTTGATTTTCTCCACTCTTTTTGGGGATTCTACATTCATTATATCTCCACTCACGAACTTTCTTTCCAATCTCTGTACGTCATATATATACCTTACCCTAAGGACCTTATCTGATGCTCCTGAGCGAGCAGACCTATGTTTCTAAATTACCTCACTCCGCTCGCTAATTATATAAATTTATCAGAAGAAATACATTCTTCTAATTCTCACTCGAAGCAAGTTCTCGTGATCAGCAGGAATACTGGCGTATTCCTTCGATTTTCAAACTTTTTCGCTAGTTCAAAACCTTCTCTTGTCAAAACATTTTCTCGCTGCGCTCAAAAACGGTTTTGATTCCGCAAAATCAAAGATTTTCCTCACTTTTTCATTTTTCGCTATGCTCAAAACCTTCTATTGTCAAAACATTTTCTCGCTGCGCTCAAAAACGGTTTTGATTCCGCAAAATCAAAGATTTTCCTCACTTTTTCATTTTTCGCTATGCTCAAAACCTTCTATTGTCAAAACATTTTCTCGCTGCGCTCAAAAACGGTTTTGATTCCGCAAAATCAAAGATTTTCCTCACTTTTTCATTTTTCGCTATGCTCAAAACCTTCTATCCCAAGTTTGACAGTAAGAGATAAAAGGTGCTCTTAGTTCGGTTCTTTTCATGCAAACAAAAATCACGTCCCTAAGAGCAAGATCTGTAATACCGAACAACAATATATCTTTTCCGATAGGAACGGTAGTAACCGTACAGAATTATTATGAACGGTTAGAACTGTTCGATATATTTGAAAAACACAAGAGTCGTGGTAGAGATATTAATGCCTTGGTTGAGGCATTGGTGAGCTACAAGCTCACCGAAAACCAAAGCGTTACAAAGGCGGCAGATTGGATCAACCGCGATGAAGTGTTGAATACGTTCGGCTTAGAATCTTTTGAGCAGAGAACGCTCTACAGGGTTCTTGAAATAATTGGTAAGAACAAGGAAGAAATCATGGCAGATATTCAGGAGATGCTGTTCAACGTATTCGATTTTGAACATACAGACATCAATATGGATTGGACGAGTTTTGTATTGTACGGAAACAAATGTCCTCTTGGAAAACACGGTTACAGCCGTGACCACAGACCGGATAAGAAACAGATAACAGTAGGGGTCAGTGAACTCGCCGATCCTATCAACGTGCCTATTGGGATGACCGTTCGTGAAGGTAATGTAAATGACCAAGTACATTTCGATGATACGTTTGATCAAGTTGAAAAACGTTTGCAGAAAGGATCTATGCTCGTGTTCGATCAAGGTGCTAACCGTAAAGACAACCTCGAACGTATCGAGAATGCCGAGTTAAAATATTTGACTGCTAGGCAGATCAACAAAAGTGATGAAAACACATGGATCAATAACTTCGATAAATCTAAGGCTAAACTAGTCGACGGACGGTATGGAGTATACGCATTGAAAAAGAGATTTCCAAGCAGGATAAATTATCTCTATTTCTCTGAGCACCTGTACGAACAACAGATGAAATCAAAGCTAAGAAAAGTAGAACGACTACTCAAAGAAGCTGAAGACTTACAGCGAACAATCGAGAACAACAGAGGATTGCCTAAACGGTACAAAATAAGCAATCCTCTGATCGATTGTGAATACACTTATCAAACACGACTTGCATCGTTGAGCGAGAAGGAGGCAAGAGCTATTCTAAAAAAAGCATCGATAACAGGTAGAGAAGGATTTTTTTGCTTAGTTTCTAACAAAGATTTGACAGAAAAAGAAGCACTTCGAATATATAGGAAAAAGGACTCGATCGAGAAGATATTTCATTCATTGAAGAACGAGATAAATATCAAACCGCTCAGAGTATGGTCAGAGTATGCTATTTATGGCGCTTTGATCATCGGATTTCTAGCTCAATTATTCATCTCGTTGATACGATTCGAACACAAAGAATTGAAACATACTTCGCCAAAATTCATCAAAATATCGTTGATGAATTTGACAGTTACCGTCAAATACGGAAAATCAAACAAGAAACGGTACATATTTTCCAACTTTAACCCCATTTCTAATGTTATTTTGGGTAAAAAACGTGCAATATCTTGATAGATCGGGGTCAAATAACCCCGAAAAAAGACTTCTGTCAAATCAATTTTCTTGATAAATTAGCGGAGATAAGTGTCAAACTTGGGTTCTATTGTCAAAACATTTTCTCGCTGCGCTCAAAAACGGTTTTGATTCCGCAAAATCAAAGATTTTCCTCACTTTTTCATTTTTCGCTATGCTCAAAACCTTCTATTGTCAAAACATTTTCTCGCTGCGCTCAAAAACGGTTTTGATTCCGCAAAATCAAAGATTTTCCTCACTTTTTCATTTTTCGCTATGCTCAAAACCTTCTAT
>CAYVTG010000013.1:0-378 GCA_964454575.1 uncultured Thermoplasmata archaeon
AAAATCTCTGGCACAATCTCTTCAATCTCTATTGACTAATTCTGTCCCACACCCGATGAGATGCGAAAATTTAATAGAGCGGAGGGAGAATCCTCTTGGCCATGCCTACATCCGGTAATTATGACTTTGCGGCCATGGAGAAAAAATGGCTGGAGACTTGGGAAAAGACGGACATCTACAGATTCGACCATGGATCAGACGCACCGGTGTTCTCCATAGATACACCGCCGCCTACCGTATCCGGCAGGATGCATATCGGCCATGCCTACTCGTACACACAGATGGATATCGTGGCACGCTACAAGCGTATGAAGGGGTTCAACGTGTTTTATCCGTGGGGTTTCGACGACAACGGCATCGCCACGGAGTTGTTCGTTA
>CAYVTG010000013.1:388-34459 GCA_964454575.1 uncultured Thermoplasmata archaeon
GTTAAGAACGAGACCGGTGTGGACCCGAAGGATGTTGGTCGGGAGCGCTTGATCGAATTGTGCCTCGAAGAGAGCAAGGGGTTGGAGGAAGAGCTGATAAGAAAATGGAAGCGTATAGGCACATTCCCTGATTACAGCATCTTTTATCGTACGATAGACGAAAGGAGCAGGAGAACTTCCCAGAAGTCATTTATGGACTTATACAAGCTGGGAAGAGAATACCGTAAGAAAGCCCCGACTCTTTGGTGCCCGCACTGCGAAACGGCCATCTCGCAGGTGGAGACGGCAGACTTGGAATTAGGGAGTAAATTCAACAATATAGATTTCAAACTTGAAGAAGACGGTCATATCACGATATCGACCACCCGACCGGAACTACTGGCGGCCTGTGTGGCCATCTTCGTGCATCCGGAGGACGAGAAGAACAGAGATGTTATCGGTAAGACCGCTGTAGTACCGCTCTTCGGACAAAAAGTACCCGTGCTTGAAGACGCTCAGGTGGACATGGAGACCGGAACTGGGGTGGTCATGTGCTGTACCTTCGGCGACCAGGCGGACATAGACTGGTGGTATGCCCACGAACTACCGCTGCGTATCGCCATAGACGAGACCGGACACCTTACCGACGTAGCCGGCGGATATGCAGGTATGCACATAGAGGAAGCACGAAAACGTATCATAGTCGACCTCGAAGAAGACGGTAAATTGGGCGATCAGTGGG
The DNA here is from genome assembly GCA_964454575.1 of uncultured Thermoplasmata archaeon. Taxonomy (GTDB): domain Archaea; phylum Thermoplasmatota; class Thermoplasmata; order Halarchaeoplasmatales; family Halarchaeoplasmataceae; genus Haladaptatiplasma. The sequence goes on from CAYVTG010000013.1 coordinate 1,110, forward strand.
ACATCTCACACGCTGTGAAAGTACACGAACGATGTGATACACCCATAGAATTCTTGGTCACAAAACAGTGGTTCATCAGATACCTTGATCTTAAAGATAAATATCTGGATGTGGGGAAAGAACTGAGATGGTTCCCAGAGCACATGAAGGTGAGGTATGATAATTGGGTCAAAGCGTTGAAATGGGATTGGTGTATATCCCGGCAGCGCTACCACGGGATACCTTTTCCCGTATGGTACTGCAGTGGTTGCGGCGAGGTAAAACTAGCCGAAGAGAAACAGTTACCCGTCGATCCCTTGAGAGACGAACCTATCGGCCCCTGCGGAAGTTGTGGTGGTACGGAATTCGAGCCGGAAAAAGATGTGCTGGATACATGGACCACGTCGTCGCTAACTCCCTACATAGCCACCGGCTGGATAGATGACGACCCGTTATTCGAAAAGATATTTCCTTTCTCACTGAGACCTCAGTCACACGATATAATCAGTTTCTGGGCGTTCAACACGATAGTAAAGAGTCTGTTCCATTCTGAAGAGAAGCCGTGGGATGATATACTCATACACGGATATCTTATGCTCCCGGGCGGAAAGGCCTTTTCATCTTCACGGGGTATAATCATCGATCCAGAGGAGGTAGCAGATGAATACAGCGGCGACGCCATACGCTATCTGGCCGGCGTGAATAAACCCGGCGAAGACGGAGAGTACGAAGAAAAATGGCTGACAAGAGGTATACGCATACGTACCAAGCTGTGGAATATACAGCGTTTCATCGGAAACATTTTGACCAACGTGCCAGAAGATATTCCCGAGCTGCGTATAGTGGACCGCTGGATACTGACACGTTACAGTGAGATGGTGGAAAAGGCGACGGAACATATGGAAGAATACCGTTATGATCGTACTCTTAAAGAGATAGAGTATTTCATATGGCACGTCTTCGCCGACCATTACATCGAGATGATCAAACACCGCATCTATGAAGAGGACGATGCCGCGGTCATGTATGTACTCTACAACATAGGTAACGGCATCAACAAGCTGCTGGCACCCTTCATGTGCTTCGTTACGGAAGAGATATATGACAGTACCTACAAAGAATACGAAGGATGTAAAAGTATCCACGTATCCAAATGGCCTGAACCTATATCTTTCGACCATGAAAGTGCTGAAACCGGTGAACGGGTTAAAGATATAATCGCCGCCGTCAGGAACTGGAAGTCTGAAAATGGTATGCCGCTGAACCAGGAGCTCGGCGAACTGAGGATCATCACCGACCACGAAGATGTTCTGGGATGTGAAGAAGATATCATGGAAACGCTCAAGGCGTCGAAGTTGTTGATCGTTGACAAAAAAGAGCTTCGCGAAAAGCCGGTTAAAGTCAAGCCTAATTATTCTGCTATCGGGCCTAAATACAAAGGTAAGGCAAAGGATATCTTTTCCGGTTTGGAGAAATCAGACCCCTCGGTGGTAGAGGGATCACTGGAATCCGACGGTGAGTACGCATTGAAGTTAGCAGATGGTACGGAAGTCGTACTTACCGATGAGGATATCAAGATAGAGAGCACTAAAGTTTATGCTAACAAAGAGGTAGATATCCTGGACGTGGACCATTCTACGATAATAATAGATGTCAAGGAAGATTAGGTATATACTTCCCGATCACCGTATATCTTGCGCTCTTCGTCGCTTTCTTCGCTCATCACGCCGCGCTTACACGAAGAACATATGCCTCGGTCCATGTGAGCCGGGCACGCGGGTAATCCGCACACAGAACATGTGTTCGTGGCGTGTTTACCGCATATATGACAGCCGCTTATCATCTTCATATTTATCCCTACGGTATATACGGGAAAACGACGATATATAATTTGGGTAGGGATCTGATGAAAAATCGTATATACCACCGTTCTGCTTACCATCCCACATGGTTGTAGAAATTGACGAGGACGCGTGTATCGCCTGCGGACTGTGCGTTGAAGCATGTCCGGTGGACGCACTGTACCTGGAAGGAGATTTTGTACAGGTATATGCAGACAAATGCGAGGGGATAGGCGACTGCGTGGCAGTTTGCCCCGTAGATGCACTATCGTGTCCAAACAAATAGCTTCGGTAAAGAGTACCGAAAAAGATAATACTACATGCCCTTATCGGAGATGCGGTAGATAAAATGGTGGACTGCAAACATATACTCTCGGAAAGGGCTAAAGGGATGAAAGCATCGGAGATAAGGGAACTTTTGAAATTGACTCATAGACCGGGTATAATCTCTTTTGCCGGTGGATTACCTAATCCAAAGGCTTTTCCAGTGGAAGCGACCCGTAAGATAATCAATGAGCTGTTGGACGATTCGTGTGAAAAACTCCTGCAGTACGGTTCTACTGAAGGTGTGACCGAGCTGAGAGAAGCTTTAGCAGCCCACATGAAAGAAAGAGGGATCAACGTAGACAAGGATAACATCCTGATCACACACGGCTCACAGCAGGCTCTAGACCTTATAAGCAAGGTCCTACTTGACCCCGGAGACACTGTAATAGTCGGATCGCCTACTTACCTGGGTGCAACCGGTGCCTTCAGAGCATACCAAGCAGAGATGATATCCGTACCCGTAACAGAAAACGGTATGGATATGGATGCGCTTGACGATAAGTTGAAAGAACTGGAGAAGGCGGGCTGCAAGCCTAAGTTCATCTATGTGGTTCCCACCTTCCAAAATCCCTCTGGTGTAACCATGCCGGCAAAAAGCCGAAAGCGATTGCTCGAGATAGCCGACGAACACGACATCTTGATAGTCGAGGATTCACCATATTCATACCTGCGCTACGAGGGAGAATCCATGCCTCACATCATGAGTATGGACACTGACGGCCATGTGCTTCGCATGCAGACTTTTTCAAAGATATTAGCGCCGGGATTCCGTATAGCATGGACAACCGGACCGAAAGAGCTCATCGACAAACTGGTCATCGCCAAACAGTCTTCGGATCTGTGCACGAATCCATTCGGACAATATGTGGCGTACAAGTACGTCTCAGAAGGCGTCCTTTACGAACATATAGACTACATAAAGAAACTCTACAACGAAAAAAGATTGGCCATGCTGAAAGCCATGGACGAGTACTTCCCGAAAGAAGCAAAATGGAAACGGCCGGAAGGAGGGATGTTCGTATGGGTCACGCTGCCTGAATACGTAAACACCAGAGAGATGTTCCCGAAAGCCCTGGAGGAGAATGTTGCATACGTTGTTGGCGACGCCTTCTTCGTAGATGACGAAGGCTACAACACCATGCGTCTTAACTTTACACACTCTTCAGAGGAAGAGATATTGGAAGGTATCAAACGCCTGGCCAAGGTTATCGAACACGAGATACAGAAGGGTAAGGATATCAAGGCCGGAGAAAGCATAATCACTCCTTGAATCGCGAGTTAAATTTATAGGCTTTCAACTCTTAAAATTAGATCTACCAGTAAACTTAATTAACATCGGATAGATGGGGTTCAACAACGTTTATGGATGGGATACGCATTGAATGAAGCAGGAGGGGAACCTACACCCGAACTGGTCTATTCCAAGGACATGGCACGCTACTTTGATGAGCTGGAGGAAGGCACTGAGATCTGTTACTCCATAGCAGAGGAAGCAAGAAAAAAGGGCTACGACCCTAAGACAAAGGTCGAGATACCAAAAGCAAAAGATCTTGCCATGAGGGCGCAAGAACTGACCGGTGTGGAGAATATCGCCGATAAGATCCGAGAACTGAGTAAAGATAATGAGAGAGAAGTGGTATCGCTTAAGATAGCAGAAGAAGTATCCATGAGACCAGAGGGCAGCCTTAAAGAAAGACTTGAATCCGCCATCAGAGTTGGACTGGCTGTGCTAACCGAGGGTATTTTGGTAGCACCTCTGGAAGGTATCGGTGGTGTGGAGATAAAGAAAAACGGCGACGGGACGGACTACGCCGAAGTGTCCTTTGCCGGACCTATCCGTTCCGCCGGCGGCACCGGGCAGGCTATGAGTGTTCTTATAGCAGATGTGGTCAGGCGTAAATTGGGTATAGGTGATTTTAAACCTACCGAAGGAGAGATACAGCGCTTCAAAGAAGAGATACCTCTGTATAAACGATCGAAACATCTTCAGTACACACCTTCTGCCGAAGAGATCGAACTCATCGTCACCGGATGCCCGGTGAGTATAAGCGGCGAAGGTACGGAGGAGGAAGAGATCTCAGGGAACCGGGACCTCCCACGGGTAGAAACCAACAGACTTCGGGGCGGCGCCTGCTTGGTACTGGCCGAAGGGATGTGTCTTAAGGCGAAGAAACTAAAAAAATATGTGGATCGTCTGGAGATAAGTGGCTGGGAATTCCTGGATGAGTATATAAAAAAATATGCTTCCGGTGAAAAGAAGGAAAAGGACGACGATAAAAAAGGTATCCAGCCTAACTTCAAATATATCAAAGAAACCATCGCCGGAAGACCGGTCTTCGGCCACCCCATGCGCAAAGGTGGATTACGGCTGCGTTACGGACGGGCCAGGACAACAGGACTCGCGGCCATAGCCGTCAGCCCGGCAACGATGGTGCTCACCGGAGAGTTCATGGCCGTTGGCACACAGATCAAGATCGAACGGCCCGGTAAAGCCGGAGCGGTGACCCCATGCGACACCATCGAAGGGCCGACGGTGCTTTTGAAAGACGGAACGGTGAAGCGGATAGATATGGAAGAAGCCCTGCGTTTAGCGGATCTGGTAAAAGAGGTCATCGACGTCGGAGAGATATTGATACCCTACGGAGAATTCGTCGAGAATAATCATATACTGGTCCCGGGAGCATACTGTCATGAATGGTGGGTTCAGGAAGCTGGTTCAGAACTTGAAGAGAAGGACATCGATGCAGAGAAAGCGTTGGAATTATCGCAAGAAGACGGCGTGCCCCTGCATCCAAAATTTTTGTACCTGTGGGACCACGCTACGAAGGATGATATTTCACATTTAAGGGATTGGATATCCCAGAACGGCAGATCAGAAGAAGAACTCATCATCAAGTACAAAAGAGATATCAAAGATATCGTCGAGAACATCGGTATACCACACCATAAATTCGATGAAGAGATCATATTCAAAGAGTATTCACCGCTGATATTCACGCTGGGACTGGATCCCGATAGTCTCGAGCAGAAGAACGACAGTGATGAAGAAGAAGTTTTACCCTATCTCAGCGAACTCTGCGGTGTGCGTATACGTTCAAAGGGACCCACGGCGATCGGAGCAAGGATGGCGAGACCGGAGAAGGCAAGGGAAAGGGTACTTTCGCCGGCAGTTCATACACTTTTTCCCGTCGGAGAGGCCGGTACGAATCAGAGATTGATCGAGAAGGCTGTAGATGCAGGGACCATCGAGGTGGATATAAGTGCCTTAAAATGCACCAACTGTGGTAAAAGAGGGGCGCAGATCAGATGTACCTGCGGCGGACGATGTGAGATCACCGATCCTCCCAAAAAACAGCGAATACCCATGCGCCAGATATATAGGCATGCGATCTCCACTCTTGGCGAGGGAGGTAACGTTCAAAAGATAAAGGGTGTAAAGGGATTGATAACTAAACACAAGATTCCGGAGGCACTAGAAAAGGGTATTCTACGTAAAAAACACGGTGTTTTTGTTTTCAAGGACGGTACCTGTCGTTTCGATATGACGGACCTGCCTCTGACTCATTTCAAACCCCGAGAGATAGGGCTGGATGTGGAGCAGGCCAGAGCCCTGGGCTACACCATAGATATACACGGAAACGAACTAGATAGCCCGGAGCAGATAGTTGAGATAAAAACACAGGACGTCATCGGGTCCAACAGTGCGGGATTTTACCTATTGAAGGTGGCAAAATATTTGGATGACCTTTTAGAGAAATACTACGACATGGAGCCATTCTACGGTGCGGAATCGCCAAAAGACCTTATCGGACATCTTGTGGTGGGCCTAGCACCTCACACATCGGGAGGCGTACTCGGGAGACTGATAGGATATCAAAGAGGTAGAGCATGCTACGCACATCCGTACTTCCACGCATCTAAAAGAAGGAACTGTGACGGTGACGAAGACTGCATCATGCTACTTTTAGATGGTCTGATCAATTTTTCACGTGAATTTTTACCGGAAAAAAGAGGTGGGCTGATGGATGCTCCTCTGGTACTCACCACTAGGATCAACCCGGACGAGATAGACGAAGAGGCACACAATGTAGACACTCTGTGGCGGTATCCACTCGAATTCTACGAGAGAACCATGGAGTACGCAGATCCAAAAGACATAGCTTCCATCATGGAAACCGTTAAAGACCGGCTGGATACCGAGGGGCAGTATGAAAAATTCGGATATACACACGATACATCAGATATATCCATGGGGCCGGTTGAAAGTAAGTACACCAGGTTGGGTAAGATGACCGAGAAGATGGAAGCGCAGATACGGGTAGCGCAGATGATCCGTGCCGTTGATGCCGACGACGTAGTTTCCCGTGTTATCCAGGACCACTTCATACCGGATATGTTGGGGAATCTGAATAAATTCTGTTTGCAGACCGTAAGATGCACCGGCTGCAACAAAAAGTACCGACGTGCGCCTTTATCGGGTAAATGCCTGTGCGGCGGTAATTTAACTCTCACAATACACAAAGGCGGGGTAAAAAAATATCTTGATAAATCACTCGAACTCACCAACCGGTTCGATATGCCCATCTATCTAAAACAGAGGATACAGCAGATATCAGATCAGATAGATTCCCTCTTCGAAAATGATAAGGTGTGTACTCCCCGGCTGGACGAATTCTGTTAGCCGAATGAGAACAGCGACGACTGTTTTTTGCCGTCGGCTATCGCAGATAACTTACCCAACACAGATCGCATCCGATCTTCTGTAAAATCGTGTTCTTCGATCAAAAATTCCTTGAGCTCGTCCACCTGTGGAGATCCGAACTCCAGTTCGTAATCGTCGGTGACCTTTGGTTCCAAGAATAATTTTCGTATCTCTTGGTAGTTGTTGACTTCTTCGTCCCGTTCCTTCAGCACTCCTTCCAGATCGCCGTACTTTTTAACGTACTTCAGACCCCTTTTCGGCCCTATGCCTTTAACGCCTTGATTATAATCTGTACCGCATAGTATGGCGATGTCCACCAGCTGCTCTCGTGTGATATCTAACTGGTCCAGAACGTCGTCTAGAATTATCATCTCCGGACTCACCTCTTTGTACTCGTTTCTACCGGGTAATTTTCTTCTACCGGTAACAGTGAGGTTTCTGACCAATCTAGGGCACCCGCACAATAGGGAATCGAAGTCCTGACTGCCCGCGGCCCATGCATCTCCGACCTGAGTCATATAAGCGGCCTGACTTTCGCCCTCGGAAGGTGCGTAGACCATGGGGATACCCATCAACTCCAGTAACTTATCGCTGCTCTCCACTATCTCTTTACTCATCCTGGATGTCTGCTGAGCCTTGGTCCGGGCCCGTTCCATATCCCCTTCCTCCAACGCCTCTTCGTACTCTTCCTTCGCCTTTACCTTCCTCTCCTTGCGCTTCTCCAATGTGCCTTCCTTCATGATGTCCGGTTTACCGTCGAACACGTAGACCGGCTCGATACCCGCCTCCAAAAGATTACTGTTTCTGTACAATAGTCCCGAAAGGTGGGAAGTTACACGCCCCTGGGAGTCGACCAGAGGTTTACCGTCTCTCTGACGTATGCTCGCAAGAAATTGGTAGATTATGTTGTATGCATCTATGGCCACGACGCGGCCCTTGAGCTCATCCATGGATATCTCTGTGGAGGTGATTATGTCTCCCAAGGCGACGCCCATACTCAATCACCACCGGCACTCAAAATATCTCTCCTTCCGTGTGTACCTCGATGCCGCCGTCGGTTATCTCATAGGGCTTGATCTTACGCGAATGCTCGATACGACGCATCTTGATGACCTGGATGCTTAGCTGGACTTCCTTACTATCCAGTAAGTTGTACACGAGCAGTATAACTCCGTCAACTGTGTACTCAACCAGCCCGTCCCTGGAACTTCTGTGATTGTCGTCCTTCACCTCGGCGGTGAGCAGTGTGGTCGCTTTAACGTTCTTGACCATCTGACACAGTTCGAAAAGCCGCTCTCTCTTTTCACGTGGTTCGTCTGACAGCATGTTCAATAGAGAAACGGAATCTATGACTATCCTGTCGGCTCCGAACTCTTCGATGAACTTGGGCAGATCGCTCTTCAATCTGTTGATGGTGGCATTAGCATCCGCCGGGCTCAACTTCTCCACCACGATCTGGTTACTGTCAAGATATGGTTTGAAGTCCCACCCGTAAGAACGCCCGGTGGTCACTATCTCGTCCTTCCCTTCTTCCAGTGAGATGAATATACACTTCTCGTCCCTCTGTAAACCTTCCCATAGATACTGGAGCGCAAAGGTAGTTTTACCTGTTCCAAAAGTGCCCATGACGGTAAAAACGTGCCCCTTTGGTATGCCTCCGTTCAACATCTCGTCCAATCCACTTATCCCTGTGGGTATCCTTTCTGTTTCTTCCTCCATTTATATCACCTTATCTTTTCATAACTTGCCACATGATATCCTGCATAATCTGTTATCTCCGCATTGAATCTGGCTATCTTCTCTCTCTTCAGATGAGGCAGGACGCTCATGAACTTTTGGACCGTCATATACCTCTGTCGTACTGAAGAGCCGTAGTTCTTGGACCACACGAAGTCGAACACACCGTCGACGCTGTCGATTATCAGATATTCCATGCTCTTTTCGACTATGCCTTGTGAAAGTAATAAGTATATCACACCACCCCATCTCTTGGATGCACGACGCATCCCCTTCAATATGGTCACCAGTTTGTCGTTCTCGATGGTGGTGTTGGTCAATAGATCGGTCAACGAATCTATGATCACCATATTGTCCTCAGCGTTCTCTTCAAGGAACTCCACCAACTCAGAGAGTATGTCTTTGCTCGAATTGTTGGAGAATATATGTGACGGATTGTTGTTACCGGTCCAGCTGCTGGGGACCATGGTGTGTTTAAAATAAGGATCGGAAAAATCGGTGAACTTAAGGTTCTCCACGACTGAATCGTAGTAGTTCTGGTTGAACGACATCTTCACTTCGTCCAGGATGTCTTCCTTAGCCCTGGAGAATGTGATGTAGTGTATGGTCTCCGGTAGGATAGACTGTTTGCACTCATCGCCCAGTATGATATGAAGGTCGGAAGGATCTTCTTTTACCATCAGAAGCCGGGCTGATGAGGTATAAACGAATTCTTGGCCGCCTGCTCCTATCTCAGATAATAACAAAACTACGGATCCGGCCGGGAGACCGCCCTTGATTATGGAATCGAAGGCACTTACGCCTGTGGGTATTTTTTTCATCTGTGATGCCACCGTCAGACTTTATGTCAGACAAATATGTTACCCATAGTTATCGAAGAACCCCCTCATATAGTTTACCGATTGGATACGTATTCCACCGGGTCGGTTTCTCCGGCTTCACGGAATCCTTTTAACCGCAATCTGCACGATTCGCAGGTGCCGCAGGCCTTCTCCCCGCCCCGATAGCAGCTCCATGTTTGCACGATAGGTACGCCCAACTCCAATGCTTTAAAGACTATCTCTGCCTTGGATAGGCGTATCAGCGGATACCTCAGTATGACAGGTTTTTCCTCGACACCGGCCTTGGTTCCCAGTTCACATGCCTCTTGAAAGGCTTCGTAGAACTCCGGTCGACAGTCGGGGTAGCCACTGTAATCTACTGCGTTAGCACCGATGAAAACGGCTTTGGCACCGATACTTTCGGCGTAGGAAACTGCGAATGAAAGCAGTATGATGTTCCTTGCGGGTACATATGTAGACGGTATCTTTTTGCCGATCTCGTCGTCCGGACTTACCGGTATAGCTTCACCACCCTTGAAAAGCGACGAACGGCCTATCTCCTCGAGTGGTATCTTCAGCAGCTTGTGTTCCTTAACACCCAGACCGTCGGCTATCAGCTTGGCACTCTCGATCTCACGGTCGTGCCTTTGCTCATATAAGAAGGTTAGTGCGTAAAGCTGGAATCCCTCTGCACGGGCCATATACGCAGTTGTGGCAGAATCGAGACCGCCGGAGAGTAAAACTACGGCACGCTTCATCTCAGTTCCTTCTTCACCCATGCTCCCTGTCCCCTGGACTCGTCAACACCGATCTCGATAAGCCGCAGATTTTTTGGTGGAGCTAGTTCTTCCAGTAATCTCTGCAGTATGTATCTCGCCAGTTCTTCCGCCGTACTGCGCTCGATCTCAAGAAAAAGAACGTCTTCCCGGGGAAACACATAGCGTTTTTCGGCCAACTTTACCTCCACTTCGTCGCCTTCTTTCTTCATGGACACCGGCAGTATCAGTCTGTGGTCCAACTCCTCGGCGATACCCCTGAGTATGGCCTTCAACGGTATGAAATCGAACACGAAACCCTGCTCTCCCTCTCCACCCTCCAATCTTGCGTGGATGGCGTAATTGTGGCCGTGGAGTCTTCCGCATTTGTCGTGTTCCGGCAGTATGTGTGCCGCTGAGAACCCGATACGGGCATTCCAGCCATCTATCTCCAGCCTTATCATAGCTTTCACCTTTATTTTGAATATCAAGTGATATGAAGATTTTAACCTTTCTGGTTGCGTTAGAGTATTATACAACGGGGTTCATCGCCCCAACATGTCTATAGAAAAAGGAGACCACATTGAAGTGGATTACACAGGCAAGCTTAAGGATGGAAAGGTTTTCGACTCCTCCGTCAAAGAGGTAGCGAAACAAAACGGTATCTTCGATAAGAACCGGGACTATCAACCCCTTGCATTCCGTGTCGGAGACGGTAAACTCATAGCCGGTTTCGAAAAGGGCGTTTTGGGTATGGATATCGGTCAGAAAAAAACAGTGGAGATACCTCCTGAAGATGCATACGGTAAGAAAGGGTCTCATCCTCTAGCGGGTAAAACGCTGTACTTCGATCTTGAGATCAAAAACGTACAAAAATGAAGGTGAATACAAGGTCTGATGGGAAAATCTTATTTATATCTCTGTAAATGCAAAGGCCCAGATGATGAATAACTTGAAGCAAACTTCATTTGCAGACTTCCTGGTTGTGGATGAACCTGACGGCCCGTGTGACGAGATGTCGGAAGAAGAGCGTATCGATTTTATCCGAGAGCACGGTACCGACACCATGATATCCGGCCTGGATGCGGTGCTACAGGGAAACAAGTACAAGCCCAAACGAGAAGATATGTGGGAAAACCGGCTGTACCGTGGAAAGAAGATGGTCAGAACCATCATCGATAAAAAGGAAGTTCCTGAATAACTATCCATCACTGTTTTTGATCAGATCCTTCATCTTTCTAGATACGATGGCTGCTTGGGCCGGAGTGAGCAGCCGCAGCAAGCACCGATCTTCGATAAGGTCGATCATCTTGATAAGTGGGATCCTTTGAGGATCGGTGGGGTCCACTCCTGCAGCTTTCATCTGCTCTTTAATCACGAAACCAGCCATGGGACCGATCTGTTCATGGAGAACTTCCTGGAGCGCTGTGATCGTATCTTCCATCAGATTACACCTTTGGATAGTTATACGGTTATAGATAATTATACCTTTCGTTGACATGTCTGCCCCTCCAAAAAGCTTATTAGCCTTTGTTCAAATCGTTAAATGATGGGAAATCAGAAGAAGATAAAAACCTACATCGAAAGATTCGATGACGTTCTGAAAGGAGGTATCCCGGCAGGCCACACCGTACTGATATGCGGGGCACCGGGCACGTATAAATCCAGTATCACGCTGAATCTCCTTGCCAATAACGTTGTCAACGACGGTAGAAAGGGTCTTTACATCTCTCTAGAGGAACCCGAAGACAGTTTGAGGACTACCGCAGAGAACATCGGTATGCCCGATTGGGATGAAAATGATCTCCTGATCGCAGATCTGGGTACAATGCGACTGCAGCACGATGCGGAAGACGATGAGGCCTGGATGGATTACCTGCAGGATTACATACAGCGTAGAGTGGACGACGGCGTTGACATGATAGTTCTGGATTCACTATCCGCACTGTATTCACTGTACAAGTTTGAAAATCCAAGACGAGAAATATTCAAATTCTTCGGATTTCTTCGTCAACTGGGTGTTACATGTATACTGATATCCGAAGTTAACCAGGCTGAAAACGGGCACGGCGAGTACTGTGAGGACTTTCTTTCCGACGGTATAATATATCTGAATCATTTTGCCATGAGCGATACCGAATCGCAGCTCAGGATAAAGTGCTTCAAGATGAGGCACGTTAAGCATTCGAAAAATTTTTACTCGCTGATGCTGGAAGATGGGAAGTTCCAGATCGCCCGGGTCATATCGCAGAGGGGCGGCGGTTTTTAACCGATAAAACGTATCAGTATCGGCAGCACTATAAACAGTCCTAGCCACGTGAATACGTTGGAAAATACTCCTACGGTGAATACTTTTATCACGTTGTTGGATAGGAAAGTATTGGCAGAGGAAGACGAAGTGATGCCTTTTATATCCGCTACCTTAGGATCTCTCATCCTCAACTCTATGTATCCGGCGACCCACCCCGGGCCTATGAGTGTCAAAGACATAAAGGGGGCTAAAAAGAAGGCCGCGATGATCGATAGAGGATGCCCTCGAGCTAGAGAAGCACCTAAAGCGGCCATGCCGCCCACTGCAAGGAACCAGTAAAGCCATGCACGCCATACATTGAGTACGTCTGAGAAGAAGAAGAGGTAGACTGCCAAGGATATGAAGAACGCAGGGGAGATAAAGCGCAGTGCTTTTGTGTAGATCCGCTTAGTCACCTCTTCCAGATGCTTATAGCCACTCTCTTTTCCTTGGCGCCCTCTACGTTTGATCTTGATTATGGCAGAGGCTACTGCATTCAACTTGCTTCGAGGGATTATAGCCACCACGCTGCGAGACTTGGCGAGTTCGTGTATCTTTTTTGAAGAGTATTCTATGCGTTCACGCTTCGCTTTCTTTGCCGATTCCGGAGCAAATCGTTGAACGCTGCTCAGTACGCCGTCTACCAGATCGTCGTGTTCTTCTATGCCTTCGATACTTCCGGATTTTTTTGAATCGGAAAAGGTCAGCATAGATGATTTAAAGTACCAGAACATACGCAGTTTCTCCGAAGGAGACATGCTTTTGAACATCCTTGATAGTGTGAGTGTGACATCACGATCTATGAATTCCACTTCTATGTCCATGTCTTCGGTGAGTGGAACTAGCTTTGCGATATGGAACTCAGGCTCTATACCTCTGAATATCCGTAGGTTCTCGTTGATAGCGTCTATGAATGCCTGGTATATCAAAGTGCCAGTTTGGCCCTCTTTGTATTGAGGAAGCAGGGATCTTTCACTCCATTCATCCCTGCCCATGATCGTTTCAAAGCGTTTCTCACACAGTGCGAGGGCCAAGATATCGGGATCATAATCTTTCAGTACACCCAACAATTCCTTATTTACACTCTCTCTACCTATGAAATCAATACCGACTAAGGTGATATTTTTACTCACTTCCATAACAGTATGGTCGGGCATGGGGTCATATATATCCCCCCCTTGTTAAAATAGTTTATCAATATCCCGTGTTGAACGCCTTCTTATTTCGTAATATGACAGATAAAGAGTAAGATGCGATGGCGATGGGGATAAGTGTGGCATAGCACAAACTATCTGTGAAATTACCTTCGTAGTACCCAGCACCGATGAGTGCGATAACGAGCATGGAACACAGTATCATGAATATCGCACCGGTGAGAGATATGGCAAATGAATGAACTCTTACCGAGCTGAGTATCCCTGCACAAGCTATGGCCAGAAAGATAAGTCCAGCCAGAGCGATACCCAGTATAATATAGTGGTCTTCGAGTGCCATATCCGGAGGCCTAGCACTGAATAAAAAAAAGAATAGAGGTACGAGTAAAAACGGTAGCGCTGCTATCTGCAGCATGCCGTTCATAGTCAATTCCCTTTTGTTGAAGGGTTTTTCTTCCACTGGAGGATACAATCCTTGATACAGTTCCCAGTGATAATCTACGTCTTTGATTCCGCCCAGGTCTGTTCGATCCGTGTATCTGTGTTTACAGTAAGGACACACTACAGTGGTAACAGGGCCGTCTTGGACCTCGTGATAGAATTTTGCCGAACATATGGGGCATTTTGTGAGTAGGTGTTTCATCCGAGCGATAATCGTGCATAATGATTAAGTATTTTTGCATCGGGAAGAAACTTATTTATTACTTGCACCTCATTGCATTCTGTGTTGCCATCTGAAATATTTCCCGACGGACTCAAGATCCAGGAAAAACACGGGGCCGGCGAACTGCAGGCGCTTTTGACAAAGCTTAAACGCTACACGTTCAACGGATACATCAAAGTAAAACTAGATGATCAACTGGAGGGATACGTCACTTTGAAGGATGGCATGCCGCGCAACGCCCTGATAATCACCCCTTCTAACAGGGAGATAAAGGGTCTTGACGCACTTCAGAAGATACAGGGCCTGGACAGTTTTAAAAACCTCTCCATCGAAGTTAGAACTAATATAGATGTGGATCGACTCATCGAAAAGGCCCCCGGGAAACTGCCGACCGTTCAGAGCGGGGGCGATGAAGCTTACAGCGAGATAAAGGAGGAAGAGCTCAAGGAACTCATAGAGGATGAATTGAAGGATGAGCTTGAAAAAGAGAGGGGGGGGGCTAAAGATGTCAAAAAAGATATAGAAGAAAAGATGAAGGACGCCGAGATCGAAGAAAAAGAGTCCCATGTATACGAACAGGTGGTCCAGGTAACCAGAGGAGAACCAATGACATCCGACGATCTATTCTCAGATAAATATACCTTTAACACCTTCATCGTCGGCTCCAGCAATGAATTTGCATACGCGGCAGCACTGGAAACCGCTAGATTCCCAGGCGGTAAATTTAATCCACTCTTCATCACCAGTCCAGCAGGCCTGGGCAAAACACACCTTCTTAAATCCATCGGTCACTACATAAATAAAAAACATCCTTCACTGGATGTTGCCTATACGATTACGTCCGGTTTTGCACTCGAGTTATCTCAGGATGATCCAGCAAAAGACCCGCGTGAAAAATACATGGATGTGGACGTGTTCCTCATCGATGACGTACAATTTCTTGCGGAAAGAGACGAGGTACAGGAAGAGCTGTTTCGTATATTCAACCATATCAAAGATCGAAACGGGCAGATCGTACTCACCAGCGACAGATCGCCGGAAAGTATTCCTTCACTGGAAGATCGGCTAGTATCCCGTTTTAAATCCGGTCTGGTAGTCGATATCGGTACTCCGGCGCTCGAAATGAGAAGAGCCGTTATAGATAAGATCTTACACGAACACGATCTTGAGATAGAGGACGAAGTCAAGGATTATATCGCTCAGCACATAACCCGTAATGTGAGGGAGATAGAAGGTGCGCTCAACAGGATACTGGCCTTTTCATCTCTTCTTAAACAGGATATCACTTTGGAATCGGTCAAAGATATGCTCAAAACCCATGTGAAAGATGAGGATTTATCTCCAGGAGATGATGAGGTCGTTGAATTCCGACCAGAACCAAGACGTAGCTATCTTATAGAAACTACCGATTCGGGTAAGTTGTATCGACTGCTTAACGATGCTATCGATAAAGAAGAGCGCGGGATACATGTATTTACAAGAATGAATCCCGAAAGAGTAAAAAGGGAATTCGGTGTGAAAAGTGAAGAGATATACTGGTTGACTGCAAGGGACAGTCCGAGTCAGAGAACCGTGGCACCAAATCTGGAGAGTCTTACATGGCGGCTTGAAGAGATAATAGAGGAAGATAACATAGTGCTGTTGGATGGGTTGGAGTATCTCATCAGCACTTCAGGTTTCGACGCGGCGATACAATTCATCAGGCACATGGTGGACAGTGTATCCGAAACAAAATGCACTTTGCTCATACCGGTGAACCCGGGTGCATTCGAAAAGAAGCAGTTGAGCTTGCTCGAAAGAGAGATGGAAGTAGTCCGGTTATAGTTACTACCCAAAAATTATTATGTTCCGTTGACACTAACATTATCGATGAACGATGATACCGGTGAAAAAAAGGGAAAGATCGTGAAGAAAAAGGTCAATCTACTGGGCAGTCAGGGTGTTGGAAAAACATCACTGATATTACGATTTGTAAAATCCGTATTCGGTGATGAATATCTGAAGACTATCGGTACGAATGTTTACAAAAAAACTGTGAAAACAGAAGACGGTGAGATCGACCTGATCATACATGATATCATGGGTGAGGAAGCTTACGAATCAGTACAGGAAGGAGCGTTCATCGGCTCCACAGGATCTATCGCAGTGGCAGACCTGACTCGACCGGAAACGTTGGATAAATTGCTGGAGCGCTGGCTCCCACGCTATAAAGAGATAGCCAGCGAAGATAACCCCATACTATTGGCCTTGAATAAATTTGACCTTACAGATGATGAAGATCTTGAAAATCTAGATACATATAAAGAACACTTTGATATGTCTTTGTTCACCTCTGCCAAAACCGGTAAAAATGTGAGTGCGCTTTTCGACATACTAGCGAACAAAGTGACCTATAATCTTCAACTAGCCGTAGAAGATATAGAAGATTTCGTTTCCAGAAAAGACCTGTCTACACCGCAAAATTTGGTGGACGCACTACTTGCCTTTGCTTCGGAGCTCGGAGGCATGCCATATGATACCATGGAAGAGATCCTCGAAAAGGCAGATATAGAAAAATTCGACCTTGACGAGATGCTCGAAGAGATCCCGGAAGAAAACGCAGTGATGCTGGCAGAAGAACTGGCGACATGGTATCGAGATAGAGAAGAAACTTACGCAGAACAGTGTGTTCTCGAGTTGCTTGAGAGGTATAGGGGGAGATCAGATGGATGATGACCGTGAGAAAACTATAGAGATGCAATCAAAGGCTTTCAATAAATTCAGTGAAGGAAAAGTGCCTGTAGACTTGGTCAAAGAAGGGTTCTGTACCAGTGAAGAGGCGAGTGCTCTTTTCCGTGAGTACGGCGATTCCATAGGCAGTGGTTGTCTCGAGATACTGCACGAGAAGATGATAGAAGACCTAGCGACCCAGGTGGGCATCTTAGGCAGCCGTATATCCCGCATTGAATTGACATTGATGAATTCACTGCTGCTGCCAAAAATGAGAAAATGCCCCTCCTGTGATGAAAAGAGTGAGATGGGCATAGGAGCACTCTGCAAAAAATGCGGTGAAGTGACTCCGTACTTCGAAACAGGTATGGATTCCGTCATCCCTTCACACATATACCTGGAAGCATATCGCCCGTGGGATGAGGACGAGGAAGAAGAGTAGATGATTTACCTCAATATTTAATTACATCATTGTACTATAGACTTTACATGGTATTCACCGATGCGATAATAGATACGAAGAAGAAGGTGAACCTTCTAGGAGATACTTCCGTAGGAAAAACTTCATTGATACTAAGATATGTAAAATCTCTTTTTGGAGACCAGTATCTGAAGACCATTGGGACCAATGTATACACAAAGGACGTTGAGATCCCCGGGGCCAAAGTGAAGTTGATAATAAACGATATAATGGGCGAAAAGGCATATCGCTCGGTCCAGCAGGGCGCATTCATGGGCTCAACGGGTATTATCGCCGTGGCCGATGTAACACGAAAGGAAAGCCTGGATAATCTCGTGGATTATTGGCTTCCGCTTTACTACGAGATAGCGGATGAAGACAACCCAGTGGTACTTGCGGTAAACAAAGACGATCTTGATGACAAAGAGATAACGGAAGAAGTACTGAAGGAATACTCATCTTACTTCCCAAAATATTTTTTCACATCTGCCAAAGAATGTCGAAACGTAGAGGTTTGCTTCGAGATGTTGGCTGAGTTGGTAGTACCAAATCTCCAAATTCAGATAGAAGATATAGAAGACGTCATCCATTCGAAAAAGATAGACAACATAAAGGAGATGATCGACGCACTATTGGCGTATGCGTCGGAATTGGGAGATATGCCCTACGAAGAGAGAGAATGGTTACTTGAGGAGAGCGGCATCGATAAATTCACTTTGGATCAGAAGGACGACCTGGACCTGGAGATATACGGCAGTATAACCGAAGAGCAAACGCTCACATTCGCCGATAAGATCAAAGGATGGTATGAAGAACACGATGATGATTATTCTGCACAGGCAGTAGAGGAATTGGTAAAAAAATATAAAGCGGATTCCAGTAAAGACTAAGACCGTTCAAATCATATTTTGACCTGAGTGCGGAACGTATAAATAATACATTATATGTATGTATCTCGGTGCAAGTATGGAGGAAATATTTGAATTCGGACTCCAAGAATTGGAGAAGCGTGGAATAACCTACGGAGATATACGATTAGTTGATCAGTGTAGTGAATCGATAGATGTAAAAAACGGGTCTGTAGAAAGTATCAGACATCGAGAAAGCACGGGATATGGGGTACGCGTGATACAGGGGGGTTGGGGTTTTGCCGCATCTTCCGATCTATCACAAAAAGGTATCCTTACTACTATAGACCTTGCCGTCAAGATAGCAAAAGCATCTGCACTGGCTAGTGATCCCGTTGTGATGAAAGATATTGAGATATATCAAGATAAATACGTCGGTCCTTGTGACGTGGACCCGTTCAAGGTATCACTCGAGGAAAAACTCGATATTCTAACAGAAGCGGAATCCCGTATGCGTATCGACGACCGCATCAAAGTTTCCGGTGCCGTTTTCAGAGCATGGAATACACATAAATTCTTCGGTAGTACCGAGGGAGCAAGGCTCGAACAGAACATCACTCAATGTGGCGGGGGGATCAGCGCAACGGCAACTGACGGAAAGGACGTTCAAACCCGCAGCTATCCAAACTCCTTCGGCGGGGACTTTCATTCACAGGGCTATGATTTCTTTTTGTCCCTTGATCTGATGGGAAGAGCGGAAAAAACGGCTCAGGAAGCTGTGAAGCTTCTCGATGCTAAACAATGCCCCTCTGGAAAGATGGATCTGATATTAGAGACTTCTCAACTTGCACTACAAGTTCACGAGAGCTGTGGGCATCCCACCGAGCTGGACAGGGTAAGAGGCACAGAGGCCAGTTACGCCGGTACCAGCTTCCTGACTACAGATAAACTCAACGATTTTAAGTACGGCTCCGAACTCGTAAGTATCACTTCCGATGCAACCACACCCTACGGTCTGGGCACCTTCGGTTACGACGATGAAGGTGTAAAGGCAAAGAAAGTATATTTGGTAAAGGAAGGGAAATTCACCGGATACCAGGCATCCAGAGAAGATGCTGCGGATTCCGGTGTGGATGTCAGCGGTAACATGAGAGCCGACGGTTGGCAGAACCTACCTCTCGTTCGGATGACAAATATCAACCTGGAGCCTGGAACATGGAGTAGAGATGAGATAATCGAGGAGACTCAAAACGGTATAATCATGGACACGATAAAAAGCTGGAGCATCGACGATAAACGATTGAACTTCTTATTCGGAACCGAAGCGGGATATCTGGTGGAAAACGGAGAGATCACATCTATGATCCGAAATCCTACGTATACCGGGATCACCTACGACTTCTGGGGCCGCTGCGATGCCGTAGCCGGTAAGGATGACTGGAAACTGCACGGCGTCCCGAACTGCGGTAAGGGTGAACCGCCGCAAACCATGAAAGTGGGGCACGGATGCGCACCGAGTCGTTTCAAAGATATCGCCGTGGGGGTGGGAAAATGGTAACCACCACCGACGTCAGTAAATTAGCTGAAGATATTTTAAAGAAAACCAAGGCCGACGAACTGGAGCTGACCGTGATGTCGATTCACAACGAACTCACGAGATACGCGAACTCGAAGATACATCAAAACGTCGCACAACTGGACAATACGATTTCGTTGAGAGCTGTATTCGGGAATAGAGTCGGGTCTGCAACTACAAATTTACTCACGGAAAAGGGCGTCTCGGATGCCCTCAAAAAGGCAGAATATATTGCAAAACATCAGCGCGAAGATCCACACTTCAAAGGACTTCCCGGAGATACAGGCGAAGTAAAAAAAGGTGTGAAGAATTACTACGAAGCCACTGCCGGATGTTCACCCGAAGAGCGTGCAAAACGTGTGAAAGATATAATCGATCATGCCGGAGACAACGGCGTCGATAGAGTTTACGGTTCTTTACAGACCAGCGTCATGGGACTCTTCATCGCCAATACGAACGATGTAAGAAGATTTGAAGAGATAACCAAGGCCAACCTCACGGTTACAACTATCGCGGATTGGGACAACGACCAAGGCTTCGGGTGGAGTGAAGCCTGCAATGCAGACATAGACAAGATAGACCATGAACAAATAGTGGAAGTGGCGGTCAGTAAAGGACTGAGCAACATGGATCCGAAAAAGATAGACCCGGGTGAATACACCGTCGTTCTGGAGCCTCTGGCGGTCAGCACACTACTTAACTACCTCAGTTTCATGGGCTTCAGCGGGAAATCGGTACAAGAACAGCGCAGTTTCATGAACGGTAAATTCGGAGAAAAATTGATGGATGAAAGGATCTCGATGATCGACGATGCCTCATATCCGGAAATGATGGGGTTCTCGTTCGACTTCGAAGGCGTGCCTAAAAAGCGTGTTGAGATGATCAAAAACGGTGCCGCCAAAGAAGTGGTCTATGATTCTTATACCGCTGGGAAGGAAGACGATAAAGAG
Organism: uncultured Thermoplasmata archaeon; assembly: GCA_964454575.1. GTDB lineage: Archaea > Thermoplasmatota > Thermoplasmata > Halarchaeoplasmatales > Halarchaeoplasmataceae > Haladaptatiplasma. The sequence continues at coordinate 21,923 of CAYVTG010000013.1, forward strand.
AGCACGGGACACGCACTCCCGATGCCAAATTCCATGGGGCCGATGACCATGAACCTGGTCTTAGAAACAGGCGATGCCAACACCGAAGACATGATAAAGGAAACGGATAAAGGCATACTCGTCACCAGATTCAACTACTGTCGACCGGTACATCCGGTAAAAAGTATACTTACAGGCCTTACCCGGGACGGAACTTGGCTCATAGAGAACGGTGAGATAAAGCATCCACTCAAGAATCTAAGATTTACCCAGAACCTTCTTGAAGCCTTCGATTCTGTAGAAGAAATAGGCAAAGAGCAGAAACTCTTCGGTATGGATTACTATCCGCTGTATTCTCTCTGCCCGTCCATGAAGATCCGTAAATTCAACTTTACGGGAACTACGGAATTCTAAAGCGGCAGACGCCTTACTCCCGCGGAAACGAGTCTTGACAGGTTTGAGATGTCCTTCCAGCTGGCAACTTCTACGGTAGAGTGTGAATATCTTACTGGTACTCCTATGGAGACTGTGAGAGACCCGGATTCCTGGAGTGCCATACCATCCGTTGTACCTCCGGTGACGCCGTATTGATACGGAACTTCATCTTCTTCTGCAGATTTTTTAAAATGCTTCATCAATTTAGGCGATGAGATCACTCTGACGTCCACCATCCTGAGAACCGGTCCACTACCTAGTTTTATCGGTTTGTAAAATGACTTCAGACCTGGTGAGTCCGATGTTGTATACGTATCAAGGGCTATGACATAGTCCGGTTTCAACGTATTTCCCACCACCCTAGCACCTCTGAGACCTATCTCTTCTTGAACACTCCAGATGAAGGATAGTTTTGCATCAAGGTCTTCCTGGGCAAGTGTTCTGAGGGTTTCTATCAATCCAAAACAACCTATGCGATTGTCAAGGGGACGCCCTGTTATCAGATCGCCTCTCAATCGCCGAAGTGTGTTTTCGAATGTGATGGGATCAGGAACGTCGATGCCCATCTCTTTTACTTCGTCCGCAGAACTCGCACCTACATCGACATAAGTATTGGTCCAAGATACGATCTCGTCTTTCTTATCGTCGTCTGTTGTAAGATGAGGGGCCTTGTGGCCGATGACACCGCTGACCGGGCCTTTATCTGTGTGGATAGTTACCTGTCGACCCAATAGGAGGGAATCTTTGATACCACCTATCTTCATTATCCTTAGGTAGCCGTCGTCTTCTATGTTAGATACGACCATCCCTATCTCGTCCATATGGGCTACCATGGCTATATGTGGACCGTCTCCGGGCAGCTCAAGATGGAGATTACCTATGTTATCCGTCCGTGTTTCACCGAATTCCGAAACCATACTTTCGATCTTATTTCGGATAGGGTCTTCGTATCCGGATACTCCCGGGGCCATCAACAGTTCTTCGAATTCGTCTATATTCTTCTGTTCGCTCATAATATCACTTTATATGGGGGGAGACCCCTTTATTTCGTGTGGAACTCAGATGAAGGGAGGGTTCTTTACTTTAGCCCTTCTCTTATCGCCGCGGATCTCTATCTGTATCTCGGTACCTTCTTCTTGATAGCCGGGATCCAGATATCCCAAAGCGATGCCTTTTTTTATAGAGATGGACCTGGTTCCACTCGTAACTATACCTATCTCTTTATCATCGTCAAATATCTTATAACCGTTTCGTGCTATACCTCTATCGATCATCAGGATACCCTTTAAGGTCTGATGTTCTTCATCCTTCATCTCCTCTAATCCTTCTTTCCCCACAAAATCATGTTTCCATTCCACACACTTATCTGCCCAGCCTGTTTCTACAGTAGTCCTTGATTCGTTGAAATCTTGTCCCGACAGCAGGAATCCGAACTCCAACCGCAGAGTGTCTCTGGCTCCAAGTCCGCATCTAATAGGTGGTTCTTTGAGTTCGAGTAGTTGTTTCCAGAATAATTTACCCGACTCTTCCGGTAGTACTATTTCAAACCCATCTTCACCGGTATAACCACTGCGTTGAACCAGTGGTGCATCTCCAAGAGGCCATTTACTATCGAATACTTCCATTATCTCTTTATTCAATTCTACTGGCCGTGCGTTGAAAAATTTAAGATCGGAAACATCTTCATCCGATATCTCTTTCATAACGTCCACCGCGTTCGGCCCTTGGACAGCGATCATAACGGTTTCAGAAGTTATATCCTGCATATGATCTTCACCGCCGTGCTCTGCTAGCCACTGGTAAACCTTCTCTGTTCTCCCGGCATTCGGTACTATATAACAAGAATCTTCTGATAATCGTGTCACTATGGTATCATCGATGATACCTCCGTCTTCATTCAATATATGTGCATACTTGAGTTGATATATCTTTGATTTGGTGATATCTGTAGTACAATGTTTACTGATGAATTCGATGGCTCCTTCACCTTTCAGTATGATCTCTCCCATATGAGATACATCGAATATTCCAGCTTTGTTCCTTACCGCATGATGTTCATCAGTGATGGAAGAAAAAACCAGAGGCATCTCCCATCCTCCGAAATTGACCATCTTGGCACCTGATTCTACATGATTTTCGTTCAAAGGTGTTTTGTTCATGTTTGGGGTATATACATAGAGTATAAAAGTTTTTTATCATATATTACGGGTAAATTTTATTAGATACAGCTTCCATAATACGGTATGAAGAAATATGACATAATAGCTGTGGGAACCGGATCCGGCACGAATATCGTTTCCGCGGTCCTCACTCAAAGTGAAAAAAAACCTAAAATAGCTGTTATAGAAAAGGATGTACCGGGAGGCATATGTTTGACAAGAGGGTGTATACCTTCAAAGATGATACTCTATCCCGCCGAATTGCTAGCACATCTGGACGAAGCTGAGGAACTCGGCATAGATATCCGTATAAAAAATGTGGATTTTACTCATATAATGAAAAGGATGAGAGAACATATAGATCATGAGATAGATCAGATCAGAAAAGGTCTGTCCAACAGCCCGTATATCGACTTCTACAATGAACCGGCAACCTTTATCGACGATTATACCATGGAGGTCGGTGGTGAAAAGATACGGGCGGACAAGTTCATCTTATCTTCGGGCTCAAGACCGTCCATCCCTCCGATCAAGGGTTTGGAAGATGTAGAGTACCTTACAAGTGAATCCTTTTTACATCTGAAAAACTTACCAAAAAGTATCGTTATCATCGGTGGTGGATACATAGCCGCTGAGTATGGTTTCTTCCTTGCTAGGATGGGCTCTGAAGTAACTATCATCGGCAGAAATCCACAGTTCGTTCCCGCAGAAGAAGAGAAGATATCCGAAGTACTGATGAAAAAATTATCCGATCATATGAAGATATACACCGGTTACGAAGTTAGATCTGTAGAGGAAAAGAGGGGTAAAAAGATAGTTCACGCCGTGACTAAGAACGGCGAGAAGATAGAGGTCAAGACACATGATATATTGGTAGCTACGGGCCGTACTTCCAATTCAGACATACTACGTCCTGATAGAACCGGAGTGAAAACAGATAAGCATGGATGGATAAAGGTCAATAAGTACATGCAGACCAGCAAACCGGGTATATGGGCCCTGGGGGACGCTGTCGGTAAACATATGTTTAAGCATGTTGCAAATCATGAAACCGAAGTAGTATATAGAAATGCATTTGGAGATGGACCTAAAATAGAGGTGGATTATCATGCAGTCCCCCATGCAATTTTTACGTATCCCGAGGTGGCCGCGGTAGGTATGAAGGAAGCGGAAGCCCGGGAGAAAGCGGATGTGATGATCGGTTACTCAAAATTTGAAGATACGGGTAAAGGCTATGCCATGGGAGTGAAGGACTACTTTGTTAAAGTGATAGTGGAAAAGAAAACTTACCGTATACTAGGTGCACATATCATCGGACCTTACGCGTCCATATTGATCCAGGAAATAATAACTCTGATGTATACCAGTACTGAAAATGTCGTTCCCATATACCGAGGTATGCATATACACCCTGCACTAAGCGAAGTTGTAGAGCGAGCATTTTCCAATCTTCATTCCCATTAAGGATGTAAGTCTTTCGAAAAAAATATATGTATGAGTTAGATGTTATGAGCTAACATGTCATTGGAAAGAACACTATACAAACATCAAGTTGAGATATCGATAATAGGCTTGATAGCCGGGATAGTCTTGTTCATAATCGGACTTTTAGATGTTGTACTACAGAGTTATGTCGATACAGAGATATCTGGACTCTTTGACTTTCTAGGAAACTGGACCTACTGGTTCCTGGTGATCGGAGGATTCCTTGTTCTCGTCTTCGGATGGTACTTTGGCGACAGAGCTAAAAAGATAAAAGAGTTCAACGAACTTATGGACACGACCAGCAAGAGTAAATTCATCAGAAACATAGCTGAGATCGAAACTCTTGCGTTATCTCTGGGTAAAAAGTACGAGAACCGGGTAACAAAAAGGGAAGAAGAGTACAATATCAAAAGGTGATCCTTCCGTGTGTTTCCACACGAAATAAAGGGGTCTCCCCCCGCGGCTGTGGTCTAGTCTGGTAAGACTCAAGCTTCCCAAGCTTGCTACTCGGGTTCAAATCCCGGCAGCCGCATTTCTCGGTATGATTTTGTGTTGGGCTTGCGTACGATCTTAACCACATCATAGTTGGGGAATTGATGTGTGGATCCCGGCACGAATATTTTAGAAAAAAATATGAGTCAGTGGAAAAATCATTTTTGATTTTTGCAACGCAGCCGCATCCCTCGGTATGACCACGGATGATATAGGTGCATTTATCTAAAGTTCCAGTATCCTTTTAGCTTCTTCGAATCCCGGCGCAAGGTCCAAGGCTTTCTCTATATGTTTATTCCAATCCTTTTCATCGAGCCTCTTCATAACTATACCTAGGTTATACCACCCTACTGGATCTGTTTCATCTATCTCTATAACCCTTTTGAAGTTGCTCCTAGCGGCCTCTGTTAAATCCCTCTCAAGCTGACAGAATCCGAGATTATTGATAAACGCGATGTTGTCGGGCTCTGCTTCTACCGCCTTTTCCAGTGCAGATAACGCTTCTCCGTACCTTTCGAGTTGATATGCAGTGCACCCAAGATTGTTATAATGTACCCCGTTTTCGACCTCTGCAGCCTTTCTAAAATGTGTAATCGCCTTTTCATAATCTCTTTCCAAATAGTACAGTGCTCCTAACAGATTCTGGCCTTCGGGGATATCTTTTTCTTCCATCCTCTTTTTCAATTCGTTTATTGCAGAAACGCGTCCATTTCGCTCGGCAGTGCATCTTGCCCTGGCCAGCCGAAAACTATCTATCTCGTCACCCATGATCGACACGGCCTTGTCATAGGCACTTATAGCTTTGTCCAGCACCCCAAATTTACGATACGATTCTCCTCTCCGTTCCCAGTAAATCGAAGTATTGGGAAAGTGCAAGTATATCTCCTCAGAGATATTTGCGGCGTTTCTGTATTGCCCCATCTCGTATGAAACCTCTTCTTGATTATATCTGCCTATGGGGTCCGGGGCATCTCTGAAACAGTTAACTGCGTATCCGATCTGTTTCATCTCGTACAATGCGCAACCGAGTATATTCAACAGAGCGTCTCCACCTCTGTCTGAAGCCATTTCGATGACCTTTTTGTTTTCTTTCATCTTGAACAATAGGTCTGCCGCTCTCCGCATGAACTTCAGATTTTCCTTTGCCTCTACCTCTCTGATACGCCTCATCCTTTGGTGGGTTTCTCTTCTAAGAAGTTCACGACGTTCTCTCTCCTGCCTTAATTTGTCAACCTCTTCTTGTAGAAGATCCCTCTCTTCTTTCAAACGATCGATCTCTGATGAACTACCCTCCAATTTAGACTGCAACTCGTCTTTTTCTTTACTCAAAGCATCTATGAGTTCTTCCTTACTTTTGATATCCTCTATTATCTCATCACGTTGCTTCGCTTCCTCACGGTGCATCTCGATCTCTTTTTCCAGCGAATCTATCTTATCGTGTAGTTCTTCGATCCGCCCAAGGCTATCTTGAAGCTCTTCAGCCATCTTCCCCTTATCTTCAACCAAAAGCTCAAGTTTCTCTTCTCTCTCCTTGATAGCCTGTACCAGATCTTCCTCCTGCTGCCGGCTGAGTTCTTCTCCTCCTTCCCTAAGCTGCCGAAGTTCTTCTTCCAGCATCTCTTTGGTTTTCTCCATTTCCTTGAGATCAGCTTCCCGTTTTTCGAGTTCCTTTTCGAGGATATCTTTCTCTTTACCGAGTTTTTCGATATCCTCCTCTCGCCCCTCGTCTTCCAACCGTCTCTGCCATATCTTTGACAGTTCCTTTTCTAACCGCGCTTTTTCTCCTCTCAGATGATCTAACTCTTCATCCTTTTCTTCCATTTCCTCAGTTGGGCCTGGCACCTCGTCGTCAGTTGAAATTTTATAGTCTATCGTGTGCTTGATAGATTTAAGATCGCCTATATCCCTTTCAAGAGAATGTATCTTTTTGATGATATAATTCCGGTCGTATTCGATCTCCTCGGCGTCGAGCTTTACAGGCTCCTCTTTAGGAACTTCACCATGGCCCTTCTCCAACCTTTCTTTCAGCTTCAACGCTCGTTCGTAATCCGGCTTCAGCCGAAGTGCCGATTCAACGGAATGCAGCGCGCCTTCCGTATCCCCGACGGCTTCCTGGTATGCCGCCTTGATATAGTGGAATTCAGGTTTACCGGGTCTCAGTGTAGTTAGTTCATGAGCCACTTGGAGTGCCCTTGGTATCTTGTTCTGATTCTCAAGGACCAACGCCTTATTGATCAGTGCATCTTCGTAATCCGGCTCTATAGCCAGGGCATTGTTCAAGGAATTCAGAGCCTGCGGGAGGTCACCCAATTTAAAAAGACACAATCCTTTATTGTTCCACGCACCGGCATCTTTAGGTTCGACTTCAAGGATCCTTTCGAAACAAAGATTTGCTTCTTCATAAAGCCCCTGTTCATACAGCGTAGAGCCTTTCAAGTTCCATGCCTCCACATGGTCTTCGTCGAGATCCAGAGCTCTATCGTAGGACTCTATCTCTTCATCGTATATCCCAACTTCATGATATGCCTTGCCCATGGTGAGCCATACATCGGGAACTTCAACTCCCACTTCCATAAACTCTTTCAATTCGTCTATAGCCTCGTAGGCTTCGCCCTTCTCTATAAGTGCCTCGGCTTTTTTTACCCTCGGCTTGTACGAATCTGGTTTCAATTCTATCGCTTTGTCATAGTATTCGATGGCCTTAGGATAGTTGTATTTTTCTCTGAATTCAGAGGCCCAATCCATCAGCCGGTTTAACTCGCTGGCACTCGGTAGAGATCGTTCATCGTCGTGTTCGTCGAAATCGGCCAGTAGGTCGTACTCTTTTAACAGATCGTATAACTCCTGAGCACCGGCAACTTCGATGTTATCTACCGTCTTGACTTCTTTACTTATCTCGGAAGTCGTTATGTAGAATCCTCTTACACCGGGCCCCAAGGCATTCTTCAGTCCATCTACCTCTTTCTCCGGATCCCCTCCTGACCGCGTTATCCTTATAACATAATCCAGAGTCGTTTCCCCACGCTTCAACTCTGCTTCCGCTTCGAAGTCGCCCCCAAAACTCCTAGCAGTATTAGTTTCAAACCCCATGTTATCCAGAAGGTCCATGGAAAGCCGTTGAAATCTTTCACGGCTCATCCGTTCTAAGACGGCCACAAGTTCATCCTTTTCTATCAATAGTCGCACCTACTTATCTAACATATGATGTAATCGGACATATTAATCACTTTTGCATCCGTTTTAAAACCATATCCCATGAGATGCAGCCTTCCTGTGGTCCCGAATATTCGACAGCAAAACTCGCCCTTGCCGATGCCACCCTACAGCACTCGTTCAGGGGTAGATCCCGGTATAAACCGGCGTAAAAACCGCTGCGATAAGCATCCCCTGCTCCGGTTGGATCGACTACCTTATTCGGAGTGCATGCAGAAAATTCCTCTGTTTTTTCTCTGGTATGCATCACACTACCTTCTTTACCCAAGGTCAGTATCAATACATCCGTATAGTCGAGTATATCTTCCGGTTCATCCCCATGGATATATTCCAGAGCAGTCTCGAATTCTCCCTTATTACAGAAAAACATATCACTCATCTTCAACATCTCTTTGAATATCTCAGGCTCATAAACGTATCGTAATTCCTGTGCAGGGTCAAAACCGATGGTGCAGTTCGAAGCCGCCTCCATCACTCGTCGATAATACTCTGGGGCACCGGTACCGATATGGACGATCTCGCACCCCTTTATCGAGTCCAAGGGAACGGGCTTCTCGTTAAGATACTTCATCGCCCCCTGGTCGATCAACACCATCTGCCGCTCTTCTCGATCGCTGATTATCCAGCAGGTAGGAGTCCTATGTTCTTTTGAAAGCATCATGCCCGAGAGGTCCACCCCTGACTCTATCAGTGTATTTCTGAATTCATCGGGAATATCGCTGCCTACACAGGAAACCAATCTCACCGGAACATCCAGATCTGCCGACGCCTTTGCTATGTTAGCACCGGTTCCTCCGAATTTTATTACCTTACCATTCACCGGTGTGGATGTATCCGATACCGGCATCTCGTCCACCTGAAGTATAACGTCTATGGCTGTATGTCCGAACACACCTAGAAAGGAGCTCTTCATGGTTCCGACTAATATATGATAATGATAAAAAGGTTTGGAAGGGTTTTTTAGTTCTAGCGATTATTTTAGAGTATCAATCCAATTCTATAGTTTCTATATCTTCCTCTTCATCTTCCTCCAAAGTATCTTCTTCCTCGGCTTCGCCTTCAGATTCTCCAAGGACTTCACCGAATGCCAAGGTCCTCAATACTTTGGTAACCTTGATAGTTACTTCGTCGCCAACCTTTGTGTTCGGTATGAAAACTACGAAGTTATTCACTTTCGCGACACCATCGCCTTCTTTTCCTATGTCTTCTATTTTGACATCATACGTTTCCCCTTCATTGACCGGAGGGGTTGCGCCAAATCCTATTCCCATATACTTTAACACCTCTATTCTTTATTTTGCGTTCCTTACTGGAACACTTACCTCTTCATTAAAAACAGTGGTATATAATAGTTGGGATTATTCTATATAGCTCATTATATCCTTTACGGAGTTCGCAAAATCGGCCCCCTTTTCGACCATCTGGTGATGTATGATCACTCCCTTTCCTCCGGTATGATCTCTTGCAACTATCCCTTTCCTATCCATCAATATAACCTTTTTACCAGACTCCAATGCATACAGCCCTGCTTCCAGGTTGCTGATGTTCCCCGGTCCGATGGGAAAATCCGTGAGAATAACCACTTCGGCTTCACTTATCTTTTGTCGATTTTCTTCTTTCTTTTCATCTCCTATCGGTGAGAAAGGAGCCTCCGTTACAACATCTATATCAAGGAATTCCGCTCTTTCAAGGTCGGTATCCATGGCATTGAGTACTCCTACCGTGACTCCACAGCCGGCATCGACCAGTGTTTTGAGCAGCCGGCCCCCGGTTCCACCGCCGCATATCACATGCACCTTCTTTCCATAGGTGTGTTCTATCTCTTTGCGGCCGATGGGGCTGATGTAAAGTGTACCGTCCCTGGGATTTTCGTGTACCTCTGCCTCTATGCCGTAAACCGCTCGAAGATGTCCCGGTGTGAGTACGTCCTCCGGTGACCCCATGGTACGTACGCGGCCGCCGTCGATCAATACCAGTTTGTCGCAGTATCTTGCGGCCATGTCCAGATTGTGATGCACGGAAAGAACTGTCAGGTCCTTTTCTTTATTCATCTTCTTGATCATGTCCATGGTTTCGATCTTGTGACCGATATCAAGGTGCGACGTGGCCTCGTCCAGCAGTAGCATACCCGTGTCCTGTGCCATGGCCCTGGCTATGATCACCCTTTGGAGTTCTCCTCCCGACAGCGTGTTCACCTTACGCTCTTTCAGATGCCCTATATCAGTCATCTCTACGGCGCGGTTCGCCTTTTCGAGATCACGTTTTTTTAAGCTCTCGAATCTACCCATGTACGGATTCCTACCCATGAGCACCACCTCCCAGGCAGTGAACGGGAACCCGATAAAGGTGTTCTGGGGCACTACTGCGGCTTTCTTAGCGATATCCTTTCTGCTCATATCTTTTATCGTACAGCCGTCGAGAGTAACATCTCCTCTCCTCAAACCCACAACTCTGGTGACGGCCCTTATCAAAGTACTCTTACCACAGCCGTTGGGTCCGATGATCCCGAGGAAATCGCCTTCTTTTACATCGATCGTGATGTTTTTGAGCACATCCTCTGTGTTGTACCCGGCGGACATCTTTTCGATCTGCAGACTCACCATCCGGTTTCCCCCCTGCTTCTCAGTAGTAGATATATAAAGAACGGCGCTCCGAAAAGCCCGGTTATTATCCCGATGGGTATCTCGCCGCTGGCCCTTGAGATGGTATCGCAGATCACCATGAACATACCTCCTGTGAGGGCGGCAGCCGGCAGTAGTTTCTTGTGGTCCGGGCCGGTAAGTATCCTGGTGGCGTGTGGTATGATAAGCCCTACGAAACCGATTATCCCTGTGAAGGAAACCACCACGGCGGCCAGCAGACTGGCGGCAGCCAGCATAATCATCTTCGTCTTCTCCACTTCAACGCCCAGATACAGTGCGCTTTCGTCCCCCAGCTGGAGCACGTTCAGTTCCCTTGAAAAAACATATATCACGATGGTACCGAATATCACCACAGGCAGCACTATCCAGAATTCCTTCCAGATGGTGCCGTTGAAGCTGCCCCACATCCAGAAGATTATACTGGTACGTTTCTCCGGCGGACTCAGATATATGAGATATGCCGTTAGCGACTGCATCAGAAAATTAACCGCCAGGCCCGCCAGGAGCAGTGTGGCGACGTTGGTCTTTCCGTGTATCCTCCCCAGCCCGAAAACCAGAAATGCTGTGCCTATGGCGAACACGAATGCCACGATCGGCAGTGAGTATATGCCCAACCCCAGTGTCACCGATGCAGCGGCTCCGAAGGCAGCCCCTGCAGATACACCCAGTATGAATGGAGATGCCATGGGATTCTTGAAGATCCCCTGCATGGACGTACCGGATACAGACAATGCGATACCGGCGATAACTCCCAACAATATGCGCGGCAGCCTGATATACCGTATTATGGTGACGTCGGTACCGGCGTATTCCGGCATCGATCCTCCTATGCCCGGCAATCCAGACAGGATTATACCGATGACTCTGATCGCCCCGATATCGACCCCTGGAGATCCCACCATGGCGGATGCGACAACAACAGCTAGGAGTGCGGTACACAGGAGTACGAAAACTCTCACCGGTCGACCACGGAGCGCATGCTTCATTATCTGCGGCGCCTATCTACGAATATTGCGGCGGTCGCTACTGTTGCTAGTATGGCTGCTGTGCTTAACCCGGGAGTTTGCTCTTCCTCTTCTTCCGGCAGTACCTCTGCGATTATATCTACCAAGGCTCCCTGGGCATCTACCACTCTCGGCCCGGGCCTAGACATGATGTTGTCGTCCACGTAGAAGATATTTTCATTCTTCACAGCGCTTATCTCGCTCCACGAATCCTTTTCCAGTATCTCTTCGAGTCCGGACCTCACGCTTTCAGTAGCTATGATCACTTCCGGATCTGCTGATATTATCTCTTCGTCCGAAAGGGATATCCAGCCCGTTTTATCTGCGGCGATATTGTGTCCTCCGGCGTTGGTGATCAGCGTGTTCTGAAATGTCTCACCGCCGGTGGTCCAGACGCCTCCGAAGGTATCTATCACGTAGAGCACTTTCGGTCTGTCATCTTCCGGGAGATCTACCTTCAAGTCATCCATCTCGTCTCTTATCGAATCGGCCATGCCTTTTGCTTCTTCTTCGATACCACACATCCTGCCCAACATCTCCATATCGCTGTAGATGTCGTCGATCGTTGTGGACCGGGTGGCGATTACCGTCTGACCCAGATCTTCAAGACGTTCTATCATATCTTCGTTGTAACTTGCCGTCACCACAACATCAGCCGACATATTCACGATCAACTCGTAGTTCACGCCGAATGCGTTCCCCACCTTTGGCAGTTGCTGTACCTCGGCCGGATAGTCGCTGAAATCGTCCACGGCTACGACCCTGTCTCCCAGGCCGAGATAGAAAAGTATCTCCGTATTGGACGCCATAAAGGAAACTATCCTTTCCGGAGGCGCCTCAAAGCTTATGATCTCGCCTCTAGCATCCGTCACCGTTATCTCTTGTTCTGTTTGTGCACTCGCAGGTATGAAAGCCATACTGGCCCCTATCAATACCACGAGCATCATCGCAATGCATATCTTCCGTTTCATCTTATCTTCTCCAATTTACTTTATTAAATTCAAGCAAACTTGGGTATATAACTTTTCCCTCTCCGTCGATCGTTGTAATAGATACGTTCACAACACCGAAAGATATATATATATATCAAACTATATCTCTTACGGATTGACATGACTCCGAACAAGA
>CAYVTG010000014.1:0-34081 GCA_964454575.1 uncultured Thermoplasmata archaeon
GTGCCCTTCCTATCTTTGACCACTTTTTCAAAGAGTTCGGAGTATTCCGGAAATCTGTTTTCCCAATTATCTCTCGAATCTTTTTTCTTCATTATACGGACACCTTTTTCACCACGTTTAACGAATGTAGCACCCGTTTTTCCAAGATCTCGATACACCAGGGAATTATTACCGAATGTGCATCCCGTCACATATTGAACTCCGTCGGAAAAGCAGCTGTTGGTTTCTACTATCGCTAATACATCTTCCATACCATCGTGTTCCAGGTTCAACTGTTGTAGGGCTATCAAGGAAGCCTTCACACCCATGGCCAGGCCCGGGCAACAGTGTCCGTGAAGGGCTGCTGCATCTTCCAGCAGTTCGTGTATCTCCTGTTGGTCGGTCATGATGAAGGCAGAAAAGGAGTTATATATTAACATTTTCACTATTCGTAACACGTTATATGTACGTAAATGTTATTCTTAACACTAAACCGTTCCACAGTTTGCTATCATTCTATATAGAAAACCGTTATCAAAATCGATCTGAGCAAGTTTTATATATACCCTTATGTTTCACTCGGATAATCGAGGTGTCTGGATGGAAGAAACGCTCTGTTCTATAGAGATATTAAAGGTGGACTCGTCTTTCCGAGCCAAAATTCAAATCATGTCCGGTAGATATGTGGAGTATGAGAATAAAGACTTTGAAAATCTTCTGCAGCAAGTCTACGAGGATATACAAGAGGAGATCGAAAATACACTTTAAATCTAAATATATTGTGACCTAAAAAGAGTTGATAAATATGGGAATAGAAGACAACAACAAGGAATATGAAAAAGTGATATCTAGCTACTACGAGGGAAGAGGTGTCAGTTCTATAATCGCCGTAAAAGTCAATACCAAAGAGATCGACGATGTGGCTGAAAAACTATCGAAACACGACAATATCGAAGATGTTTTTTTGGTAACCGGAGATTTTGACCTCTACGTCAAGGCACGGTTCAAAGATTACGATAACATGAAGCAATTCATCATCAATAAAGCGTCAAATCTAAAGGGTATCGAAGACGTAAAAAGTATGATGATAGTCACCACCTACAAAGAAAGGGGCAACGCCATAGAATTCGAAAGCTCAAAAGATTAGAGTTTTCCCTTTATTTCATCCACCTTCCAGTCGTCCCATTCCAGTTCACCCAGGGCTATCGATAATTCTATCGGAGTGACCATGGTGGTATCAAATCTTACAAAATCATCTAGCGCTAGTCTTGGACATGCAGTATTTACCATACCTTTCCATCCGAATGAATCGACCAGCTCAGGCTCCACTTCGTCGAATTCGAGAAGTGTACATCTCCCTTCACACGACTCACAGAGTTTTTCCGCAATCTCCATACGTCTTTGACCCGGCTTGATGGAAACGATCATCCCTATCCTCTCAGCTTCTTTGATCCCTTCTATGGCTGCAAAGCGTTTTCTCAACATCCTATCGGCGGTTTTTTTCGTAGAATTCAACTCTCCGGTTACCGGGTTCAAGATAGCCACATCTTTTTTTAGTGATAAGGACAGGCCCAATGCGTGGAACATCCCCGTCCCGACGTATATATGTGTATCAGCCTTCTCCACGCCGGCGGAAAAATTACATCCCAGGAGCTGCCCGGGATATTTGATACGCGGATCTCCTTCCCCTACGATGGTAGAATATCCGTCGTCTTCCAATATATTGCCGACTTCCTTCCTAAGCTCAAGGTACTGTACTGTCGAGTATAGCGCTATCTTTCCCTCGGTGATCTCAGATAACTCTTTAGGGATCTTCAACGACGCCGAACTTCTTCCCTCTACATAGACAACATCATAATCGTATTCGATATCCGGAAGACACGTGTGGCCAAAGTGTACCAGGGCATCGTTATCACCTATATCCAGCGGCAGGTCGCATGCACCATAGCATGTGCCTCCCCATACGGTGACTTCAGCATCTAACTCGGAGGTTATCTGATAAGTTCGTCTCCGCAGTCCGTCCGGAACTTGGAGCATCACCTTTTTTGCTTCCAAACGGGCCAATTCCTCATTCGCCTTGCCTATGTCAAAATCATACCCGGCGATCTTCAAAACTATCCGATCACCCTGCCGAGTTCCTTCGTCATGATATCTATATTATCCCTGTTTACATGGGGCATTATCACGAACCGCAATCCTGCGGGGTCCACGGTTCTGGATATATTCCAACCTCTACGCTCCATCTCTTTGACAACTTCTTCTGCGTTATCTAGATGGAAAGAGGCTATGTTCATCACCGGTTCTACTATCGGCTCCAAACCGATGGATTTAACCTCTTTCAGGAGGTATTCCGTGTTATCCATGCAGCGTGCTATAATTTCTCGGTAACCTTCTCTACCTAGATAATTCATCGTTGCCCAGAAAGCCGGTACGGATGCGCTCGACCTTGTCCCACGCAGTGTCCGCTGCCTTTTTCCGCTGAGATACGGTGCTTCTACTGAGAATGCTAGGGGCTCTCGGGAATAGAATATACTCAGCGGTATGGTGGAAAGTCCCATTTTGTGGGGATCCACCACAAGCGAATCTACGCCTGGTATCTTAAAATCGTACGACGGGAGGTCGTATCCCAAGTCTTTGAGGAAAGGTATAACGAAACCTCCGAAGGCGGCATCCACATGGAGATGAATATCTCCAACTATCTCGGCCATCTCTTCTATGGGCTCGATGAGTCCCAGCTCGGTGGTACCGGCAACGCCTACTACGGCAGATATACTATCGTCTATCATCTCCTCAAGCACATCTAGGTCAGGCATATACTCTTCGTTAGGCGGCAGGTAGACGGCTTCCATCTCGAGTATATCGCAGGCCTTCAGGAAGGAAAAGTGTGCACTCTTCGGTAATATCACCTTTCGTCTGCCGGTTTCGTTTCTCGCTCTCCACAGAGCTAGTATGTTACCTTCCGTCCCCCCTCCGATGGTGAGTCTTTCGCAATCTATAGGGGCGTTGATAAGCTCGCCGACTGCGATCTGTACTTCTTCATTGAACCTCTCGGCCCCTCTGCACAGCCCCGGGTTCCCCAGGTTCGCTTCGATGAACATGGAATGTGCCTTTTTTGCCACCTCCAGAGGTTCGGAACACATAGAACCGAAAACATGCCCCGAGCCGAATTTCATCTCACATCTTTCAACCTCTTCCAGAGTTTCCATTATGTCTTCAATATCCCTACCACTTTCCGGAAATAGCTTTCCTTTCATTTTATCTCTTCCTGTAATACGAAAAATCGTTGTCTAGGTCTATTATTTTTCCCCTAACAAGCTTGAATGCGGTTATGGAAAAAAACAGCGCCGCGATGAGGCCCAGAACGGGTATATTTCCATCGTATAGCATCCCGAAGGATGCAAGGTAATTGAACCCGCCGTGCATCAGTACCGCTACTAAGTAGTAAGGCACTGCCGAATAGCTTCTTCTGATGAGTCCCTTTGATACCCCGTACCCGGCAACGGCACTGGAACTTCCGTGTAAGAGCGTACTGGCCACACTTCGAATAACGACGACGATGATGAACGCTTGAACGCCCTGGGCGAATAACGCGTTACTTTCGTAAAGCAGGTTTTCCGTAGCCGCGAAACCCAGGCCCGAACCCGCCCCCAGCACAAGACCATCCTCCAGTTCGATTATGGAGTTTTTTACAGTGAACAAACCCAATACTTTAGTGAACTCTTCGACTATAGGTGCCACAACGCACACTATCACCAGTGACATGACTGTAGGATCTTTCAGCACTTGATACTCTCTCTGAAGTGATTCCATTGACAATACATTGATGAAGATAAGTGAGAGTAATACGGCCATAAGGACTGCGATTATAGCTCCCCAACTGAACATCTTGAACATATTAAGCCAGCGTATCTTCCCGAATTTTTCTGAGTTACGTATCCAGATCATGTATACCAAAGAAGGTACGAAGGCTGCTGCCAGCAGCACCGCGATCAGCATGATGGTCTCTTGAGCCATATACTGATTTTAAGTAACAAAAGTATAATAACTTTTTGAAGTTAATCTGCTAGAACTTTTCCTAAGATAGCCTTAACGTCCTCGTCTATCTCCTGCTTTGCTCTTTCTTTGAGGGCGTTCATCGTTTTTTCGTGGTACTCCTTGAAACTATCATCTTTCAACAGCTTGTCAAAGAAAGATACCGCCGCCGCCCGAACCCATCGGTCGGTATCCTCAAGTGCCTCCAGCATGGCTTTGACCACTTTTTTGGATCGGTTTTTACTTACGTCGCTTAGGACTATCTGAGACAAAGCCTCTGCGGCTTTTTGTCTGAATTTCCAGCTTTCGTGTATCATACAGTCCAGCACAGTATCTATACCTTTTTCATCCCCTGCCGTAACCGATACGATGGCGAGCATATATCTCTGTTCGTCTTCCGAAGAGTTCGATGCCTTTCTTATATTTGATGTGCCTTGCTTCTTGGCCAGCTTGCCTAACGCATCTACCACAGACCATACAACCAGCGGATGCCGACTGTCTAGAAGGGTTGAAAGGAGTATCTCTTCGGCTTCATCTCCTCCCATGGAGCCTATGGCCTTAGAAGCAGCTGAACGCACGGAAGGCTCGTCATGGTCAAGCATATCTTGTAGTATGCTAATATCTGCCCCTTCTCCGATCATCGCTATGCTTTTCAAGGCTCTTTCTACCACGTATATGTTGTCACTGGTTAAGCAATCCTGAAGGATAGGTACTACACTCTTATCTTCCTTATCTCCCAGTGCTTTGATGGCTTCTTCACGCACTCTCCAGCTGCTGTCCTTTAACGCGCTGATGAGAAGCTCTTTTGACTCCTTTCCCTCTATCTTACCGGCAGCCCTGATGGCGATCTCTCTGACCCCTGGATCACCGCTCTTATAGAGTACTTTAAGTGGTTTTATGGTTTCTTTTCCTCCTATGTTCTCCAATGCCTCCGCCACTTCTTCGGTCATACCTTCGGTATCTACGTATTTCATGACCGTCTTCAATGCCTTTTTTCCACCCAGCTTACCAAGGGTTTCGATGGCTTTAGCCCTTACCTCGGGGATATCGTCCTTCAATAGTGGTATTATATTTTCCACGGGAGAGCCCAAGCGACCCAGCGAGCTGAGAACATCGTGTCTTACCTGCCATGATGCGTCCTTTAGTGATGCTTCCAACTCTTTGATCGTTTTTTCGTCACCGATATGCCCCAGTGCAAGGGCGGCGTTGGCTCGAACAGTATCTACTTCGTCCTTGAGTGCATTTATCAATGATCTTACAGAATCGATATCACCCTGAAGGCCGAGTTCTTTTGCAGCCACCGCTCTCTCGGCATCGTCGCCATCTTTTAACTTTTTCAACAGATCATCTTCACTCATCGGACAGCCTCTTAGCCAGCTCTTCCTTCAATATATTACTCACCACTTCTCCGTCGGCCTTTCCCCTCAATTCCTTCATCACGACGCCCATGAGCGGTCCCATGGCCGACAGTCCACGTTCGTTTATGAACCCCTCTCTCTCGTCCAGTATATCTATTATCATATCTCTCACGTCCATAGTGTCAACGCTCTCTATACCCGAAGATTCTAAGGCTTCATCAACACTTTTTCCAGCCGCGAGTCCCTTTAGTATCTCGGGTATACCTTCCTTGGCAAATTCGTCTTCGGAGAATTTTTCGAAGAGTTCTCTGAGCTCTTGATATTCTACCTCGTCCGGATCGTATCCGTCCTTTTCCAACTCGGAGAACGTCTGCAGGAACGTATTGGCCACTACACCGGGATCGCCGTATCTATCCGCTATCTCTTCGAAGATGATATCGTAGCCCTTTCTGAACAGCTGCTGGCTCTGCTGTTGGTTCAACCCGTAGTCTTCTTGATATCTTTTTATACGCTCTTCCGGGGTCTCCGGAAGGTCTTCGGAGAGAGTATCGAGTATGTCCTCTTCGATCCTTACGGGAGGAACGTCTGTTTCGGGATACATCCTGGCACCTCCGGATATCGGGCGTAGATAAACGGTACTTCCGTCTATCTGGGAGTTCCTGGTCTCTCCAGGTATACCTTCCAGTGCCATCTTCGCACGTTCAACCACTCTTTCTGCGGCCGATCTCGCCCGTTCTTCACTTTCGGATATGAGCACGAATGCGTCATCCTTATCAAGCGACAGTTTTTTCGATATCTTGCTGACTTCCTCATCCGTTATCCCGTATGCCGGTAGTTCGTCGCTGTGGAATATACCTCTTATACCCGTGGTTTTCGCGTATGCCGCAAGCTCCGGTCCCAGTAGCGGTTCGCCTTCCTCACCTCGAAGCTGTCCGGCGAATCCCTTCAGTTTCATCACGTAAACTCCCTTCCCACTGTCCAGATTATTCTTGATTATGCTGCTCTCGGTATCCTTGAATATCTCTTTGACGTCCCCGATTTTCGGGTTCACAGTTGCGCCTCTTGACAGCAGTGTATCCCGTATATCAAGCAGATTCACCTGACGCACCACTTCTTTTTTAACGTATTCCGGAAGCATCTTAAGATTCTGCACGCCCTTGATCTCTACCCTTGAACCTTTGGTTATAGATATGTTAACATCCTCTCTTATGGTACCGAGTCCTCTTTTCACCTTACGGGTAGCGCGCAGAAGACCTCCTATGGTCTGGGCTACCTCTCTTGCCTCCTCCGGAGTTTCCATGTCGGGAGAAGTGACGATCTCCACAAGGGGTATACCGATACGATCCAGACGGTATGTCTTGTTCTTCTTTCCCTCGTCTATATTCCGGGCCGCATCTTCCTCAAGGCATATGGTGGGGATACCGATCTCTTTGCCGTTGACCTCGAGAGTCCCGTCCATGGCCACGAGCGCGGTCCTTTGGAATCCCGTGGTATTGGACCCGTCTATCACTATCTTCCTCATAAATTGTATCTCGTCCATGACCTTAGAACCCATCAGGAGCGACATCTTCAGAGCGACGTCCATGGCCTCTTCGTTCGGTTCTCCCGGCGGCTCTTCGTCCAGTTCTACAAGGCACGATGAAGCTTCAGGCTGCTGGTATGTAAAACGATGTCCTTTAGCGGCTTCTATTATGGCAGCGGCGTCTATATCCCCCATCTCACTCGCGGTAGCCCTCAAACTGCGCAGTACTTTGTTCCCCTCTTCCTCTACCAGCTCAGAAGGGCATTTACAGAACAGTTTACCGGTATCAAGCTGTTGATGGACCTCCAACCCTACCCTTAGCCCTAATTCTTTGTAATCCATCATTCCACCCTCCTGTCGCTCATCTCTCCGGCTACGTTGGTTGTCATGATCTCCTTCACATCTTGATCGGAGATGCTAAGTGCCCACATCAGCTTGACAAGAGCCGTTTCCGGGAGCATATCTCCACACGTGATCACTCCCGCTTCCAGCAGTTTTCTACCGTTGGCGTACACATAGTTGTTCACGGTGCCGTAGAGACATTGACTGGTCATGACAACAGGCTTACCTTCATCGATGATCTCTTTTAAAACTGGTATAAGGTCAGACCTCATGTGGCCCAAACCGGTTCCCACCAGTACTATACCCTTCTTCGCACCCGCATGAACGATATCGTCTTCGGTGAGGGCCGGTGTTACATATAGGAAGGCGACCTCGGGCTCCATCCCGCCCAACCTAGCGGCAGGTCTTTTCTCCCTCTCTGGCAGTCCTTCCAGGTTCATACCGTTGTCCAGGGGCTCCACCCATCCGGCCTGTTTGGTGTTGATGGACTTGAAGGCATCCCGCCGGCTGGTGTGCATCTTCCGTACCTTTGTTCCGTGGTGTACGGCACAGCGTTTGTCATCCATGGCCTCGTGCATGACCACGTATACTCCTCTTACGTTCGACTTTGCAACGTCTATGGCCGCCAGCAGGTTCAAAGGTGCATCGCTAGACGGTCTGTCGCTGGACCTTTGAGAGCCCACAAGGACCACCGGTTTTGGTATATCGTCCAACAGGAAAGAAAGGGCAGCTGAAGTGTATCCCATAGTATCCGTACCATGGGCTATCACAACACCTTTTGCACCCGAATCGAACTCTTTTAAAACCGCATCTGCGATGGTCACCCAATCATTGGGAGTGATGTTTTCGCTCAATTTACTCAGTAGTATCTTCACTGTCGGATTGCATCTCAAAGCGATCTCAGGATTGGAGTAAAGCACCTCTGCAGCGGTTTCCGCAGGGTGGACCGCACCGGTGCCGTATTCTACGTAACTCGCTATGGTACCGCCGGTGCCGATGATGGATATCTGGGGCTTTCCCTTGTCAACCTTCGGTGTCTCGGGAGTACTTTCTACTCGAT
Source organism: uncultured Thermoplasmata archaeon (assembly GCA_964454575.1). Classification (GTDB taxonomy): domain Archaea; phylum Thermoplasmatota; class Thermoplasmata; order Halarchaeoplasmatales; family Halarchaeoplasmataceae; genus Haladaptatiplasma. The sequence goes on from CAYVTG010000014.1 coordinate 8,294, forward strand.
CCGTGCCACGTTCCAGCAAAACCACCTTTGTATCAACATCTACTTTGAGCCCGATGTTATAGCCGTTATCGAGCTTTAGGGTGATGATATCCTCTCCGCTAAAACGGTGGTGGGGCATGAGTATCCCTTCGTAATCTCTTTCATCCTTCGTCAGCCTTATCCTGTCCCCCTCGGACGCTTCGGCAACCGGTACCTCTCTCATATTATCTATTCGAGATATCTCAGGGGGTTTTAAAATTGTTCGCCTACAGTATCTTACCCCATGTATGTTCAAAGTTAGCATAGGTCTTGCCCAGGTCCTTTCTATCCAACTTCAGACTGCCGTCCTTTTTCTCGAATCTAAAGTTTCTGAGAGAAGCGGGGTATTCATTGTAATACAGTATGGACTTCATACCGTACTTTCGGGCTTGCTGAAATCTCCAGTGTGCTCTGGAGTATGCCTTTAGTTCAAGGTGTATCAGTTTTCTATCGTCCTCGCCGTCTACGTAAAATACCGGATGCTCATCCTGGAACTCGTGCCTTATCTCGATATCTTTTTTATCGAATTTGAACTCGGTGTCACTCTCTTTATGGTAGAACTCCAACGACTTGGAAAGAGATATATCTCCCCAATCGAGTCTCGAACGAGGTTTTTCCTTAGTGCGGAATATCTGCGGTCCGATGAAGGGGTTGAAATAATCGATAAAACTACCGTCTTCACAGTGTATTATACCCCAATACCACGGTACCGCCGGAGCATTGACGTTAACACGCTGGAAATAAGCCGAGCCAGTAACCTTCTTTCCGTCTACATGTCCACCGAGTTTCATACCGTAAATCTTCATTATATTGTAACTGTACTTTTTGGTGTAGTAGTTCTCTTTGAAGCGGTGTTTCTGCATATAATCGTTCCAAGGGGTCAACTTTAGTCTGAAGTCGTTTTGATCGTCGATCATATTCACACTATACTCTTCCGGCGAGCCGAAGAAGCGATAATCATCATCACACAATGGTTTCAGCTCGCCCTCTTCCTTACCACCGACGACTTCGAAATCCATCTCCTTCAGCACTATAGGTTCGTGCATCTCTTTACCGTCGTACCACCAGGCAGCCGTCATGCCGTTGAACTTCAGAACGTTATCGTGCCATTTCGGGAATTTTTTGACCGACCAGTGCTTATCGTTCACCTTTATATCGTCGGTGTACTTGGTGGACCAGAGTATCATCAACTGCTTCGGTCTCTTCGGATCCTCAGGATCGTCTATGAAGAATAACCACCACCACCAGTACCAAGAAAGCTCCGGCAGCATGTTGTCGAACTTCAGGTTCCATGCAATGCTGTGATCAAAATCGGTACGCTTCTGCATATGTGTAGTGTGAGATAGGACAAGGTAAAAAAGATTGTGGGTCTAGGGGCATAAATTATATACCGACTATTCACATCCTCCTTAACATAGAGGAATTCATATGGACGCAAGGATCAAAAAACACGCAGAGATACTGGTGGATTGGAGTACCGAAGTTAAAGAAGGAGATAACGTATTGATAAGGGCGCACCCTACGGCCCACGAGCTCGTGGTGGCACTTTACGAGGAGATAGGAAAGAGGGGAGCTAATCCAGTTACGTTGTACACTTCGAACGAAGCTTCACGCTCGTATCTGCTGAATAGAAAGGGTGAGATAGATACCCCGAAACACATGCTTTCACTCTTCAAGGAATCAGACGTTGTGATCGCCGTGCACGGAGACGATAATCTAACCGCCATGGGAGACGTACCCGGCGAACGACTCTCGGCACTTTCAAAAGCTCACAAACCCATAATGGAATTGCTTTCTGATAAAAGGATCTCCATAACTCAGTTCCCGACGAATTCCTCCGCACAGCTGGCCGGTATGTCCTTGGAGGCGTATCAGGACTTCGTGTGGAGAGCGATAATACGGGATTGGAAGGAAGTATATGAGATGCAGGAGATCTTACGCGAGAGGCTGGCAGACGCTGACGAAGTCCACATAACCGGTCCGGAGACAGATATAAAGCTTAGGATCGGCGGTATGGTCCCGGTGAACTCTGACGGAAAGCACAATCTTCCCAGTGGAGAAGTCTATGTAGCTCCACATCCGGAGAGTACAGAAGGAAAGATCCTCTTCGACATGCCAATGATGATACGCGGTCGTGAAGTAGAGGACGTTAGGCTGGAGTTCTCAGACGGAAAGGTGGTTGAGTTCTCTGCAAAACGTAACGAAGATCTTCTGGCCGACCTGCTGGAAACCGACGAAGGCGCCCGACGATTGGGAGAGCTGGGTATCGGTACGAACAGGCAGATCGACCGCTTCACCAGGAATATTTTATTCGACGAGAAGATGGGCGACACCATCCACCTAGCTCTTGGATACGCCATCCCCAGATCGGTGGGTGAGGAAAAAGAGGGCAACCAGAGCGCCATCCACATGGATATGATAAAAGTGATGAAGAAGGGAAACATCCACCTGGACGGCGAACCTCTCATGGAGAACGGTCGGTTTGTTTGGGAGTGAACCTAAGAGGATAAACACACAAACAGGAGCGCCACAAAAGGCGTGTGTTCTTTGGACATCCGTTACATCACGCGGTCTGAGCCGTAACACGATAAGATAACATCGGTCGATCTCGTTACTGGGGTGATAGAGGTATACATGAACCCTTCTCTACTCCTGAAAAATAACTCTTTTTGTTTTATTGTTGATCGATAAGTCATCGACTTCTATCAGTGTTTTAAGTAACTCTTCGACTTCGTCTTTCCTTAGTATCTTACTTTTCCACAGAGATCTTAAAATGGCTTGAAGTGATATGACGTCTACGCCCTCGTTCTTAGCAAATCCTCGTATCTGTTTAAAACTTCTTTGTCGATAGGGTAAATATCGATCTTTGATGTTATTTTATCTGGAAATCCATATCCGTATTCTTTTGGCACCACGATCTCATCTCTTATCTTTGGAGTCATATATACTTCGTTATGAAAAAGTCTGATAAGGAGATCGATACTATCTGCCTTAGCAAACATACTGAGTATGTCAGAGTCTGCTATGATCATCAAGATACACCGAGTATCAGGTCCACTTCCTCTCCCAGCTCCTTTGTAGATATCTCCGGCACTCGGATCTTTACTCCTTTTTCTTTAAGTACCTCTTTAAACTCCTCTAAGTTCAAACCAGCTATTTCCGCCCCTCTAGATAGAGATACATCTCCTCTATCGTATAATTCTACGGCAAAGTCTTTCTTTAAATTAGGTTTCGAGCGTATCAATGCCCGGAGTGCATCCTCCATCAATTCATCTCTATCATGATATCGCCCTACCTTGATGAGGATATCATCCAGTTTACTTATAACTGAGGTCATATTTTCACTCTTATATTTGAACATTATTAAAATGATGTCTATAGTTTATAATATTTTCCATCAGTATTTACCCAAACTATACCTAAGAAGAACAAAACGATGGAGGCCTGTTCCGATCTAAGGCTTTCATCATTAAATTTCAGGTGTTGTGGATGCTGATAAATGCCCGGTGAACATCTGGTTCATCTATGGATGAAATCCATAAGCAATACGGGGCCAAAGATATCAACCGTCCCTATATAAGTGAATGATATCGGATCGAGATTTGGATGATGTATATTGCACCCCATTATATTTTAGCATCAGTATTAGGTTGTGAAACAGAAAGAAGTGAGATTATAAATGGTTCACCCAAATTTAAAAATACCATACTCCCCTTCAACTATCAGGTGTTTCGAATGACTCACTCTCTAAAAACCGAAGTCGATCCGATGGTGTTCAAGTGGCTCAGAGAGAGCTCTGGCTGGTCGATCGAAGATACCGCAAAAAGACTCAGAACAAGTGTAAATGTGATAGGTGCCGTAGAAAGAGGAGAACGGAAGCTGACGTTAAGACAACTCGAAGAACTCTCTAAAGCTTACAAAAGGCCGCTGGCATCATTTTTTCTTTCCGAACCGCTTCCGGAACCTCCCCTTCCCAAGGATTATCGAATGCTTCCTGAAAAAAAAGATATATTCGACAAAAAGACGATATATACCATCAGAAAGGCCAGAAGTTTACAAAAGGTAGGTAACGAACTCTCCGAGAACATTAGTTACTCAACAATCCCGATGGTGAAAAGAGCTACCCTTGATGATGACCCCGAAAAACTTGCTTACGAATACAGAGATATGTTCAACCTCTCGGAAGAACAGCAGAGAAAATTCAAAACACCCTACGAGATGTTTCATCATATAAGGGATAAACTCGAGGATATGAACGTCCTTGTATTTCAATTATCCATGCCTCTGGAGGATGCTAGAGGTTTTGCACTAACTGACAGAACGCCGAATATCATGGTTATCAACACTAAAGACAGCATGGAAGCAAGATTATTTACCTTGATGCATGAGTTCGGCCATGTATTATTGGGTGAAACCGTGATAGATATCCCGGATGCGACTGTTAAATATTCTAACAACATAGAAAGATGGTGCAACATTTTTTCAGCGAATTTTCTTCTACCAAGAGATCTGGCTGTAAAGCTCTTCAAGGAATACGAAGGCGAATTGACTGATACGAAGACATTGGGTTCTTTGAAATATAGATACAAGGTCAGCAAGGCCATGCTTCTTTATAACATGTTCAAACTAGACTTCATAATCCGAGAGGAGTACGAAAAAACCCTTGACCGATACAGACCGGATGAACCAGAAGCAAAACAGAAAAAACAAAAAGGCGGTATCCCACAGGATAGAAGATGTCTTTCCGAGGTGGGAAACAGATTCCTTTCTCTTGTAGCGAACAATTACGATAATGATAATATCACTTACTCAGACGCTCTGACTTATTTGTCCGTTAAATCACGGAATTTCGACAAGGTACTGGCCAAGGCGAGAAAATGACTCTAGTTAAATATATCATAGATACATCATCATTGATCGAGTTGAATAGACATAATCCCATGGACGTCTATCCCGGTGTATGGCATAACATAGAGAATTTGATCCGACAAAATCGGCTTTTGGCACCGAAGGAGGTTTACAAAGAGATCAGTCGCAAGGACGATATTCTTTTTGATTGGGTAAAGAACAATAATAAAATATTTGTTGAACCTACTAACGAGCAGATAGATATCGTAAGAGAACTTCTTAAGAAATATCCCTCTATGATAAGGTTAGACCGCATATATGATGCCGACCCATGGGTTATCGCCATGGCAATAGATATGGCTCAGAGCAAACAGTCGACTCTTGTAAAGATCAAAAAAATTGTGGTTACGGAGGAAAAGATTCGAGGTAACCAGATCAAAATACCTTATGTATGTAAGACTTATAACATCGAGTGTATTGATATATTGGACATGTTCAGAAAGGAAGGATGGCAATTTTAAAAAAAGTCTATTTTGTTGCTCAAGACAGTTTCGGTATTTGAAGATATTTAGCTACGCATCCGGGAGCTAGTAAAAATGCCCGATCCGGGATCCATTCGGAATGCCTACACCGTAGCCATTCCAAAAGCTCGCAAAATAACAAGCCATTTTGCTCGTCGAACCTTCGGTTCGAACCCGTTTCGGTCACTTTTTCTCCCTCTGGTCGTAAAAGTGCCCGATCCGGGATTCGAACCCGGGTAAGAGGCTCCGCAGGCCCCTATGATATCCAGACTACACTAATCGGGCGGTGAGACATTTTGGGGATGTGATGCTTATAGTTTAATTTATCGCTTCTTAGGGGGTATCGGCCATCGCTCGACTTCGAGAGCGTCGGCGGTGGGATACATCTCTACACCATAGCAATCCTCATCCAGTAGCGGGGCCAGTTCTTCAAGTATGGGTAGATACACTTCTACCTTTTTGCTCACTGCATTGAGCCACACCTTATCCACAGGGACGTCGTAGTCTTCCAAGAGTGTCTTGACCATCTCTTCGGGGTGGTCACAAGATATCACACCTTTGACCAGTGTGCCGTCGTCTGTGATTATCTCCCAATCCCTGACTACCCGGCGTGCCCTTCTCATAATCCTGTTCCTCATCTGTACTCCGTCTTTGAAAGACGCTGAACAGTAATGCAGCGATGCTTTAAAATCTTCATCCAGCAGTTCCATGGCAAATTCCTGACTCCCCTTGACAGCGCTGGATTCGTCGCTCTTCTCTCTGAAACCCCTGGCTAACAGTTCTTCCCAGTTGGTAGCCGAAAACTCCAGCTCGTTGAGGTTGACGAAGTCTACAAGCGGTCCAAGTATACCCAGAAGATGACGGGTTTCCTCGTGCATGGTAGGTATAGCCGGTATCTCGATACCCACGTCTATAGGATATTTTTTTAGCTCTTCAATGATCAAGGGATACTCGGTACTCTCTATAGAGATCCAAGTATCCACCGGTGGATGAAATCTTATCTCGTCCAATCCCATCCGACATGCTCTTCGTAGCTTGTCTATGTCCGTTATCTGTGTATAAAGATGGATGTGATGCTCCGGACCGTAAGTGGCTTTTAAGGCCCTTATGTATTCGAAGGTATCGTCGACCACAAGCGGGTCTCCACCGGTGATCCCCGTGCCCAAGGCATCGATACATCGAGCCTCATCCATAACATCTTCTTCGCAAGAGCTAAGCAGCTCGTCAGCATAGATGACTTCCTTACCCTTCTTCTCTTCTGAGAGAGGGCAGTACCAACAGGTACCTTCGCAGCGACCGGTTATCAGTAACACCATCTTACCTCCTGATCTACAGTAGCGACAGCCCTTTGGAAGTGTACCTGTAAAAGCCGAATCGTTCTCTAACTTTTTTATCAACACGTTAGAAAAAGGATTCAGACATGATTTAACCTTTGTGTTGGGAAAATGTTATACTGCACAATCAAGAATGTACCTTGATGATATACCTGGGACCAGGGGGAACACCCCACGGAGTAAAGGGAACCGAAGCAAGTATGAAATACCTAGCCGAGGAAGGCTTGACTGCCATGGAAGTGCAGTTCGTACGGGGTGCGAGGATGAAAGAATCAACGGCAAAAAAGATCGGTGAAGAAGCAAAAAAACACGATATACGTTTGAGCATCCACGCACCTTATTACATCAATCTTAATTCCGAAAAGGAAGACGTCATAGAAAAAAGCAAAGAGCGGATAATGAAGTCCGCACGTCTCGGTCATATCATGGGCGCTTGGATCATCACCGTACACGCCGGTTATTACGGAGATATGAACAGTGAAGAAACAACGAAGATGATAGCTAAGAACGTAAAGGAATGTTCGGACATGATAAAAGAGGAATCTCTGGACGTGAAGATAGGTCTGGAACAGATGGGTAGAAAGAAAAGCTGGGGAACCTTGGACGAGATCGAAGCCGTCATGGAAAAGAGCGATGTAGTAGTCCCCGTTCTTGATTTCGCCCATTACCATGCCAGGTACAATGGTATCCTAAAATCCGAAGAGGATTTTCGCGAACTATTGGAGAAGTACGAATCCATCAACGATGGGCCGCTGCACTCCCACTTCTCATCCATAGAATACAACGATACCGGTGAACGCTCTCATCTGAACCTCGAAGACAAAGAGCCTGATTTTGCACTGCTCGCACCGATTATCAAAGAAAGATCCTATGATATCACCGTGATCTGCGAAACCCCCGAACTCGACAGGGACAGCCTGAGGATGAAGGATATATTAGATTCTGTTTGATCCCACGGCAACACTTATAACTAAGCCTGAAATCGGCTCGTCATTATGCCTCGAGAAGCGGTAAGTTGCGATCATAATATCAGACAGGAAAGGGGAGAGCGTAAGCTGATAATCAATTGCAGGGAATGCGATACGGAATTTTCCATAGGCGGATGTCTTCCGGGTATCTTACTCGCCCTTGAAAAAGAATTCAACGTCTCAGCGGTAGTACTTTCAGACTACATCGAAAAGCAGTACACCGGAACCGCACTAGAGGTGCTGGAATCTTTGAAACAGCTGGGGCAAGAATTGGACAGATTATCGTCCCGGGATACAGACGGTAGCGATTGTAAAAAGTGCACCATCTATCCGGGTGCGATGTATCCCAGATTGAAGAAGACCATGCTCGTTGAGCCAGAAAAATTATACCAAGAGTTCATGGAATATTCTAAACATCTGATGACTAAAAAGGGATGTACTTCCTGTAGAAAAGCAGCAAAAGAAGAGTTCACTGTAGTGGGCAAAGAACTCCTTCAGCTTCGCTCCAAGGTTCTTCTTGAAGCCTACGGTATTTTGAGATGATATAATGGAATATGTACAGATATTGAAGGAGATCAAAGGGGTAAAGGGGGATAGGATATCAACAGGTGTCCGGCGTATACTCGAGGATCAAGAGAACCTAAGACCCGGTTTCTCCTATACTTGGGTGAACACTTCGGTACCGAGGAGTGCAAATAAGGTACTGGAATACCCCGTCGCCGATACCACTATCACACTATACAAATTACCTAACTCTACGGAGGATCTTTACCATATACAGCCGCCGGAATACGAGATGGACAACCGACGTGCCGAGCTTCTTTACCTGGTGAAACGCTCACTTTCAGAACACTACCCTTCGGGGATGGACCTCACCCGGTCAGAACAGGTGGGAGAGTACATCTCGTCAAGAGGTAAAGACATGCTATATCGTACGGCAAAGAGGATGGGTCTCGAGCTCGGCGGGGACCGGAATAAGGAGATATCCGAACTCAAAGAACTTTCACAATTACTGCGAAAGTACACAGCGGGATACGGTATAATGGAGACGTTTTTGAAGGATCCAAACGTGGAAGACATATACGTAGATGCACCGTCGGAGAGCAATCACGTATACCTGGAAGTGGGGGGGATCCCAGGGATACGAGAAAAATGCCGTACTAACGTCCAATTCTCGCAGCGGGACATGGAGAGCATACTTTCACGATTCCGCTCGGAAAGCGGTAAACCGTTCAGCGAAGCCTTCCCTATATTGGAAACGGACCTGGAGGAGTACGATACAAGGGTTACTGTCATCGGCTCTCCCTTAAGCCCCGACGGTACAGCATTCGCCCTGAGAAGGCGTAACAACGAGCCTTGGACACTTCCAAGATTGATATCAGTGGGCAGCCTTACACCTCTGGCCGCCGGATTGCTGTCCTTCCTGATAGACGGTAGAAGCACAATTCTGGTTGCCGGAAGCAGAGGTGCCGGAAAGACAACACTCCTGGGAGCACTGATGCTAGAATTTCCAAAAAGTCAGCGGGTTCTAACCATCGAAGATACAAGGGAGCTCCCGGGAAAGGAGATGCAGAAGCTGGATTACAACGTACAGTGCATGACAGTCGGCTCTCTGTTAGAAGAAGGTGGGCTTACCGCCGACGATGCCCTCCGCGTATCTCTCAGACTGGGTGAGTCATCCATCGTACTCGGCGAAGTAAGAGGACAGGAGGCCCGTACACTCTACGAAGCTATGAGGGCAGGTACTGCAGGGAGTGCGGTGATGGGAACCATACACGGTAACTCGCCTAACGCTATCTACGAAAGGGTGGTACACGATATGGGCATCTCCAAGGAAAGCTTCGGTGCAACGGATATAGTGGTGATAGCCGGTATAATCCGGCCCGGTGGGATGCAGAAGAGAAAGCGGCGAGTCACGCACATATCCGAGTATAACGACGGTGACTTTTACGATATAATGGCCTACGGGGATACCTCCGGCCTAGATGCTACTGACACATTCAAGCGGACTTCGGAGAAGATAGGCTCGATAGCACGCTCATGGGGTATCACATACGAAGCCGCTATAGAGAACATAAACGTCCGGGCCCTTATCAGGCAAAAGATGGTGGAAACGTCACAATCCAAAGGCATCGAACTTCTCAGACCGGGATGGATCGCCGAAGGAAACGATATGTTTTGGAACTTGGTGGAAGAATATCACGGCACTGGAAGTTATGAGGACGTGAAGAACGACTGGCTAAGATGGTACGAAGAGAGAGTTAGATATGTCTGAATGGTATGAACGAGCGTGCAGAGCGCTAAGCCGAAGATGGGGCCCCACAAGGGAAGAAAGAGAGGAGACCAGGGAGAAAAAGCGTGATGAATACGTTAAAAGAAATAAGACGTTACGCAGGGCCGAAGGGGCACTCAGAGAGATAAAGATAGTAAAAAGTGAGGACTCCAAAGAGTACAGAGCGGCGGCTAAAAAACTAAAGAAGGCAAAAAGATCCTTCGAGATGTCAGAAAAAGCGTATCGCCACCGTCAATTCAAGAAGACCATGTACTTCGTGGATATGGACCTTGAGTATGAAGAGGTGTTTTTCTTTTCGATATTCATGTCACTTCTATCTCTATTTGCTGTGATCTCTGTTTTCGCAGCGGTTCATTATCTATATCACGCATTCGATCTCTTCGAACTATTACTGTACGCGGTACCCACCATACTTATCGTACCAACGACGGTACTGATGATCATCTCCAGCTATCCCGATCTTCTTGAAAAGCGGTTGAAGGCGGAAACTATCGGTCGGGCCCCTGAGAGTATAAACTACATGACCATGTCTATGCGTGTTAGGCCTTCCTTATATCGCGCGGTATCTTTCTCGGCGAAGCACACAGAAGAGCCCATGGCCTCCGGTCTTAACAAAGTATTGTGGGACGTTTACACAAGGAATAAATCAAGTCTGGAAGAATCATTCATAGATTTTGCACTCCAGTGGGGCGATTGGAACGAAGACCTGAAACGTTCTCTGTACGCTATCAGGTCCGCCATGCTGGAGAAGACCAGGACCGGCCTTAATTCAGCATTGGAGAAGGCAAACGACATAATCATCCGGGGGACCAAACGTCAGGTAGAGGATTTTTCCAATTCTTTAGGTACACCTACCACCATCCTGTTCGCCATCGGTATCATGCTTCCGTTGATAATCGGCGCCATGCTGCCCATGCTCGCTTTGGGTGGACTTAACGTGGGAGCCATGGAGACTGAAAGTAACGTCAGCGAAGGAGGTATCGGTACGATCCATATGGTGATCCTGATGAACGTAGCAGCTCCGGGTGGCGCTTTGATATATTCCTATAAGATACTGGGGGACAGACCGGGTACCACATCTCTGCCAGAGATACCGGATAATACCGATGTAAAGAAGACACTCTTCAATGCCATAATCATCGGGATATTATTGGTGATACCACTGTTTCTGATACCTACACACATAAAATTCCTTATGCCGCTTCCGCTGTTCTGGCCACCTGTAGCGGCGGTGACTTATTACTGTTTAGCACGCACTTTAAAAGTTAAAGAAGAAAGGCGGATGATAAACACCATGGAGCGCGAATTCCCGGATGCACTTTTCCAACTTGGAAGTCGTATAGCCGAGGGTATCTCATTGGAGCTAGCCTTCAACAGAACCGGGAAGTCCATGGGAGGAACCGAGATCGGTGAACTGTTCAAAAAGATAACATGCGCGCTTCAAGTCGACCGTCGAACACTGGAGGACACCCTTTTCGGCGATGACGGTATACTGACAAACTTACCCTCTCGCACGATAAAAGCGACCATGAAGACCGTTGTGGAAGTATCCAAAAAAGATCCACATGAAGCGGGAAAAACCATCATCCAGATATCTAATTTTCTTAGAGATATGGCCGAGATGGACCACGATATCAAGTCAAAACTATCTCAATCTGTCGAGATGATGAAGGGCACCGCCATGATCTTTGCACCGGTGGTCATGGGTGTGGTTGTTTCGCTGTATTTCATGCTGTACGATATATTCTCTGAGATAACGACCATGGAGATGATCTCTCCGTATGCCTTCACTACCATCGTAGGTATATACCTTATACTCATGTGTGGTGTGATAACCTATTTCTCCACGGGCATACGGTCCAGGATGGATCCCGTAGAGTTCAAAAACGATCTCGGCACCATACTACCTATCTGTATGGTGGTGTTTTCGCTGGCAGTTATATTGGGTAGGATAGGGATGATCGGCTGAGATTACTGGCTATCTTTTACTCTTTTGATACCTTCCCTTAATGCCTTTACGTTAAGATCGGTGAATCTTTTAGGTACGGTGTCTTTCAGAGCTTCTTCCAAAGCCTTTTCGGGTACCAGGTCCGCTGCGGCGTTGAATGCACCGAGCATGACTATGTTCGCAACTATCTTGTTTCCCAGTTCTTCCGCTATCTGAGTTGCGGGGACCTTGATCAATCCTTCGTATTCTGCATATGGCGCTAGGTCAGGATCGATAACAACCACTGCATCCTTAGAAAGATCGAAACTGTACTTGTCGAAGGCGGCCTGTGACATAACCATCATATACTCCGTTTCCACCAGACCGCAGTAGCCTATCTCTCTATCGGAGATGATGACTTCCGAACGTGCGGCGCCACCTCGTGCTTCCGGTCCGTAGCTCTGTGTCTGAACGGCCTTGTAATCGTGGAATACACTCGCGGCTTTACCGAGTATGTATCCGGCGGTCATGATCCCCTGACCTCCGCTGCCGCACAATCTTATGTTCTTTCTCATTCCATCAACTCCTTGACCAACTCTCCATATTTATCTTCCAGCGGTCTCTTACTTGCTTTGTGCAGCTCACCGATGATTATCTTGTCTTCCATGGCTTCCTTTTCCTCTTCACTGCCGAACTTCATCGTCATCTCGTAATCTTCTTTTAGTATGGTATTATCGATGTAAAAATCCCAAAGATCCTTGATCTCTCTGAATTTATTCTTGCGTCCGTAGGCAGTTGTACACGGAGACATCATCTCGATAAAGCTGAAGCCTTTGTTCCTCAAACCCTCTCGTACAGAATTGATAGGCTGATTAGGTCTGTAAACCGGCCATCTTGCAACGTAAGTGGCACCGGCGGCGATGGCCATCTTGCTCATATCGAATGGAGATTCTATGTTGCCGTATGGTGCAGTGGTTCCGAAGTGCCCGATGGGCGTCGTGGGAGCTACCTGTCCTCCGGTCATACCGTAGATGTAATTATTGACGGCTATAACGGTGATATTTATATTTCTACGTGCGGCGTGTATGAAGTGATTACCGCCTATGCCTATGCAATCCCCATCTCCGGTGAACACGATAACGTTCAGCTCCGGATTCGCCATCTTAACTCCTGTGGCAAAGCCAAGTGCACGTCCGTGGGTGGTATGCAGCGCATCGGCGTCTATGTAACCCGGTATCCTTGATGAACAGCCTATGCCAGATAGGAATACTGTTTTATCCATATCCAAGCCTTCTTTTTCGACGGCCCACAACACATAATCCAGTACGTTCCCCAGGCCGCAGCCGTTACAGAAGATATGCGGCATCATCTCCTCTCTTAGATACTTTTCTTGGATCTTCTTACCGCCTATAACGTCCGTCTCCATCTCTTCAGCCATCATTTCACCTCCGCAAGTATCTCGTTCGGACTGTGGAATTCGCCGCCTATCTTGGATGACAGCACTACTTCGCAATCTGCATATTCCTTTACCTTATGATATATCTGACCGGTATTCATCTCGATCACCACTATCTTGTCTACCTTTTGAGACAACTCTTCGATGGCCTTTTCAGGGAAGGGCCAGATGGTCTTAAGTCTGAAGTATCCTACCTTCTTTCCATCTTTCCGGGCAATATTCAATGCACCCAGTGCGCTCCTGGCGGACATCCCGTAAGATACGAGTGCTACATCGGCGTCCTCCATATGCCTCTCTTCGATATCGGTTAACTTTTCTCTGTCGTCGGTTATCTTCTCGCATAATCTTCTCACAAGCCGGTCGTGTTCTTCTTGATCGTCCGTTGCCGGCAATCCCTTCTCGTTATGCGTCAGGCCGGTCACATACGTGTGATAACCCGTACCGAAGACGCCGAATTCAGGTACCTTTTTCTTACCGTACTGTCCAGGTCCGAATGGTATATATTCTTCAGGCGGAACCTTCGGTTTCTTTCTTTCAAAGAGTTCCAGTTCATCGGGTATAGTCACCATCTCTCTCATGTGACCAAGATCTCCGTCGGCCATTATGAACACCGGTGCTCGGTATTCTTCAGCTAAGTTGAATGCCTTGATAGTGAATTCCATGGTCTCCTGGATGGTGTTAGGGGCGAGTGCGATGACTTCAAAATCTCCGTGACTGCCGTATCTTGCCTGCATCATATCGCCCTGAGCACCCAGTGTGGGCTGTCCTGTGGACGGTCCCGAACGCTGAACGTTAGCGATTACTACAGGCGTTTCAGTCATACATGCGTACCCGAAGTTTTCCTGCATTAGTGAGAATCCAGGGCCGCTTGTGGCTGTGAACGACTTTGCGCCTGCCCATGAAGCACCGATTATCGATGCTATACTGGCTATCTCATCCTCCATCTGTATACATACACCACCCAATTTTGGCATGAATTTACTCATCATCTCGAATACTTCCGATGCCGGAGTGATGGGATAGCCGCCGTAGAAGTTACAACCCGCCAGCAGTGCTCCGTAGCAAAGAGCGGTATCTCCGTGTATGAACTGTTTGTCCTTACCGAGAACTTTTTTCACTTTTTGAATATCATACTTCATCGCAGGTCACCTTTTTTTTCTTAGAACGTATCATGTCTTGCTCATCATCCGTAGTCACGGTGATGGCGAAGTCCGGACAGATCAACTCACACAGTCTGCAGTTAACGCATCTGTCTTCCACCTCCACCGGAGGATGAACGCCTTTTTTGTTCAGCTCCTCGCTTTCCTCAAGGGCCTTTCTAGGACAGAACATGATGCACAGGTTACAGCCTTTACAATAATCCTCATTTACCTCTATCATCATCTTTCACCCTTAGAGGGTCACCTCGATATCAAGGTGTCTTTCAAGGACTTTTTTACCTCTATATTCGGGAAGTAATAAAGGAGAAGCCATATCCGTATCTATACCAGCGGATCTCAGTGCTTTATCATAACTCGTTACATGATCCAGGGTCAGTTTTCCCGGAGATGTTTTGGCAGCGTGTTTTGCCGCAGCTACACCTGCGCGTTTACCGAATACATTGAAATCGAGTAGCGAGTTTCCCATCAAACGGTTCTTTCCGTGGACACCACCTGTTACTTCGCCGCAAGCGAACAGACCTGTGACAGGGGTTGCACCGTTCTTGTCGATGGCGAGTCCGCCGTTCTGATAGTGCAGTGTGGGGAACACGAGTATGGGGTCCTTTGTCATATCTATATTGAATCTTTTGTACTGCCGTACCATCGCAGGCAAGTTCTTCTCTATGGTCCCCTTTCCTTTAAGCTCGTCTATCAAAGGAGAGTCCAACCACACACCCTTCATACCGGTGGGTGTTTCGATACCCTTGTCCCTACCGTAACATTCACGTATAAATGAGGCGGCCTCCACATCTCGTGGCTCCAGTGGATTAACGAAAAGCTCTCCGTCATCGTTGACCGGCTGTGCGCCCAGACTTCTTACCTTTTCAGTCACCAGCAGCCCCAATACCTGTTCGGGGAATGCGGCTCCCGTGGGATGGTACTGTACGCTGTCCATGTCCTTGAGTGGTACTCCCACTCTGTAGCCCATGATCAAACCGTCACCGGTAGCGCCGTAGTGGTTTGAGGTCGGGTACGACTGTACGTGCAGTCTTCCGAATCCTCCGGTCGCCATTATTGTAGCTTTTGCTCTCACAACATAATATTCGTTGGTCTCCAGGTTCATAAGCAGTGCGCCTGTGACGGAACCGTCTTCATCGGTCAGCAGCTCAACTGCCGGGGCGAATTCCAGAACAGGAACGTCTTTGTTCCGTGCCTCGTCACGCATCACCCTCATGAGCTCCATACCGGTATAATCGCCCGAGGAGTGTAAGCGGTATCGGGATGTGCCCCCGCCGGGTAGTTCGATGAATTCGCTATCTTCATCACGGTCGTAGAGTATGCCTAACTCTTCGTGCCATCGTATCAACTTTGGAGCGTCCATGGTGAGTGCCTCCAGGAGTTCAGGCTCGTTGGTGTAGTGTCCTCCGCCCATGGCATCAAGGTAATGGTTTACGGGAGAATCTTCCTTCTTATCCGCCGCCTGTATACCACCTTGAGCCATCATGCTGTTTGCGTCACCGTGTCTGAGCTTCGTAGCTATCAGTATATTCTCCGGAGAGATACCTTCCTTTATGGCCCAAAGTGCCGCAACGGTACCTGCACCGCCACCGCCGATGATCAACAGATCCACATCGTGGTCTATCTGGTTCAAGTCTATCTCGCTTGGGTCTATCAAACTCGGAGCTTCAAGTAATGCCAGTAGTTCCAAAGGAACCTTTTCTCCTTTACTGGCCCCCACCTTAAGCTTTTGTTTTCCTTCTTCTCTGTAATCCGGATGGAATTTATTGAGTAATTCGTCGGATTCATCAGCGTGCATACGCTCGAAATTCATCTTCGCACGCTCTTCTCTGGTACTCTCCAGCCGCTCTATCGACTTCCTCATATATTCCGGGTAACCATCTGCCATATTTATTCCACCTTTTGGAAATCACGCTTATCGTAAACTTTTTTGATCTCTTCCTTCGTCATGCATACCAGTTCCTTGATCTTCTCATCGTAAGCACCTTCCTCTAGTTCTTCGACTCTTTCCTTTAATTGTTCGCTGTGTTCATCGATGTATTTGCCCTTTATACGCCTAGCCTCCTGGGCAAGATGATAGTGCTTTATATCCGCCGGGCATCGTATGGAACAAAGACCGCACTGTATACAGTCGAATGAAAGTTCCGCAGCCCTGTCAACGTCTCCCCTCAAAGATGCCTGTACGTAGTCCATCACCTCTATATCCTGGGGGCACGATTTGGTACACGTATTACAAGATACACACCTGGCTATCTCAGGATAATGCTCGAGTAGTATGTTATCGTCCTTTTCAGGGTCGACTTCCTCTATCTCGTACATGGTTCTTACCGATGGTACGAATGGAAGCTGTACAAGGAACATACCGTCTTCTACCGCCGTCTGGCAGGCCAAGTCCATCTTCAATTTGTAATCGTCTTTATTTCTGAATACCGTGGAACAAGCGCCGCAGAAACCTCCTCTACAGCCGCAGCCGCGTACGTACTTGTAACCCGCATACTCCAGGGCCGTCATTATGGTAAGCCCCTCGGGTACCTTGTATCTTCTACCCATAATGTATATGTCTATCATCTTCTTTTCTTTCTCTTCAGGCATATCATATCACTCCAGGATCTTCTTATCTTTTAGCATCTTTCTGGGGTCCACCCAGTGTTTCTTCATACCTACTTCCAAACCGAACGCCAGCGCCATCAGTTCGGTGACGTAGAATATAGGGATATCATAATCTGTTGTGCGCTGGTGATAATCAAGGTTGAACTGACACAGCGGACAGGAAAGCGCTATGGCATCAGCACCGTCTTCCACCGCGTTGGAGACCAGATCCTCTACTCTCTTCTCGACTATGTCGCTTCGATTGACGGTATGGTACGAGCCACAGCATTCCGTACGTTTTGGATTGTCTATGACGTCCACACCTGTCAGTTCCAATAATTCTTCCATGATCTTTGGGTCCTCGGTATCGTCTACGGCGATACCAGTGGGTCTCAACAGCATACAGCCGTAATAGGGTGCTATCTTCAAATCGTTAAGTGGTTTTACAACTTTTTTACTTATCTCTTTCTTCATGTCTCTCAGGATCTCGAAAAGATGATATACTTCTACATCGCCGAGATAGTCCGGATCTTCGTCCATGAATTCGTTCATGGTCTCCAAGTTTTCCGGTTGGTCCTTCATCCTCTGGTTTGCCTGCTTCAGGACATTGTAACACATATCACACAGGGTGACCAATACGTTCTCTCCCTGCTCCTGAGCACAGCACATGGTGCGTATAGGCGCTATCTGATGCATCAGATCGTCCGTCGTCAGTGATTGTACAGCGCCGCAGCAGTACCAGTCGTCCATCTCCACCAGCGGTTTACCCAGTGCCTCCATGACTGCCATGGCACTTTCCTCGTAATCGCTGGCTTTTGTTTTCAACGTACATCCGGGATAGTAAAGATATCCTTCCATGATATCACCCGGTCTCCTTTCTGAGACAGCCCACTACCGCCAGCTGTGGAAGATTCTCTATGTTATCGATCTTTGCGATGTCGATCATATCTATATTATCTCTAAGTACTATCTGTCTTACCGCTTCCATTATCTTTGCGATGTCTATGTCTCTTGGACATCTGACACTGCAGGTAAAACAGGCGGCGCATATCCACATGGTGTTCTTTTCCAGTATCCCCTCTTTATCGCCCAGGACTATCTTCTTGAATATCCTTTCCGGTAGAACGTCCATATCCTTGACGAAAGGGCATCCGGCTGAACAAGTACCGCACCTGATGCAAGCGTTTACAGATTCTCCCGAGAGTTCCTCTACCTTTTTCAAAAAGGTGTGGTCCGGATTCACTTTCATCTTTCGTCCTCCATCCCCTGCTTTAATACACGATGCTCCCGTTTATCCGAGTCGTAAAGTGTTACCTTGAGCGGAGTTTCTCCCATGGCAGAGTGCGTAGCACAAGCAAGGCATGGATCGTATGCTCTGAATGCACGTTCTACGCTGTTCAACATCCCCGGCTGCACGTTACCGCCGTCCACGTATTTCTTTGCGGCGTCTGTGATGCTCATGGAGATAGGCGCTGCATTGTGTACGGTGGCGACTATCAGATTTACATCGTCCATCAGACCTTCCTTGTTAACGTGATAATCGTGTATGAGTACTCCTCTGGCAGCTTCGACTATACCGACTCCTCTACCCGGTTCTCCGGGCTCGTTTCTTATGTCGTCGCTTTCTAAGGCATCGTCAGCCGTCAACTGCTGTACCAACTCGGCGGCCTGTACCACTTCGATCAGCCTGGCCCAGTGATATGCAAGAGTGGAATGCACCGGCTTGCCCAACATATCGAACATCTCATCGTACTCCTTTTGAGCTAGAGGCGTCTTCATACCGTCTGAGGCGTTGAGTCTGCCCAGCGGACCCACCCGGTATACACCGGAATCCGGACCGTCGACGAATCCCTTCCATCCGACTTCTTTGAGATATGGAAATTTCATGAAACTCCAGGGTTCTACATGTTCTCGTATAACATCCAGGTAATCCGCACCTGTAAAGCTGGCGAACTGTTTTCCTTCCTGATCGACTACGTTCACCTTACCTCCGGTGTGGCTCAATTTACCGTCTTCCACTAGGCCCATGCTGTATAACTCCAAACGATCTTCCAGGATAGGCTCTTTGTATATCTCCAATACCTGTTCTTTGAAAAGTCCAAGTGTGAACTGTGAGAAATCGACCATCTCCTGTGACATGGCCTGTATCTCTTCACGTTCGTCCCTCTTTAGAGATTTTGTGACTCCTCCCGGCACTCCGAAACACGGATGGACGGCCTTACCACCTAGAGTAGCGATGATCTTCTGGCCCTTGGCTCTTTCCTTGATGACTTTCTTGCCGATATCGAGACCTACTTTTTGTATGACCCCTAGTATGTTCCTTTCAGCCGGAGGGGCATCCACGCCCATGATAAAATCAGGGCTGGCAAGGAAATAGAAATGGAGCAGGTGGTCCGCATAGATGTATCCGTTGTAAAACAGCTCTCTCAAGTCCTTTGCCGTCTTCGTTGGCTCCACACCGTAGGCATCGTCCAAAGCCTTGGTGGACGCCAGATGATGTGCCACCGGGCAAACACCGCATATCCTGCTGGTGATGGTGGGCATATCTTCCGATCGCCGGCCATTGCAAAACTTTTCGAAACCTTTGAACTCGGGAACCTGAAGATATGCGTTCTTCACGTTTTTTTCATCGTCCAAAAATATGTCTATCTTACCGTGTCCTTCTAGCCTGGTGATCGGGTCTATCGATATCTTATTCATGTATATCCCCCCTCTTGTATCGGAGGTAACTTTTCGGAAGACTGAACCTGTAAAAAGAACCCGTAGGGTCCCTTACGCTTTTGATTATGTCTTTGATCTCTTCTTCGTCCATCTTATCCTCTCCCTCGATCCCCAGTACCGATGCCAGTGCCGAAGTCATCCTTGCACCCTGATCTTTGACGCCTCTTACCGGACCGTTGCAGCCGATACATGGATGTCCCACAGACGGGCAGGGTGCTTCACACATGCCCGCAGTCGCGGGACCCATACAAAGAACCCCCTGGTCTAGTATGCACTCATCGGGTTTCAAGTTGACTTCCTGTATGGGGTACAGCCGAGGTATCTTCTTTTCTTTCCTTTCAAGAGGGCATTCGTCGCAAACGCTCTTCTGTGATATGAGATCGTATTTACCCGCCTTGCCTTCGAGTATCAACGGCAGTCCCTCTCTCAACTGGGTCGGCAGTGGGGGGCAGCCGGGCAGGTATATATCCACATCGATGACCTCATCCAGGGGAGAAACGTGATGCAGTAACGGCGGTAGATGAAGATGACCTTCCGGTATTTCACTTTCCTCTGCGGGCATAACACCTTCGTCCGTGGACGGAGTATTGTATCCGTAATCCAATAGTTCTTTGCTGCTGAACAGATTACCAAGACCGAAGAGCCCTCCTATGCTGGAACATGAACCGTAGGCCACCACCGTTTTCGCCTTTTTTCGCAGTAGTTTTACCATCTCTTCGTTTTCAGTGGACCTTATGGAGCCGTTGATGAAGATGGCATCCATATGATCGTCGTCCATGGCCTTTACATCTTCGTACTTTGGATCCATCGCGCACGGCCAGAACACTATATCCGCCTGCTCCGCAACATCGAGTATCATCTCGTCTATATCAAGTACACTGATCTCACAACCTCCGCATGCGGCGCACCAGTAAAATCCTATCTTAAGTTTGTCACTCATATCATTTCACCTCGTCTTTCAAGTTCAAAGGACCTAGCTCTCTTATCTCTTCTGTCATCTCGTTCATCACCCTGGCGAATTTACCGCCCTCCGCAGACGATATCCACTCGAGCCTCAGCCTTTTCGGTTCGATACCGAAGTCTTCCATTATCCTTGAGAACATATCCACCTTACGCAGTGTCTTGTAGTTGCCGTCTATATAATGGCAGTCTCCCGGATGACATCCGGTGACCAGCACTCCGTCGGCACCGTCAACGAAGGATTCCATTACGTGCTCCGGTGAAACCCTTGAAGAACACATCACCTTGATGCCCAGGACGTTGGGTGGGTACTGCTCTCTGTTAACACCGGCCAGATCTCCTCCTCCGTAGCTGCACCAATTGCACAAGAACACGATTATCTTTGGTTCGAATTCCGCCATCTATAACACCTCGTCTTCTAAAAGGGCAGCACGGATCATCGCCGTTATGGTATCGTCCTCGTAGCCCTTTTGACTTATGGCTCCCACGGGACATACACTGGCGCACGAGCCGCAGCCTTTGCACAGTACGTCTGTGATAACAGCTATACCTTCTTCAGGATCATGGTCTATTGCACCGTACGGACAAACAGCCATGCACATCTTGCATCCGCTGCACTTGTCGTCGTCTACCACCGAGATCATACCTTCGCTCTTGGTGTAGCCCCGCATCATAGGGATCAACGCCTTCGAAGCGGCACCTTCGGCCTGGGCAAGTGTGTCAGAGACGTTCTTTGGATAGTGTGCGCCTCCGGCAAGGTAAACACCCTCCGAAGGGAATTCCAGAGGTTTCAGTTTGGCGTGTGCCTCCATGTAGAAACCAGCGGGATCCGACGATATCTTAAGCATCTTCTTCAATTTACCTGCGCTCTCGTCACCTTCTAACTGCATAGCAAGGACGACGTAATCCGCATCGATCTCGATATCTTCGTTAAGAAGATTGTCGTGTACCTTTATCTCCAACGCTTCTTTGCCCTTGACCACTTCGGGCTCCTGTCCCGTGGAATATCTGAGGAACACCACGCCGTCCTCTCCTTCGACGTCCATGTAGTATTCTTCTTCTCTCTTACCGAAAACACGCATATCTTTGTACAGGATGTAAACGTTGGCATCCGGGTATCTTTTCTTTACTTCCTTGGCGTTCTTGAGAGAGTTACCACAGCCGACTCTGCAGCACCACGGCCGCTCTTCTTCCAAAGCACCCACACAGTTTATGAAGACCACATTTTTCGGTTTATCCAGTGATCTATCGGACAATGCCTCGTCGAACTCCAATTGTGTCATGACTCTGGGGTCGTCACCGTATCCATGTCGGCCCTCCGGTTCTATCTCTTTGAAGCCGGTGGCCAGTACGATGGTGTCGGCTTCAATATCTTCGCCGTTGATCTTGGCCTTGTAATTACCTATATAACCATCTATGCTCTCTATATCCGCAGAGAGTATCACCCGTATATTCTTCTCATCTCCCACTTGGTGTGCCATGGATTCGGCGAATTCACGCGAGTCGATATCTGTGGGGAATATGGTGTTCAACCGTCTGAGCTTACCGCCCAGCTCGTCTTCCTTCTCCACCAATGTCACCTGATGTCCGGACCTTGAGAGTGTGAGTGCAGTCTGCATACCCGCCGGTCCTCCGCCGATCACGATGGTATGATCTCCTACATCTATCTCCTCTTCCGTCATGGAGTACAACCTTCTTGCCTTGGCGACCGCCATCTTGGTAAGGAGCTTCGCTTTCTCAGTGGCTTTTTCTCTATCATCACTGTGTACCCAGCTGCAGTGATTCCGTATGTTCGCCATCTCGAAGAGGTACTTGTTCAGCCCGGCTTCCTCCATGGTATCTTGGAATAAAGGCGCATGCGTCCTTGGTGAACATGCCGATACCACCAGTCTGTTCAGATCGTGCTCTTCGATGGCCTTCTTTATGACTACCTGTGCGTCTTCCGAGCATGCGAACAGGCTGTTGTCAACATGTACGACACCCGGTACGTCCTTCATCGCCTCTTTGACTTCTTCCACATCGAGATAATTGGCTATGTTCTTACCGCAGTGACAGACGAAAACGCCTATACGCGGCTCTTCTTTGGATACATCACGCTGTGGTTTTTTCTCCGTTCTTCCCTTTCTCTTACGTTTTAACTACGGCATCAACGCTCTGGCCGCTGCACCGCTGGCCTGAGATACGCTGTCCGGTATATCCTTGGGCGATTGTGCGCATCCTGCCAGGTATATCCCGTCTCTGGTCGAATCCACCGGTGCCGTGAGTATGTCCTTCGATTCGAAGAAACCGTATTCGTCTTGTTCGATATCCAATATATCGGACAACTTACTGTTTCCCGATGACGGAACTATCGCAGATGAAAGCACTACCATGTCAACCACGTCTGTTTTCACCTCTCCCTTCTCGGTATCTTCATACTCAACAGCTAATTTACCGTCGTGTAACTGGTAAACCCTTGCCGGTCTACCTCTATAATAATTCACGCCTTTGGTCTTCGCTTTATCGAAGTACTGTTGGAATTCTTTACCGTATGCTCTAAGATCCATATAGTATATAGCGGTATCAAGCTCCGGTCTCTCTCCTTTGCTTATGGAGGCCTGTTTTGTAGCATACATGCAGCATACCCTTGAACAGTAGGGCATACCCTTCTGCTTGCACCTGGAGCCTACGCACTGTATCCACGCCACCGACTCCGGCGGTTCTCCGTCCGACGGTTTGAGAACCTTACCGCCTGTGGGGCCCGATGCGGACAGAAGTCTTTCGTACTCCATAGCGGTCAGCACGTTGTCGTACTTACCGTAACCGTACTCTTCTCTCCATTCGTCGGGCTGCATCATCTCGTAGCCCGTAGCTACGATTATACTGCCCACTTCTACGGGGATCTCCTGGGATATATCCAGGAAGTTGATGGCTCCGGCGTCACAGACTCTTTCGCATGCACCACAGCCGACGCAGTTGGCGTAGTCTATGGTGTAAGTGAGTGGTACCGCCTGTGGATATTCCACGTAGATGGCCTTCCTGTTGGAAATATCCTCTTCGAATTCACTGGGTATCTCCACAGGACAGGACTGCTCGCAGTCGCCGCAGCCGGTACATATATCCGGGTCCACGTATTTCGTTCGCTTCCATATCTTAACTTCGAAACCTCCGGAATTACCGAGCACTTCCTTTACTTCAGAGTAAGTAAGAAGTGTGATATTTTCATTCCTGCTTACCTCTACCATCTTAGGTGCAGAAATACATATAGAACAGTCATTAGTGGGAAAGGTCTTATCGAGTTTGACCATGTTCCCGCCTATGCTCGGGTTTTTATCTACCAGTACAACCTCGTATCCTTTATCCGCAAGGTCAAGGGCTGCCTGGACGCCGGAAATCCCGCCACCGATGATGAGAACATCTTTTTTCATGTGTATCATACCATGCATGGGGATTGGGTATCTGATGCGGGAGTATCAAGGGGTTAATAATACCTTCGGTAGAGATAGCGGTTCGATAGGTAAAAAAAGGGATATTACACAAAGGAGTAAACAAGGATAAATAACCCAAATTATACCAATAAGTATAAGTAGAGTTATACTATTAGGTATTATACCAAAAGGTGTAATCGTGAAAGAAAATCCCTTCAAATATGGAAAAGCCGTTACCGGAGACAACTTCATCGACAGGGAGGAGGAATTGAAAGAGTTAGGATCGGATGTGCTCTCTGGTCAGAACCTTATAATCTATTCCGACAGACGACTAGGAAAAACTTCACTCATACTTGAATTATTCAGGAGGATGGAGAGCGAGGAGGTTATCCCTATATACATAGATATGTACGGAATAACTTCTATAAAGGGGTTGATAGAGAGAGTGATAGGGAGTACTGTTTCTAACAGTTACAGTCAATTTGAGAAGGTCGGTAGGCTATTGAAAGAATTCTTAAAGGGGTTGAGACCAAAGATCGTTTTGGAGGAAGGAAAGATGTCTGTGGAAGTATATTGGGAGGAAGGGCAATTGAAAAATCTACCTATAGCTCTCGACTTACCGCAAAAGGTGGCTGAAAAAAAGGGAAAGAAGATAGTTATCGCCTTCGATGAATTCCAAGAAGTCTCCAACCTTGATGGCGATCAAATTGAGAAGATGATGCGCTCAGCATTTCAACTCCATGATCGGGTTTCCTATATATTCGCGGGCAGCAAAACCCACATGTTAAAGGAAATGTTCGAGGATGGGGACCGGGCGTTCTATAATTTCGGTAAGATCAAAATACTTGGGAACATACCTCGTGAGGAATTTTTTGATGGGATAAAAGAGCGATTCGTGAGAACGGATAAGAATATCGATGAAAGTATTATCCGAACTATACTGGACATCACCGACGGACACCCGTATTACACTCAACAATTGTGTCATGAGTTGTGGTACATGTCGCCTACGGCTGGTCCGGATGAAGAGCATGTTTATGTTGCTCTTGATAACATAATAAATTACAGGGGGGATCACTACGAACAACAGTGGAGTGCCTTGGGAAGTAACATACAGAAGTCCTTACTCGTGGCGTTGGCTAATGAAGATGAGATAGATATATACTCCGAACGCATCATACGTGAATATCAGTTGAAGACAGCCTCGCACGCGCAGAAGGCTTATGAATCTCTAAAGTCCAAAGGATTGGTCAGAGATAAAAAGATAATAGATATCTTCTTTCGCCGGTGGATACTTGACATCATCGAGAACAAAAAGGCATACCTTTAAATCCGACCTTTAGATACACAATCGATACCATGGACGCATCTGAATTTCAAGAAAAGGTGGTAGAGGCTATACGACTGGCGGTTACAAGGGTAACGCCGGAGACGGAGAAAGCGCTGAGCAAAGCGGTCGATACGGAGGAAGAAGAAGGACCCAAGGTACAGCTCGGAGCGATATTGGAGAACATCTGCGTTGGTAAAGACGAGAGTGTTCCCATCTGCCAGGATACCGGAACCATAACTTTTTTCGTCGAGGTCGGAAC
>CAYVTG010000015.1:0-33281 GCA_964454575.1 uncultured Thermoplasmata archaeon
TTTTTCCCAAATAGAATGGGAATCCCGAAAATATTAACAAGTCTCCCGCAACCGACAACAAAATAGTTATACAGTATTGGTTCTTTTACCTGTATAATCCTGGTATAAATACTCACGAAGGAGATTGGGAAATGATACAGATCATATGCGATGAAGATGGAAACCCTCTTGAAACGGGATATTCCCAACATTACAATGGAGAAACAAAGAGTTGGAGTAATACCCCCAAAGAAAATGGACATCCGAAGGTATACATAGCTAAGGGTGGGCATGCTAGCTTCCATACCGAAAAAAAATATTCACTAACGGATCCGAGGGGTGATTTTGGAGAAAATCACATATTGCGAAACGGAGAATATAATATAATACCGATCACCAACGAAGATTGGCTCAACTTCAAAGGTAAATGGGGCGAGGATGGTGGAAGTCCAAACGGCCCTGTGTTCAGGTATTCAAAACATGGTAGCACGGGTGCATATTGGGGTAAACAGGCATACATTTGGATAGAGCCATTATATTGGAAGAGTGTGATTTAGATGGTGGAGATGAGATGAAAATCCTACAATATTTTCCAATATTGGTTGGTTGTATTTTTATTGTTTTATTTCCGTTTATCATCTTATCTCAGATTTTCAATGCGCTTTCCTATCTCTTACTGATAGCAAATTTGATAGGTTTACTTGTGAGTTTATATTTAATAAGAGGTAAGGAATCTGAAATATTAGGGTGCATAGGTTTACAAATAATCCTTTTTAGCTTGATTATGTGGGCTTTGTTTGCATTGAGAATATTGATTTATGAAACTATAGGATGAATGGTGGTTATAAAAATGAAAAAGAAAAAGCTATTTAAATTAACATTGCCTGTGAGTTTTGGTTTAATAGCTCTATCCATGACTATTTTACCTTATTTTATTTTTGTATTTAGGTTGATATCATGGCATATAAACTTTCCAATATTTATATTACCTTTGATCTTGGCGTTATCTGCCATAGGTTTAGGCACAAAAAATCTAAAAACAAAGGAATTTGAAAACCTATCGAAAAAAGGTATTACCTTAGGTATAATTTCCACAATTATGTTCTTTATATCTACTTTCATGTCAACTCTAATTCCATGGACGTGAAAATCGATATTATGATGAGATATAATTATATATTGGTGATGAAATATGGTAAATATGCTATCGAATCAAAACTGGCTAAAATTCAGAGGTAAATGGGGTTCATCTGGTAGCCCGGGACCAAGTCCAAATGGACCAGTATTTAGGTATTCAAAATCTGGTACAGCACCTTTTTATGGGGGTAAACTTGCATACATGTGGCTCGAACCACTCTACTGGCAAGATGCAACTCATAAGAAGGGGAGTTAGAGATATATGAAGGTGTGCATATTAAGGTATTATCCTATATTCATCGGATGTATTTTCATTGCTCTATTACCACTTGTTATTAGATTTCAAGGCAGTTCATATATATATCTAACAATAGCAAATTTATCTGGATTGTTGGCCTGTATTGTCACGATAAGAGATAAGAGTTCTAGAATGATTGGATTTGTAGGGCTAGAAGTAATACTTTTTGGTCTAGTGATACTGCTACCAGTGATGGTTAAGTATGGGGCGTTATAAAATGGAAGTAAAAAAAATCTTGAGGATAACATCACCTGTTAGTTTAGGGTTGGTAGCGTTATCCTTGACAATCTTACCGTTTTATATGTTTTTTGCTATCTATGCACTTCGTGCAGGAGGTTTTTATACAATCCTTTTTTTCTTACCTCTAATCTTTTCAATATTAGCCATAATTCTAGGGGCGAAAAATCTCAAAATTGACGATTATAAAGACCTATCCAAAAAAGCGATAATATTAGGGATAATATCTATAGTTATGTTTGTAATATCAACTTTCTGGGCGGCTTCGGGGTTCGCATGATTCAAATGTTATCAAAAAATGTTATCAAAGAGAGATAAAGTAATAGTAAACAATTTCAGGAATTTGGAAAACATTCACATGTTCTTCTTCACTCATGGAAAGATCGTAGGCGGAGGTGATGAGCAGAAACGGAGACTTGCAGATCATACGGAAGATTTCGTTGAATGGGCGAATCGACCTGAGGTGAATGTGCATGCGGTGTTTGTCGGGCACTCGCATGAGAATAATATATCTCGTGATGTAGTTGTTTCTGAATCCATCCAATGGCCGAACTGGAAAGTATGCTGGATAATAAAGGTGAACAACTTTACCATAGCTAGAGATTAGGCGTAAATCTGTACTTCTTAAGTAGGTTAAGAACTGAAAATTCTCTTCTATCTGTCCTTGATCCCTTCTTCATATACCTGTGAATAATTTGACGATCTTTGTAAAAGAACGAAAAAAATCGGCTTATCTTTTTACTCTCCGAAATACTGTGTACCGCATAGACAAGTTTTTTATCGTTTGCCGCACATCTCCTATGGAAAATCATGAGATGGGCAACAGATTCACTTGTTATCGGCGTGTTGATGGTCACCGCACTCGCCGCATTCCTAATGTCCTTACTCGCTTACCTTAGAGGCAGAACCAAAAGATTGCTGCTGATATCCATCGCGCTGCTCATTTTCGTCGTAAAGGCATCTATCATGATCACAGTAACGATATTCGATGGCACCTTTAGCTATATGGACCACAGCGGGCTCTATCTACTGTTCGATATCGCCGTTGTAGCATTAATCATGCTTTCAGGTATCTGGGAGTGATATCCCTTGGCGGATAAAACATTAAAACTCGAGGCACGTAAGAAAACATTCGAGGCGATAGAGGACAATCCCGGTGTACACCTTAGAGAGCTTGACCGCAAGCTGGACATCCCTCTGGGTACTATCAGATACCATCTCAGAGTGCTGGAAAAGAGAGAGCTTGTGATGGTAAGGAGTGAAGGTAAATACAAAAGATATTACGCAAAAGGCGAGATAGACAAGCACGATAAAGACAGACTCGCCGTTCTGCGAAAAGAACTTCCGCGAACCATCATCCTGTTTCTGATGGAATTCCCCGGCTCCACCCATGGAGATCTTACTGAAGCCCTTGCCGTGGCCCCTTCTACGATATCATATCATCTAAAACGGTTGAAGAAGGATCATATAGTGGAGAAAAAAGGCGGCAAATACCATGTTGCTGATGAAGATAAGATAGCGGACCTGCTCATCCAATATCGCCAGACATTCCTTGACAGCCTGGTGGATAGATTCGTTAGAGTATGGACCAAAGAAGGATAACTGTAATATACTGCGACAACGATATCTTTACTGTTGGTAAGATATGGTAGATGATGAAACTGCAGACGGGAGGACCACTTTTAGAAAGTTAAGGGGTACCAAGGTTTACGGATCAGGCGGAGAGCTGTTCGGTCATGTATCGGATATAGAGATAAACCGTTCGACGCTCAACCCCACACATCTGATAATACACAAAGGATTCTTCGGCGAACGCCTACGGGTCAACATGAAGTACATAGATCGTATGGATGACGACGGTATCAAGCTGTGGATCAGCCCCATAAAAGACCTTATCGGCACACGTGTGTTCGACAGAAAAGGAACAGATATGGGTGTGATCAAAGAAGCGGAAAGAAATAAAGACGGGGATATAGAGTATATCCGGGTAGAGGTGCGCTTCATAAAAAAAGTGAGTGACGAAGATAGTGTCGAAACATACATCGTCCCGGTTATGCCCTTCGACGACATGAATATATCTATACCGCCCACACCGTTGGATGACGGTACACTGGCAACTCGAGTCGAACTGGAAACAGGAACTGTACTCGTTAAAACTGAAGACATACTGAGTGTTCATAAAGACAGGATCATACTCCGTAAGGCAAAAGAAGAGTATGTTGAATGAAAACACGATTCAACAAATAAATCTTATATCCCCCGTCCCATAACGGGTCGATATCATGAAGGTCTTAACAGTAGGCGGCGGAGCGAGAGAACATGCCATGGTAAAGGCACTTGCCAGAAGCGGTGCCGAGATATATGCATCCATGGGGAACAACAACCTTGGGATAGCGCGCTTAGCGAAGGAAACGCTTTTGGAGAAGGACACCAACATAGAGAACATAGTAAGATGGGCGGTAGATAAAAGAGTAGAACTCGCCGTGATCGGTCCGGAAGCACCTCTGGGAAAGGGCATAGTTGATGAGCTCGAGGATAACGGGATAGCCTGTGCCAGCCCCAATGAAAAAGCGGCAGAGATAGAGATATCCAAAGAATTCATGCGCGACCTCATGGCTGAACACGGATTACCCGGTGGTGTGGAGTATCAGGTATTCGATGATATCGAAGACGTTGAAGATTTTTTGTCGCATTATGAAGGCGATCTGGTAGTCAAGCCCGTAGGTCTCACAGGTGGAAAGGGCGTAAAGGTGATGGGCGAGCATCTTGAGAGCAAGCGTGAGGTGATCGAGTACTGCCGTACGGTGTTGAACGAGAAGATAGGAGGAGTTTCAAAAGTTGTACTGGAAGAGAAATTGGAAGGTGAAGAGTTCACCCTACAGGCTTTTTCCGACGGTGAGAACGTGATACCCGTACCTCTTGTGCAGGACCACAAGCGGCTCTACGAAGGAGATGAAGGTCCGAATACAGGTGGTATGGGTTCGTACTCAATGCCCGACGGATTGCTTCCTTTCGTCGATAAGAGGACATACGACGAAGCTGTAGAGATCATACGTACCACTCTGGACGCCATGAACAAGGAGGGAAGGACTTACAAAGGGACTATCTACGGTCAGTTCATGCTGACGGCCAAGGGCCCCAAGATCATCGAGTTCAACTGCCGCTGGGGAGACCCGGAAGCCATGAACATATTACCACTTCTAGAAACAAATTACATCGAATTGTGTAAAGGGATGGCCTCCGGAGATATCTCGGACATGGAAGTACGCTTCAAGAAGAAGGCCACCGTGTGCAAATACGTGGTGCCCGAAGGCTACGGGATAGAATCTGTACCGGACAGTCCACTTGAAGTTGACGAAGAGGCCATCGAGAGTGCGGGTGCTGAGCTATTTTACGCCTCGGTGGATTTTCGCGAAGACAGGTTATACACCACCACTTCAAGATCCCTGGCCGTGGTCGGTATAGCCGATAAGCTCGAAGATGCTGAAGCTGCCAGCGAAAAGGCACTATCCCACATAAAGGGAGAGAACATACAGATGAGGCACGACATAGGCAAACCGGAGAGCATCCGCCGTAAGGTAGAACATATGGAATCCATAAGGAGTGGACGATGATGAAAATGGAAAACCTGGAAAATATAATCAAAAATATAGACGAAAAGCTGGACGATAAAGATGTCGTCAGAGAGTTGGTGATGAAATCGTCCCGGACCCTTGAACGGATATCCAGACAGATGATACAGCTTATCCATAACGACGTTGATCCAAGAGACAAATTCAACGATGCATTCCAAGAAGCCTCCAAGGTGAAGAGTATAGTGGAGGATTATCCCGAGCTGTACCATTCGGGGATGCTGAGAAACGGTTTCCAGGAGTTCGCGGAAGCGCACATATTGTGGTCCATCAAAAGTGATAAGGAGATCATGAGTCCCAAGGAACTCAATATAACGCCGGATTCGTATCTGCTGGGTCTGGCTGATGTGGTCGGCGAGCTGAGACGTATGATACTGGACCATCTGGCCGACGACGAACTGGACACCGCACGAAAATTATTGGTGAAGATGGAGCGCATCAAAGATATGCTGCTGCATTTCGATTACCCCAATGCAGTGCTTCCGATAAAACACAAGCAGGACGTTGCTAGGGACCTTGTGGAAAAGACCCGGGGCGATGTTACCCGTTGTATCACAAACGCCGCCTTGAAAGCAAAGATGGACGAACTGTTGGAAAAGCTGTGATCACTCCTTCGGTCTGGAAAAAAATTCCTTTCCGTCCTTTTTTATCTTGAATACCCTGTGGTACGGGATACGCCCGTCGGTAAGTTTTATGAACGAACGGCCCAGGTCCGATATATCTTCGCCTCTGAGCACTTTAAAATCGCCAGGAGCACCTCGATGGACGTAGTATACTTCTACATCTTCCAACTTACGATCGTGTTTCCACTTCAATTCGTTGAGAGCGTCCCTCGCATTGGACATGAAGATGAACATGACCCTTCATCGTAAAAGTTTTTCGTCTTTGTTATCCATCCCATATGATCCTGATGCCTTGTACATTTGACGGCAGCTGACATGCAACGGTGGTTTGAGGATTATCTGATGTAAAATCACTCATTACGTAAAGAGTGTTTTCTTCGGCATCGATCCGCTCATCGCCGTCTGGCCCGTAGTACCATGCACCAGGGTTCAAGACAAAATAGAGTTTATTGCCATCGGATGACACCTGGGGCCTTACTTTATATATATAATTATACGCTCCCGCGATGTTGGGTTGTCTTGCTATCTTGACACTTTCCTCATCGGTGATCATATTGTAATAATAAAGCGCTTCATGTGTGCCACCTGCGACATAAACGAAGCCCTGGTTGTTCCATGAAGTTCGCTGGGTGCTTCCCCCTGGGGCATTCTCCAAGATCGTGATCTGATTGTTTTCCATGTCCAAACGTTTGCGAACCCCATCATGCTGGTATAAAAGATAGCGGCTGTCTTTGGTTATACCGATCAAAGTGTGATCCTTACTGTCCAGTTCATCCCCTAGTCTTCTGAATGTTCCCGTCTCAAAATCGTATTCAAACAGATACCAGGGGCCTGCACCGTACCACGTGCCACCGTAATAACTGTTGGGTTTGATGGTGCTGTAAACGTATCTGCCGCAGTCGGACGGATAAATAGTGTGGGAGATCACGCTCCAAATATTACCGTATCTGTCAACGGTTTCTGATTGAGCTCTCAAAAAGGCTTCTTGTGTCTCCTGATCTATACTATCTGTAACCCCTGTTTTTGGATTGAATCTTACAACATAATAAGTCTGATCATCAGTAAAATAATAATCTGATTTGTGCTCGGTTACGTAAAAAACATGTCCACTCGGTGAAACCTGGATCGAACTACCCTGGATCGCTGTATATCTCTCCTCTTCTGGTGTGGGAACCAATGGCAAGTCCTGAATTTCATTGTCCCCTATATTGAACCATCCTCCCCGGGTCTTGACATGGTACATTTCTTGATTAGCATCTGTCCCGGGTGGATTGAAATCTGTGTGTAGCCCGATAGCCACGAGGTCACCGTAAGCGCCCGTATGCGATAGTGCCCCTCCGTTGGGTAGGTAAACCTCGTTGATCACACCGGTCGTGTCGAAAACACCTTGATGCCCCCTAAAGGTGGAAATATAGGCTCCTTCGGCTATATTTCCATCTTCGTTCGTGTGCATCGCCATGAACCGTTCTCCCATCTCCGATATGTCATCTATTCCATTGTTCCGTGTAGTGGGAAGAACCAGAAATGCGCCGGCAATGACGATAATTGCAACGACAGATACTACGCCTATCACCAATAATGGATTTATGCCTGTTGGCCTGGGTGGAAGAGCTTGCGGGGGCGGAGGAGGGGCATGAGGTGGGTATTGGGGGACCTCCTGGCTTGCAGAAGGGGGTGTTGTGTGAGATCCCGGATAATAGGTTTCAGGATGTCCCTGTTGTGGAGGTGGTGGAGGGTATTCTCCTACGGGTGGCACCTGAAGATACAGGCCGCAGTTTCCACACTGTGTCATCTGATAATTCTCAAAACCACATCTTGGGCATAATGTCATAAAATATATTAGTGATATATTTAGTATTTATAGTTTCCTAGCATATTGTAATCCGATTATTAATCTTCGTTACCAACGATCGATCCCGTTCAGCTTGAATAAAGCAAAAGATTATATCTATCCGCACTTTAAATCATGATTGTAATACCATGAAGATAATACACGAGCAAGGAGACGACGCCGTTGCGAAGGCATATCTTGCCAGTTTTGGTGTCGATGACTGTTACGTAGAGTTCGTCGACTCTTTGGGTGGTGCCTCTTCGAGAGAGGATAAATGGGTTATCATAGTTTCCAGCATGTTCGGCTGTCCGGTTAACTGTAAATTCTGCGATGCCGGTCATTTTTACGCAGGTAAATGCACTACGGACGAACTGATGCAGCAGATAGATTATGTGATCAAGAATAACTCTCCATCCGGTAAGATCGACTCTGAAAAATTCAAAGTACAGTTCGCACGCATAGGTGAACCGGCTCTTAACGATGCCGTTCTGGATGCAATAGTTCAGGTAAAGGAACGGTACCAGCCGGAAAACTATATGCCGTGTGTTTCCACCATCGCCCCATCTGGTAGGGGAGAATGGTTCCGCCGTTTGAAGGAGTTAAACCACGATCACTTCGCCGGTAACTTTCAACTACAGTTCTCCATCCATTCTACAGACGAAGATAGGCGTGACTACCTCATGCCGGTGGATAAATGGAGCTTAGAGCGTATTTCTGACTACGGCGGAGAGTTTTTCATAGGCGGTAGAAAGGTAACTCTAAATTTTGCACTACATCCCGACAATGTCATAGACGTAAAGCAACTGCGTCGTACTTTCTCACCGAACACATTTGCCATCAAGATAACCCCCCTGAATCCCACAGGTATGGCGGAGAAGAATCGCTTGATCAATGTTTTCACCGACAAAGACGCACACAAATATCCTATCATAGAAGAGATACGTAAGAGCGGATTCGAGGTATATCTCAGCATCGGTGACCTTAGGGAGAATGAGATAAAGAGCAACTGCGGCCAGGTTCTACAGAAGTACTTGGAAACGGTGGGCGGATGCAGCTGTTCTAATACCCATTAGATTTAAATTAAGAATTTGCTTTTATACGTATAGATGACAAAGGAACCCTACGTTACATCGGAAAATATAGGCCGTAAGGCCACCGGATGGATAGATGCACTCCCTTTCTGCAGAACGTGGCCCGGTGATATAGAGGCCGATAAAAGCGCACTTCTGGTCATCGATATGCAGAACTATTTTTTGTCTCCCGAGAGTCATGCGTACCTACCGGCCGCCGAAGCGATCATAGAGAATATAGATCACTTGGTGGACTTGTTCGTGGCGAAGGGCGGCAGAGTGATATACACTAGAACGGTGCAGGAGCCGGACGATAAAGGTACCATGCTTCAGTGGTGGAGCTCTCTGATACTAGACGGACCCATGGCCGAACTCGACCACCGGATAAAAGTCGAAGGCGAAGTGATCGCCAAACCTACCTATTCATCATTTTACAGAACAGAGCTTGAAGATCATCTCGACGGTATAGAGAATATATTCATATCCGGCGTGATGACGGATATATGCTGCGAGACCGCCTGCCGTGACGCCTTCGTACGCGATCATCGAACGTTCTTATTGGCCGACGGTACTGCTACGGGGAGCGAGGAAGTGCATCTGTCTTCTCTAAAATCTATATGTCACGGTCTGGCAGAGGTGTTATTATGCAAAAATGTAGAACAACGATTGCGGTGATAGGCGCAGGTCCAGCGGGTATCGCATGCGCACAGCAGTGCGTACGCGAGGGCGTAGATGATGTATTATTGATAGAAAGGGATAGACCGGGCGGCTTGCTATACCAGGCAAACAGGCTGGAAAATTTTCCTGGACTACGTGATATGAGCGGCCGGGAGGCTGTGGAGGAACTCACGGATATCGTCAGCGATTACAGTTTGACGGTGCTGAAGGGCGACACTGTTCGGGTATCCCGTAAGAAAAACAGCTTCGAATCAGTACTGAAGGATGGTAGTGTTGTGAGCTCTACTTATTTAGTATTGGCCACCGGCACCAAACCGCGGGAATTGGGTATTCCCGATGAAATATATCATCCCGAATGGCGAGATCATACGGATGAGAAGGTCGTCGTTATAGGCGGTGGAGATGCAGCCTATGATTACGCACTCCGCATACACGCACTCGGAGGCGAGGTGGTCATACTGCAGAGGGGCGAGCCCAAAGCTCTGCAGACACTGGTGGACGAAATAGTCCGCTGCCAGATTCCAGTGCTGCGTGGAGAGCTGAAGGATTGGGATCTCGGAGAAACCGGTTATTCGCTGAGTTGGGGCGGAGAAGTAATAGAATGCGACACGGTGATATCGGCCATAGGAAGGGAACCGAACCTTCCGGAGATGGATTTTTCCTACGGCGATGTTGAATTCCCTACGGGCGGCACAGATATAGACGGATTATACGCGGTCGGTTCTCTGGTACTGGGTGGTTACCGTCACGCTTCGCTTGCATGGGGCATGGGTCTTGCAGCTGCTATGGACATATGTAGTAAAAATAGTGAAAAAATGTAAAAACTGCCGTGTAATTTGCCCTTACATGAAAGAAAACAAAAGAACATTTTTAGAGGATCCGGTGGTTCACTGGGGTGAATTGACCCGGGAAGACTTATCATGTCTATCGCGATACGTCGATGTGGCACTGTTACCGGTGGGCAGTCTTGAACAACACGGTCCTCATCTGGCGCTGGACACAGATTCCTACGATGCAAGATACATCCTTGAAGAAGCGGTGAAGCTGCTGGATGCTCCGAAGCCGCCGATTTTACCCACAGTAGCCTATGGTGTAAGTGACCACCATATGTCCTTTCCAGGCACGATCACCCTTAGACCGGAAACGTTGGAGGCGGTGATTATGGATATCGGCCGCTCAGTGGCAGCCCATGGTTTTCAAAAGCTCTTCATAAGCAACGGCCACGGCGGAAACACTTCTGTTCTGAACGTGGTGGCTCAGAAGCTGAAGAGAGAGACAGGATTACTAGTTTTCATAGACTCCGGTGACTGTATGGAGCCAGGTAAGAAGAAGTTAGTGGAGTCGAAGAACGACGTACACGCCGGCGAGTACGAGACCTCTACATCTCTGGCAAATCGAGGGGAACTCGTGGATGTAGATGCCATACCTGATGAGGAGATGGGATTTCCGCATCCTTCCATGTCGTTCCATCACAAACCCGTCTTTAACTACGCATGGGATACCCACGAACTTTCATCCATCGGAGTACTGGGTGACCCGACCAAAGCTACCGTGGAGAAGGGACAAAAGCTCTGGAAGATGGGTATAGATCTGATGGCCGAGCGTATCAATATAGTGATGGATATGCGGGGTTACCTCTGACCCACAAATATTTATCTGAATCGACATATTCGATATCGTGTCAGTTTATATAGGTAAAACCGAAGGTTATGAAGAAGCGAACAGGGTGATCAGAGAGGGTATAGAGTCTCTCGGCGGCATATCTAAGTTCGTCAAACCCGGTGAGAAGATACTGTTAAAACCCAACCTACTCAAAGGTGCCCAGCCGGAGAAAGCGGTTACCACGCATCCGGATTTTATACGTGCGGCTGTTGAACTGGTGTCAGAACAAGGAGCGGAAGTTATCATCGCGGATTCACCGGGCGGCCCCAGTTCTGTTCGAATGCTGAAAAGATTTTACGAAAAAGCTGGCTGGCTTGGTATCGAAAGGGATACAGATGCGGTTTTGAACTACGATCTTTCGGAAACAAGGATAGCTCTGCCTGAAGGCCGAGTACTGAAATCGGTGCCTGTACTCTCCGTATTCGAAGAAGTCGACGGGGTTATCAACCTGCCCAAGCTCAAGACACATGGTTTAACGGTATTCACGGGAGCGGTGAAGAACATGTACGGAGCGGTCCCAGGCTTGACCAAGGCAGCGTTTCATGGAAAATACAGAGGTATAGACAAGTTCGCAAGAGTGATACTGGACATACACGATGCTGTCGAGCCAAGATTATCTATGATGGATGGTATAGTTGCTATGGAGGGGTCGGGTCCTGCCGGCGGCGCTCCCGTCGACTTGGGTCTTGTTCTTGTATCAACGGATGCATACGAACTGGACATGGCCGCATGTATAGCCGTTGGTATTCCTCCGGAAAAGGTCACTACCATAAAGGCTGCCGAAGATACGATCAAAATAATCGACTATACGGGCCTTGTACCAAATCAGATAGGTATAAACATAGATCATCCCTCTGGAGGTTCCACCCCTTGGTGGGTCCCGGAATCACTGGGCGGTGTGCTGGCCAACATGTATCTGAAAAGACCGTCCTTGGATGCAGACCTATGCACACGATGCGGTAAATGCATGGAGATATGCCCGGAAGATGCCATAAAGATGGGTAAAAAAGGGCCTAAGATAAGCTGGCATCGATGTATACGCTGCTATTGCTGCGTAGAAGTTTGTCCGGAAGACGCTTTGTCGTCCGGTTAAGGTAGGCCGGACTCCAGGTCTTCGATGATTTCCTTCAGATCTTTTGCCTTCACCAATCCCGATGCAAGCAGCACGCCTTCGGTACCGAGTTCAAGGGCTCTTTTGACGTCTTCGCCGTTCTTTACACCGGCACCACACAGTACTCCCACCTCCGTATCAACGTCACGTACCATCCTGACCGCTTCTGCCACCAGTTCCGGCTTTGCGGTGGATACCGATATATCCCCGCCGATCAACTCAGGCGGCTCGTATGCGACGAAATCCGGTCCAAGAGCGGCTGCCGCTGCCGATGTAACGGGATTGTTGGCGCAAACCACCGTGGTGAGTCCGGCGATTTTGCATTTGTCCACTATCTTCTCTATCTCCCAAAGTTCCAATGTATTCTCAGAGTGATTGATCAAAGTTCCTGCAACACCCGCATCCACTACGGCTTCGAAAAGGGTATGGCCGGTATGACTCCCGGGATCCACACCATCGATATGCTGAGCAAAGACCGTTAAACCGGTATTTTTTACGGTATCCCTCACGTCTATAGTCTGTGGGCAGACTACCCAGTTACCTTTGGCATATTTCTCTATCTTACCGGTCAGTTCCAGTCCTCTCTTCCCTACAGATTCGTTGTAAGTCTTGTAATTGACCATTATCACAGGCTTTGATATCATATTATCATGTGTACAAAGACATGTGACAATTAAAGAATTGCGGATAATTCGAAAGACTTTAAACCAACTTCAATCTTACAATCGTGCATGAACGAATATGAGCCCCGAACTATCGAGAATAAGTGGCAGCGTCGCTGGGACGAGGCTGAGCTCTACAAGGTGGAGGCGGATGAAGACAGGGAGTCCTTTTACGTCATATTCGCGTACCCCGGGATATCGGGGTTCTTGCATCTCGGTCATATGAGGTGTTACAGCTATACGGATTTTATCGCTAGGTACAAGAAGATGAGGGGCTACAATGTACTGTTTCCGGCGGGAGCGCACCCCACTGGAAACCAGGTTATCAGCCTGGCCAAACGTGTACGGGAAGGCGATCCGGATATCATGGCCTATCTCAAAGCAAACGGTGCTACAGAGGAAGATATTTTAAATCTGGACAATCCGGACGGCATAATAGAATATTTTTCTCAGTCGTATATTGAAGAATGGAAGAACTTTGGTATACAGATCGATTGGGACCATTTTACCTACACATCCAGGGAGGATTATTCTAAGTTCATACAGTGGCAGTTCAAAAAACTAAAAGAAAAAGACCTGTTGACTCAGAAACCATATTATGCACCGGTATGTAAAAACTGCGGACCCGTGGCAGTGGATCCTTCGGAAACAGATCTATCCAAGGGCGGTGACGCCGAGATCCAGGAATACACTTTACTCAAATTCAGATTCGGAGAACGATACATCACCGCAGCGACACTCCGGCCGGAAACCGTTTACGGCCAGACCAACTTATGGGTATCACCCGAGGAGGATTATGCGGTTGTAGAAGTAGATGGTGAAGAGTGGATAATGAGTGAAGCCGCGGCACAGAAATTACTCTATCAGATGGATGATATCTACGTGGTCGATCACATAAAGGGCGAAGATATGATAGGCGAAAAAGCCAAGGCACCCATGATCCACAGAGAGATACCTATATTACCGGCTGATTTCACCGATCCAGACGTCGGCTCTGGGATAGTAACAAGTGTTCCCAGCGATGCTCCATATGACTGGATAGCTTTGAGAGAGCTCAAGGATAACAAAGGATTACTGCAGAAATACGGCCTGAAAGATATAGTCGAAGACGTGGAACCCATAGAGATAATCGACTCCGAAGGATTCGGCAAAAACCCGGCAGAGAGTATAATCAAGGAGATGGGGATAACCAGTCAGTCGGAAGAGGAAAAACTCGAAGAGGCAACCCAGAAGATATACCGCGCAGGCTTCCATAAAGGCAAGATGCTGGATATCTCCGGCGAATACGCTGGTATGCCGGTACAGGAGGCTAAGGACAGGATCAAAGAAGAGATGCTGGGATCCGGAGAGGCAGATATGTTCTACGACCTTTCCGAAGACGTCGTCTGCCGATGTGGTACTGAGGTGGTGATGGGAAAGATACCGGACCAGTGGTTCATACGATATTCCGACGAAGAGCTTACGGAGAAGAGCAAGGAGCACGCGAAGAAAATGAACATCAAACCGGATACCTATGCCAACACACTGCCGGATACCTTAGAATGGTTCCAGGACCGTTCCTGTGCAAGATTGGGTAACTGGATAGGCACAAGATTTCCGATGGACAAACGTTGGATAATAGAAGCAATAGCGGATTCGACATTGTATCCCGCTTATTACATCGTAGCAAAACACTACAACCAAGGTAAATTCGAGGCAAAACAGATGACCGACGAATTCTTCGACTACGTGTTCCTTGGCGAGGGCGAAATATCCGAAGTTTCTCGAACCACGGGTATAGATGGCACCATAATCGAAAAAGTACGAGACGATTTTCTTTACTGGTATCCACTCGACCTGAATCTAGGCGGTAAAGAGCACATGACGGTGCATTTCCCGGTATTCCTCATGAATCACGTTGCCCTGCTGGATGAAGAGCATTGGCCCATGGGTATACTGGTCAACTGGTATCTGACCATGACCGGCGGTAAGATATCCAAATCCAAAGGTGGGGCGGAACCGATACCCGACGTTTCCGAAAGGTTCGGCATAGACACTTTGCGACTTTATTACGCGCACTCCTCCAGCCCCTTCGTTGACAAGGAATGGGATGAGAAAGAA
Source organism: uncultured Thermoplasmata archaeon (assembly GCA_964454575.1). Lineage (GTDB taxonomy): Archaea > Thermoplasmatota > Thermoplasmata > Halarchaeoplasmatales > Halarchaeoplasmataceae > Haladaptatiplasma. The sequence continues at coordinate 15,021 of CAYVTG010000015.1, forward strand.
GCCTTCAACTACAGGAAAAGATTGGGATCAGTCTGGCGGATGGTGAACAAGATGAAGTCCACCGATGGCGGTGAAACACCCGTAGACGGATTCCTTCTGTCAAGATTCAATCGTTTAATGGCTAGAGCATTCTCTTTTATGGACGACTATGAGATACGTAAGGCGGCTAACGTGATATTCTACGATATACCTGCGGAGCTGGAATGGTACTACAAGAGAGGCGGTGAAAACAGCGCTCTGCTTGACGAACTGGGAAGCACGTGGGTAAAACTCATGGCACCCTTCACTCCTCACATGGCGGAAGAGCTGGGCGATCTTTGGGATATCGACTACGTTACTGATGAGTTGATCCCTGAGGCGGATGAAAAAGCCATCTCCGATGATGTGGAGGGCAGAGAGGAATACCTGAGGGATGTGATGGACGACGTACGGAATATACTGTCCATCGCAGACGTCTCAGGAGATGTGATACATATCTACGTAACACCGTCGTGGAAGAAAAAGGTCATCGAGAAGGCACTGGCTGAAACGGAAAAAGGTATGGGACTGATGTCCGTATTGACCGGCGAATCGGACGCACCGCCGAAGCAGCTTTCAGGCTTTCTGAGGAACATACTGGAAGATATAAAGAAGAACAGAGAAACGGTGGAGAGGGCACTGGAACTCGACGAGCTCCAGATACTAAAAGATAACAAAACTTTCATCGAAACCGAATTCGAAGCCGAAGTGAACATCCACAGAGCAGACGATGACGTCTACGATCCGGCTAACAGAAAGGACAAAGCAACACCGGGCAAACCCGCCATCTACATAGAGTGATATAACAAAACCCTTATATCCGGATACCCTGATACTTCAGCATGAAAGCCGTAATATTGGCTGCAGGGGAAGGTACAAGGCTGAGGCCTTTCACAGCATCGGAACCGAAGGTGATGATCCCCGTAGCTAACAAACCGATACTTCAGTTCATAGTCGAATCGCTGGTGGCCAACGGGATAACAGAGATAGTCATAGTTGTTGGATATCAGCGCCGGAGCATAATGTCTCATTTCGGTAACGGTGACGAGTTCGGCGCTCGCATCGAGTACGTTAACGAGGAGAAGCAGTTGGGTACCGCCCATGCACTGTATCAGGCAAGGGATAAGATAACCGGCAGATTCGTGCTCTTACCCGGTGACAATGTGATCTCGAAGAAAACGATATCGGACCTTTTGAAGGGCGGCGACGGTTACTCTGTTCTGATCACCACCAGCAAGGAGCCTTCAAAGTACGGCGTTATCTCCATGGACAACGGGCATGTGTCTGAAGTCATCGAGAAGCCCGAGAAGAGCCCCAGCCATCTTATATCTACTGGGATATATGCTCTGGAGTCCAACATATTCGATTATATCGAAGAGATGATGGAATCTCAAGTTTACGACATGACCACGGTCATAGATAGGATGATAGAAGATCATGATCTTAAGGGGATAATCACCGAGTCCACGTGGATAGACGCGGTATATCCGTGGGATCTGATACCGTTGAATTCAACGGCGCTTTCATCCATGGTCAAATATTCCGGAGGGACCATCGAGAAAGGCGTCGTGATCAAGGGGAACGTATGGATCGGGGAGGGGGCAGAGATAAAGGGTGGCAGCTACATCGAGGGTCCGACCATCATAGGAGAGGGCTGCGAGATAGGACCGCACGCATGTATACTGCCTTCCACAAGCATAGGCAGCGACACAAAGATAGGCCCGTTCACCATGATAAAAAATTCACTGGTAATGAAAGGGGTCGAAGTGGGTCCTAATTCCACCGTGCAGCGATGTGTTATCGGTGACGGCGTTCATCTGGGCAGTAATTTTTCATCTAACGTAGGTAAAGCGCAAAAAGTAGTGGGGAACGACATAAAAACGATAAAGCGGATCGGTAGTATGATAGCGGAAGACACTGAAATAGGCAGCGGTGCGACGGTAAAAGAAGGTATCATAATCGGCTCTACTTGCACGGTAGGTCCAGGCACCGTCGTCAGAGATAATATCCCTTCATTTACCAAGGTGTTGTGAGGAGTAAATATGTGCGGAATAGTGGGTTACATAGGACACGCCGAGGCGGGCGAGATACTTTTGAAGGGTATGAAACGTCTTGAGTACAGAGGATACGATTCCGCAGGGGTGGCCATCGATGAAGGCAATAACATAGTGATCCGAAAGAAAAAGGGGCGTATCAAGGAGCTAGAACAGGAAGTTATCCCCAAAGGTCATGTCGGTATCGGACACACTAGATGGGCTACCCACGGAAAACCGTCGGACGAAAATTCACACCCCTTCTTCGACTGCAACGAGTCCATAGCGATAGTCCACAACGGCATCATAGATAATTTTGTATCTTTGAAAGAATCCCTTCTAGAAGAGGGCCATACCTTCAGATCACAAACCGACAGCGAAGTCATAGCCCATCTTATAGAATCTAATTATCAGGGAGACCTTCTGGAAGCGGTAAAAAAGACCGTGTCCAAAATCAAAGGCTCTTATGCCATAGTGGTTATACACAAAGACGAAGATTACATGGTGGTAGCCCGTAACCAAAGTCCTCTGGTGATAGGTGTTGGAACCGACGAGAACATGGTGGCTTCCGACGTACCGGCCATCCTGGATCGTACCAACGAAGTGATCTACTTAATGGACGGCGATACCGCAAAGATATCGTCCGATGATATCGAGATATGGGATGGGTCCGGAGATAGTATCGATCGCGAAGCAAAATTCATCTCGTGGACGGTTGAAGACGCCGAGAAGGGTGGATACGATCACTTCATGCTCAAGGAGATATACGAACAACCGAAGGCAATACACGATTCGATACTGGGCAGGCTGGGAGAATTCAAAGACGTAGATCTCTCCAAGTACAACATAGACATGATAAAGATTATATCGTGCGGAACTTCATATCATGCCGGCCTCGTGGGAAAATACATCATCGAAGAGATATCCGGGATACCGTGCATGACTGACTTGGCTTCTGAGTACAGGTATTCATCGCCGCCTGATATCTATCCGTTCACAATATTGATAAGTCAGAGTGGAGAAACCGCGGACACCCTGGCTGCTGCAAAGGAAGCAAGGAGGCGCGGCTGCAAGACGCTTGCCATAACCAACGTGCTGGACAGCTCGATAACACGGGAAGTGGACGAAGTAGTCTATACCCATGCAGGACCGGAGATAGGGGTCGCCGCTACAAAGACCTTCACCACACAGCTCATAGTACTCTATCTTATAGCCATTCAACTCGGATTAAAGAAGGGAAAATTGCTGGTGGAAGAAGCCGACGATCATCGGAACCAGTTGAGACGACTGCCTAGAAAGGTGGAGATACTCCTGAACGACACCGAGCATATAAAAGAGATATCTCGAAATATACTCGCAAGAGCGGAAGACATATTCTTCGTGGGTAGAAACATAAACTATCCAGTAGCTCTAGAGGGCGCTTTGAAACTAAAAGAGATAGCCTATATACACGCCGCAGGCTACCCCGCCGGAGAATTGAAGCACGGTCCATTCGCACTCCTGACAAAGAACACGCCTGTAGTTGGTATATGTATCAAGGATAAAACCTACGAAAAGATGATAGGCAACATCGGCGAGATCGCAGCCCGAGAGAGCCCGATAATCGGTGTTGCAGAAGACACGGAGCTTGAGAAATTGTGTGATGAGATAGTCGGTATACCAGAGGTACCACCCTTATTCTCTCCCGTTCTGGTCAACGTTGTACTGCAGCTCTTCGCTTACTATACCGCTTATGAACTGGGCTGTTCCATAGATAAGCCTAGAAATCTAGCCAAGAGCGTGACAGTGGAATGACCTTAGATGCATCTGAGATGTATAAATCACACAAAAAGAAGTTCTGGTTTTTTGTTCTCGTCGTGATACCGTTATTCTTGCTTATGGGCAGCCTTCTTTGGCGAGAGGTATTCTGGGATGCCTTTCTCTGGAAGTATATGTGGGGGCCGGTAGTTGCCGATGCAAGAGGTACATCGATAGGCCAAGTTTCTGCGGGATACAATCCTGTAAACACGTTGGTCTACGGGCTGATCCTAGTTTTGGCACTTCTAGGAATATACGATCTCATAGATCATTTAGATATACACATCGACGACAACTTCGTCTTTTCGCTGATACCCTGGATCATATTGGGGGGTTCTCTGCGTACACTGGAAGACGCCGGCCTATTCGAAGAATCACTAGCCCCGCTTTTCATATCTCCTGTGATCTACATGTTTTTGGGACTCTGCGCCATACTAACGATGGTGCTGGGTGCAAAATTATCCATACGATTCAAGGAAGAAAACGCGGTGGTTAGAGCAGTAGTACTGCTTCCGCCCGTGTTGATATACATATTGCTCACCTTGCCCCACACGTATATCATGGTCTGCATAGGAGCAGTTTTTTTATCAGTTTTTTATGCTCTGGGCAGAAAGAAGCATATTTTAAACGAGCGCTATCTTTTCATTGCCTACGGAACTACACTCTTAGCCATTTCACTAACATATAATCTGTACTTCACTATGACCTTGGATAATACCAATCCCATGGAACTTGTATATATCCCTACGCTCGCAATCACTGCTTCAGCCTTATTCTGCCTACCGATACATCTTTTTGAAAGATACCAATCAAGCGGACTGAAAAAACTGTTCTTTACCAAACTTAACTTGTTGATTATAATCTCTCATCTTTTCGACGCCTCAGCAACGTATCGTGGGATCAAATATTACGGATATACCGAAAAACATGTGCTGCCCGCTTTAGCCATAGAATGGGTAGGCGACCCGATAGTGATGTTTGTTTTGAAACTGATACTCGTGGTGGCAGTCATCGTCACCCTTGACCATTTTTATCGAGAAGAACTGAGTAGGTATCCGCGACTTACCGTACTTGTAAAATTTGCCATCGTAACGCTGGGTATGGCCCCTGCAGTCAGGAACACTTTACGGCTTGCAATGGGGGTTTGAAAAAAAAGAAAAGGGGGGAGATATAGTATCGTGAAGTGCGATCCAGGCAAAGGCAGCTAGGGGGATATTTACGGGTTAGAGTGCATCTTTAAAGTTAAGGTTTTAAATATTCATCACGCACTGCCTTCGCCTGGTTCATCGCCCGTTCGACCTTTGCCATCTTCTCAGCCTTTTCAGAGGCGAGCTCAACACGATAGTAGAGCATGTCGCGCACTGCGCTTCGGATGGCTTCAGAACGGGATGGGAAATCGTCGACTTCTACCAGGAAGTCAAGCTCTTTAAGGAAACTTTTCGGGAGCCTTACGGTTATCTTCTCGGTATCTGTCATCGATTTCCACCTGTATGTACAAACGACCCCTTCCGTCGGTCGTCAGTCTGACAATTGTACGCTAGTATATAAAAATTACGTCGGTTTGCAGGCTCATGCATAACACCTATGTTTCTTACGTAACAAAACCATCGCATATTAGAATCCACCCCGTAGGTATGAAGATATACACAATCGACCATACAGTCGCCATGCGTCTTGAAAAGGATCCTATGGATTGTCATCGTTGTTTAACAGTCGGACATCTTGAAAGAGAGCCTCCTTGATGACTATCCATCATAGAAACTAGAGTGATCTATCTTTTGCCCTTCCGTAGATATGACTATTACCGTGGTATCATCGGATATGTGCATGCATGTAAGACGTATCTTGTGGAGTCCGCCCCCCAGCCCAAAACTACTGTTCCTGGAGGAGGTAAGGTGGATACCGTCTCCAAGATACATCAATTCCCTTTGGCGCCTCCAATTCATACTGTACGTGACGACCTCCGTTCGGCCCCCAACACTATCTCCGAAACGTATGTGGTCAATACCGGCGAAAAGGTTACCCGACAGGTCCAACTCTATCTCTTGACTCGAAAGATTCCCCTCCTGCATCATCATAAGTGAAAGATGCCTTATCCTGTTCAGTTCGCTCATCACCTGTTGTTCGAAGGCATTTCTCTGCATGTTTCTGTAACTGACCATGCCCACCGACACAGAGGCCGAGATGAGTATTATCATGATGATCAATTTGAACGGCAGCTCCATGATACCTCTGTCATCGGTCCGGAGTTTTGCATTGGATATCATGTTACCTCCTCGAGTAGACCCACTTCGATTATCTCTACACCCATGAACATCTTACCACTTCTTCTTATCATCAAGTTCCTTTTTCCGGAGATATCCATCATCTCCGGATCGCCGTCGGAGATGTTGGAAACATGATATCCTTGTAGATGAAACACAGATCCTTCTCTACCGCCGATAGAGTATCTGACATACAGGGAGTCGGACATAGGGCCGCCTATTTGTACGTAGTCTATCCTTGCCATCGGATGCCCGCTCAAGTCCATCTCAATTATACGTATGTTACCTATCTCAGATGAAGCAACCTCTTCTATAGTTTTTCTCAGATGTTCTAATTCTCCCCTAAGATCATTTTCAGTCTGTTCTCTGACGTACATACCTGCAAACCCCCAGATCGCGGGTACGGTGATCGCGATAACCACACAGATGACCAGCAGTTCAAGTGGTAGCCCTTCGACGGCGGCCTTATCGTCTTTGAAAAGCCTGCGCATGGAGCCGCTCATCAATATTATATTGATAAATCTTTCGAAGGGCCCGAGCACAACACTTATTAGTATCTCTATGGTAAATAACAGTTGATATGGTCGACAGACCAGAGAATTACAGGAATGATATCGAGTTCATCCAGGCAAAGGTAAGCAAGCATTTTCCCATATACCGGACAGAGATAGAATTCGATATAGTCAACATCTACGTAAGGATCATCCAGGGCGACGATTTTGAAGAACGTTTCGATGCTCTGAGAAGGGAACTCGTACCGCTCAACTTCATCCCATTTTTACGTGAAGAAAGGGGCGAGTACATACTCAGTGTAAAAAAGAATCCGGCCCAAAAATATCGTACCGTAAAAACCAACATCGTGATGCTTATCGTAACGCTGTGTACAACCTTGATCGCAGGTATGTGGTGGTGGTCTTCTTACACAGGCACCGATCCATTTTTTTCAGTTTATAATCTCACCAACGGCGCGATTTTTTTCACCGTTCCGCTTATGACCATCTTAGGTATACACGAGATGGGCCATTATTTTATGGCTAGATATCACGGTATCCACGCGTCCTTACCGTTCTTCATGCCCTTTGCACCGCCTTTAGGCACGATCGGTGCTTTTATCAGCATAAGAGATCCGATACCAGACAGAAAATCACTACTCGACCTTGGTGTTTCAGGCCCTATATGCGGCTTTATCGTAGCCATCCCCGTTGCCATACTCGGTATCTACCTTGGAGGTGTGATGGATCAATCGCTTCCCGTGGGTATGGAAGGCACGGTATGGATAATCAATTACCCTCTTATATTCAGGGCATTAGCCTACATCCTCCCCTTCGACGACGGCAGTACGATGCACCCAACGGCCTTCGCAGGATGGGTAGGATTTTTGGTAACAGGTTTGAATCTACTTCCCGCCGGGCAGCTAGATGGTGGACATGTGGTGAGATCCCTTATGGGCGATAAGGCAAAATATGCAAGTTACATCGCCGCAGCCTTTTTGATCGTTGCGGGGATATGGTTCTATCCCGGTTGGATCTTTTTCGCAATATTCCTTTTATTCTTCGTCGGTCTTAAACATCCCCCACCGTTGAACGAGTTGGGCAAGTTAGATACAAAACGCAAGATGGTCGGAGTTATAGCCATAATTTTACTCTTCAGCTGCTTTCATCCAATACCCATAGAAGAAGAAACCTTCAGGTACGGCTTCGATATCGAGCTAGACGAGCCAGCACTACAGACGGTGGCCTTGAATGAAAGTGCCATCTTTACCTTCACCGTGACGAATACGGGCAAACCAAATGAAGATACTTACAACATTAGTTTCCGGTCGAGTAATCATACCTGGAACGGTTCACTCTATATTCAACGTACGGAAGGCAACGAGACTCATTGGCACAATATAGAAAGTAACTACACCAGCGTTTCTTTGGATGTTGGTGACAACAGCACCTTCAGGTTGGAATTGACCCCGGCGGTACATGCCCATGAAAGAAATGATATATCCTTCAAGGTGCATTCCAACACCACCGGACGTGAGAAAACAGAGGATGTCACAGTAGAATTAGATCACTCCTTTGCAGTGAACGTCATGGAGAGTCATGTGATGGTGGAAGACGGCGAAGCCAGATTCTCCGTGTTGATTTCGAACTTGAGGAGAAACGACACATACGAAATATCGTCTCTCAGATTGAATAACGAAAGCTGGAACGTATATTTCGTACATGAAGATGTATCTCAAAATAATCTAACGCTCCAAGTTACTTCAGGGGAGACGGAGAACTTTACCGCAGTCATCTGGTCCGATACCCTCACAAGAGGAATACATTTCTATACGGTTACGGAGAACGCCCCTACACGCAGCGGTGTGGAGTTGATCTCGGCGACTATAAGGATACGTTCTTTGGGCAGCGATGAACATGAAGACATAGATATCTTAGGTGTGCATATCTCCGAGTAAACGCTATCTCTTTTTGAAGACACAGAAAAAGCGTTCCAGAGTATTGTGTACATAGACCCTATGCATCTCTATTGGTTCCAGAATCTTACTGCCCTTCTCATAATAACTACTGTCAGGGAATATCACTGATAGATATCCACCATCAGTCAAACATTCCGCAGCGGTTCTGAACAATCGATCATATATATTGCTCACATTTTCTCCTTGGGAACTCGAAGAGCGGCCGTAGGGAGGGTCGGTTATTATACGATCTATGCCGTTCGGTGTCGTTTCAAATACATCACCCCTGACTATCGAAGCATCAAGCCCGTAGAACTCAAGGTTTTCTTTGCAGCCGGATACCATCTTTTCATCGATATCTCCTCCGGAAACAACGAAACCCATGTCGGCGGCTTCCAGAAGTATACCTCCCGTTCCGCAGAAGGGATCATGGACGGATGCGTTCTTCCCGGGTTTCGCAAGGTTTACCAGCACTCTAGCCAAGTTCGGTTCGAGGGAGACGGGTGAGAAAAAGGGGCGGTGGCGGGACAGTCGTTTTTGAAAAGGCTTCTTATCTATGTCGTATGCTAGCAGTCCAACAAAATATCTGTCGGATACCATAACTACCGTACGGTGATCCGGAGAATCAAGGTCGATGGTATTGTTTTCAGCTAACTCTCTTCCCAAACCCACGTTTATCTCCTGACTCCTTGCCTTTCGTCCCTGGATACGCCTTGTGCTGACAGAAGCGGTCCCCGGTGGAAGTCTTATGCCGGTTTTACCTTGGATCAGTTCATCCTCTTCCGCAGTTTTTAGATGATAGTATATACGGTGGGTCAACCCTAATTTTTTTCCGATCATATCCGGTTCCGCTGTTGTTTCTATGTGGAGCACGTCGGGACAGCTGTCAACGGTACGATACTCATGCTCTAATGCTTCGAGAACACTGTACACTTCGGCGGATGCCAATCCGTAATGAGGTCCCTTGAGTTCCAACAGAAGCCCTTGCATGGATATCCATAGCCCGATCCGGTAATAACTCTTTTGAAATACATGGGCGTTAAAGCTAAATATCAACGTGCAATAGGGGTATATACTATAATTCGGAGGAAAAAAATGGCTAATAACCTGGTAAGTATCACAGAAGGCGAATTCGATGAGTTTATTAAAGCTAACGATAAAGTAGTAGTGGATTTTTGGGCTACATGGTGTTCTCCGTGCATGGCGATGAACCCCATAATCGAAGATCTTGCGAAAAAATATGATGGAAAAGTAGCATTTGCCAAAGTAAATGTAGAGGAGAACGGAACACTGGCTTCAAGATATGGCATACAAGCTATACCCGCCTTTATTTTCATAAAAGATGGCGGTGTTGCCGGTATAGCAAAGGGTTTGCTGCAGCGCAGTAAGCTCGAAGAAGAGATACAGGACGCCTTTGGGCTTTAGAGATCCTCTATAGCTTTCCTCATCTTTTTGTACCATTCCTCTAGGCACTCCAATGCCTCTTCCTTTATCTTGTCAAGAGGTCTTATGGAATAAACGTAATAGTAACCACCATTGCGGATATTGTGTTTTTCCTTGTAAACCAGACCGCAGCTGACCAGTCTTTCCAAAGAACGGTAAGCGGTACTTTGGTCACGCTCTAATAACTCTGCAACATCATCGGTACGGTACTCCTTCCCATCCTGCAACATATCCAATGATCTCCTATCAAGTGCTGAAAGGTTGTACAAACACTCCAGGGCAACGTCGCACCCGATGTCTTCACTCTCTATAAAATCTTTCATCTTACGATGGTTATGCAGGGGTAATACTTAACCGTTTTGTTTCCTTCCGTGCTATCTCAACACATCAACTATCCGTTTGGCAGTTTTAGCTCCGATGCCCTTTACCTTCGTCAATTCTTCCTCGTCAGCGTTGAAAACCTCCCTCAAACTTCCAAAATGCTCCAAAAGCCTATCTGCAAGGGTGCCTGAGATGTTAGGCAGCCCTTCGAGTACGAATTTTTTAGTGTCCATATCGGACATGCTTATCTTGTCTTTACGAAGAGACGTGGTACGTTTCGTTTTACCCTTTCGGGATAACAGCGCATAGGTCAACGACGCGGTTTCTTTTTCATCCTTTGCCATCATCACCGGTATACGAAAGTCCGTGGCAAGTGACGCAAGAGCGCCGTAAATAGCCCTTTCATCTATGTTCCTCCGATGGTTCAATCCCTCTCCTTCTATTATCATGATCGGGTTCTGGTACTCTTTAGATAGTGCCTTTGCCTGGGAGAACAATCTGCCGTCCATCAGCGAAGTCAAAAAATCATCCACGGATTTTCGCTCGATAGCAGTGTCTTCGGAGATCAGGTAATCACCAGTGGATAGCTGTGTTGTACGGATCTTTATACCCTTGCGGGCCAGTTCGCTGACCACACGGCTGTTCTGTTCTCTGGAGTCGATGACCACTTCCAAAAGGTCCTCTTTCTCCTCGGTATCCGTCTGGAAGTCAAAAAGGGATCTTTGCTTTTTATCCACGATCCTTTCATCATATTCATCAGGTCGCTTTTTGAGCTCTTTCTTGCTCTTTTTTGTTACTACCTTTGTTTTGTTTACATCTTCCTTTTTTCTAAATGTTTTACCTACGTTTTCTTCGATCTCTCTCTTCAGTTGGTTGAGATTGTTCCACATGTTCTTTTCCTTGTTCTTGCTGGCCCAGTAATAAGCTTCATCTCTAGTGTTCTTGGTCAGCAGCACAGTAACTTTACCCTTCCGTTTTCTAGCAGTCCTTCCCCTGCGCTGTATGGTGCGTATCTCAGAAGCCACCGGTTCGAAGAGCAGTACAAGGTCGGTGGCCGGTATGTCCAATCCCTCTTCGCCCACACTGGTGGCCACCATGACGTTGTAAACGCCATTTTCAAAATCCTCTATCGCCTTTATCTGTTCACTCTGTTTTAATCCCTTATCCCCTTCTTTGTTTGCCTGCCCAACGAAACGTACAGCCCTAACACCATCGACCTCGTTGAGTTTATCCTTCAACTTCATGGCCGTGTGTCTGTAGGATGTGAACGCGATTATTTTGGAGTTGCTCTTATGCTCCAGCTGTTCGCTGATCTCTTCAACGGCTTTATCTATCTTAGGATGGTCCTTTTCTACTTCCTCTAATAGTTTCATGGTTCGAATAAATACATCGCTATTCAAGAGGCGTTTAGCCGCTAAAGTACCTCCACGTCCTTTAGCTTGGTTCTCGATCTTCTCTACAAAATCACGTAATGAGTCGGGGCCTTGTGTTTCTGCCAGATCTATCGCATGATCTAGCTTCAGCAAAGAAGCTACAACACTTGCGGCGGTATAAAGGTGTTTTTTTCCACCCGAGTTAAGCTGCCCTCTTATCTTACCGTTGGCCGCGAGTATATCCTTTTTTGAGATGTACTCCAGATTCTTTCTTTTGAAAAACCCGTGTCTTTGCATATCTTTCAACAGTTTTTTTCGTAGATCTTTCAAGTTGTTGACTATCTGACGCTGTTTGGGTGGCAGGCTGACCGTCAACCATTGGTATTCTCTTTTTTTGATGTAGTTGAAAACATCGGCATCGTTCTTCGTGCGTATCTCTACCTGATTGAATCCGAGGCAATCGCACACCGATAATATCTGCTCAACTTCGCTTCCCGGTGAAGCCGTCAGCCCCAAGCTAAGTCCATCCGCGTTTTTGTACATCTCACCGATGAACACGTATGCGTATCCTCCCACTGCCCGGTGAGACTCATCGAAAACAACAAGGGATACGTCATCCAGAGATATAGAATGGGACATCAAGTCGTTTCTGATCACCTGTGGTGTGGAAACTATCACATCGTGATCACTCCATAACTCTGCGCGTACGGTAGGTTTTACCTCTCCGGTGAACTCTGCCGGTTTTCCCAACAGCAACAACTCTTCTATATCTACAGCGTGCTGGTGAACCAGAGGTTTTGTGGGTGCCATGAACAGGATCTTACCATCCGGGTTTTTTGCCTTCACTTTCGCCATCACCAAGAGTGCGATTATTGTCTTCCCCATACCCGTAGGTAAAACAACGAGAGTAGAGTCTTGGCTGGCGACATCTGCGATATTGATCTGATAAGCCCTCTCTTCGATAGCTCCTTCCTTTACCAATGGATGCTCATAAGCCACGATTTCAAAACAGCTAGATGCTATTTCAATCCTTCGGAGAGTGGTAGGTGAAACTGGATTTCACGAGTTCTTGGAATCTTTGATTGTGAGTGACGGGTGAAACTACGTTTCACTTATATACCAAGGTTCTCGTCGATCTGGTCCTGCATCTTGCTGCCCATGGCCATCTCTTCTTCCCATCGTTCCAGTCCCTCAAGTATCTCCTTCAACTGGTGCAGGCAATTTATACAGATCCATTTTTTACCGACTTCCTTACCGGGCACCTTCTTGTAAGATATCTTCTCGCAAAAAAAGCAGTAATTCATCTTATTGGTATGATGTTCGGCATAGGCTTCCATCCTTTTTCCTTCCAGGAGACTCGATATGAGTTTATCTCTTGTATCTCCCTTCGGATCATCTTTTTTCTCTTCTGTTTTTTCTTCGTCAGCCAGTGGAACACCTACTCAACCTTATGCCTTCTAGTATATTTAAGTTTCTTGCAAAATGTAGTCATATCACACAGGATAAAAAGGCAAAACGATTTATACCGTCAGACACTGCTTCTCGGCATGAAGTTGGTATTCCTGGGTACAGGTGGTAGTTATCCTTCGCCCAGACGTAATGTGTCTTCACTGGCACTAAAATTCAACGGCGACGTGATCTTATTCGACTGTGGAGAGGGCACCCAGAGACAGCTCATGCGTTCGTCGCTATCGTTCATGGACATTAACAAGATATTCATCTCTCACTTTCACGGCGATCACTTTCTCGGGCTACCCGGTCTTATACAGAGCATGAAACTCAACGAACGTGAAAAGCCGCTGGAAGTTTACGGACCCCGGGGTACAGAAGAGCTTCTGGGCATACTCATGAGATTGGGATACTTCAACCCGAGCTTCGATGTAAGTGCACATGACCTCAAACCATGGGCCGAACTAAGATTCAACGGTTTCTCGGTCAAGGCTATACCTGCAAATCACAGTGTACTTTCCATGGCATATGCCTTCAAAGAGGATGACAGACCAGGTCGGTTCGACAAGCCAAAGGCCTTGGAACTAGGTGTTCCCGAAGGGCCTTTGTTCGGTAAGATCCAGAAGGGACAGACAGTCCAAGTGAACGGCCGCAGCATCGGGCCCGACGAGATACTCGGCCCACCTCGCAGAGGCAGACTGGTCGTCTACTCCGGAGATACGAAGCCTTCAACTGAGATAGTCGATGCGGCAAGCGATGCCGACGTACTGGTACACGAGGGAACCTTTGACAAAGCCATGTCTGAACTGGCACTTGAAAGAGGGCATTCGTCGGTGACTCAGGCTGCAGAGATAGCCCGTAAAGCAGGCGTGCAAAAATTGTTCCTGGTACACATAAGTCCCAGGTATGAAGACACCCGTCCACTCGAACTCGAAGCAAAAGAGATATTCGCCGAGAGTGTCATACCTAACGACCTATCGGAATACGAGATCAAATGATCCACGAAAAGCATTAAATGTATTTGACCTCTTTAGGAGTTCAGAATATGATCGAACTTTTAGATTCTTTCACGGATATGATGCGGGATTTCGAACCCACTAAGATACTACTCTATACAGATTCACAAGAGGTAATGGAGACTGTATCGAAAAAATTAGATCATCATACTCTTATCATCGCTACAAACAAACCACCCATATCCTCTTTACTATCCAAAAGTAACATCCACATACGACGTACCCATTATACCGCTCCAAAAGGACTCAACGTATTCGATCAAGCGAAAGATGTGGTACTCACTTGCTATGCTGAAGGTCTTCTATCAGGCACAGATAGAGTCCTCTTCGTTATATACAGTGATGTTTACTCCATACATTGGTTCGATATGCAGGACATCGATGCCGCCAATTTGAAAGAGATATTGCGAGGCAGAATAGACATAAAGGTTCTTGATGCGGTCTTTAAGATAGGTATGATGATTGTTCGCGAAGGTAAAGAGGGCTTACCTGTAGGGGGCTTGATCATCATGGGCGATGTGAATAATGTTATCGGCCATACCAGAGAGATGATACGAAACCCGTTGGAAGGGTGTAGATCCGACCATCTCAACATATGTGATAGTGATAACTGGAACACCGTAAAAGAATACACTATGCTCGACGGAGCGATGCTCCTTGCAGAGGACGGCAACCCCCTCGCAGCAGGTCGATATGTGATGTTCAATAAAGACAGAGAAATAACGGTAGAAGAAGGATTGGGGGGAAGACATCTGGCCGCCGCGAGTATCACATCAAAAACTAAGGCGGTAGCCATGGTCATATCATCAGAAGGTACGATCAGGATATATAAAGATGGAGAGGAAATATTCCGTATAGATTCTATATAAAAAAAGAATGTAGGGGGAAAGGGTTTTTCTTATCCTTCAAGGATCTTTTTCTTGTTCTTCTCGTATATCTCCGTGGGCATCTTACCTTCGTCATGCGCCTTCTCTAACTTATCGATTTTTTCCTGCTGTTCCGTGGATAATTGAGGTTCCTCATCCATGGTTTCTTCTTCGAAGATGCCCTCGTCCTCTTCAAAAGCATCTTCATCCTCTTCAAAGACATCTTCATCCTCTTCAAAAGCATCTTCGTCCTCTTCAAAGACATCTTCATCCTCTTCAAAGTCTATATCCTCTTCAACAGGTTCTTCCATCTCCTCGAATTCGTCTTCTTCGAAGGTATCCTCTTCGGGAGCAACTGTGGTACTAGATCCTTTTTTACCCAACATCGCCAAGATCAGTATGATCAGTATGATTATACCAGCTAATCCCATTCCGAGATAGAGCCACATCGGTGTTGTCTGTGCATCCTCAACAGGTTGTGCATTCACTCTAAGGCTGCCCTCCGCAGTTTGAGTGGTTTCTCCATGTGTAGCGAATGCGCTTATCCTGAAGGTGGTCTGAGTCATAACGTCCTCTGTATGGAAGGTCGTAGTGAATGTTTGATCTGTTTCTCCGGTGTTACTGGTTTTTTCCAACCATGCAGATCCTGTAGATGGCAGAATGCTCAGTGTTATCTCAGGGTATGTGTCCATAGTTCCGTATATCTCCACAGTGATCTCAGCGGTTTCACCCGAATCGATCTGTGTTTTATCTATGTTTACTCCTAATGTAAAAGTAGTTGAGGCCGGGTGTACTGTAGCAACGTACGATCCTGTACCCATTTCAATACCTTTAACCACAGTAGCGGATATCACTACATCTGTCATGCCTGTTACTGTGGGAACGCTGTAGTCATACACAAGAGTTCCGCCGTCGTCAGTGAGTTCCGTTCTAGCCTCAAATTCTCCCAGAGTTGTTTTCAATTCCACCACGGCATCAGGGATCGGATCGCCGTTACCATCTTCTGCAACAACTGTTATCGTGGTATTCGTCCCACTTGTGAGAGAAGCCAGCATGGTTATGCTCACGGTTAACGAGTCCTCTACCATCTTATGCACAGAGATGTAATTCTGTTTGTTGTGAACGCCTACATGGAATCCGTTCAACCAACCAGTGTAAACATCCTTTCTATATACCTGATTCATAGTAGGCATATATATCACGGATATAGGCATCTTTTCGATCAGCAAAAGCTGCATATCGTGCATCGCTTCTTGTCTCTCGTCCTGGTCTAGTATGCCGTTGATATCTTCTATAGCTGCGTCGAGTTCTGAGTCTTGTAGATTGATGAAATTTTCTTCACTATCTGAATGGAAAAGAGAGTACATATCCATACCCGGATCGAAGGCACCGTTGTATCTCCCTATGGTTATGTCAAAATCGCCGCTATCCTTTTTAGCTGTAACGTTAGTAAGGCTCATGGAATTATCCTCGGCATCGAACCAGATAGATCCCAATCCTCCGCCTCCTGCGAGGCCGCTTCCGATACTTCCGGGATTTTCGTCTTCAAGGCTAATCGGATAATTAACTCCTAAAGAGAAAGGTACTTCGTTTGGCAGGTCTCGGAATCCATTTCCGGTATAATCGAAGAAAGCTGCGTCATCTAGTAGGTCATTTGCCTCGACGTAATCTTGTTTTACCGCGGATGTGTCTGGATTAAACCAGTACTCATTAGCAGGTGAAACAACGGTTATACCCTTAAAGCCCGCACCTCCCAAAGTGTCATCTACCATTGTTGTCCTGCCGAACAGATGGTTTATCGAATTTTTAGCAGCTTCTGCATGTTCACTTGTTATATCGTTTTCACCTACTTTGAATGGGGCACTTTCAGCATTGTAACCAGCGTAAACGAATTCGTTCTTTGGCACCCCTACTATTGCTGAGTTTATCGTGTTTACATATTTAACATAGTTTCTAGGGTAATATGATTTGATAAGGTCTATTTTGTTGTTTTCAAGTTGATTGATCGCCCCAGCCATATGTGATCCTCCGCTACCGCTTTCACCTAAAAATACACCGCTCGAGTCGAATCCCTTAGATGCAACTATAGTCTTGAATACCTGGAACGATACACCATCGATGAAAGGTCTTTCCATGAAGTAATCTTCATTTGTCACAAGATCGTAAAAGGTGGTGTTGTACTTGTAGCTCGCAGTTATCTCGGTCATGTAAGGTATATAGATATCGGTGATGGTTCCAGTGCTTTTATCCAATGTGTAGTTTTCACTTTTTATGTGATAGGTCCCTTCCCACATTACCGGATGATCGGCTATGAATTCGGAATCTTCAGTGTAATTCTCCAACGTACTCTCTCGTTCGGTTTCATTCTCCGGTAGCTGTAATGTCCCGTAGAGTTCAACCTGATAAACGTCATCGAAAACGAGATTCAGAACTGAGCTTTCAGCTTCGTCTAATTGTGGATCCCTTAGAAATTCATCTTCGACCTGGTTTCCGATCTCTTCGTTTATCGTTAGATCCATGAAAGGTCCGGAACCCATGTCGTCCGTACCGTCTTTAACGATAGGGACCTTCAGACCATCTGTGATAAAGAAGGCGGGGTTCAGGCTATCCAATTCGAATGAGATCGTATGGCTGTCGTCAACATTTACGCTAGTTACTGGGACCATCAACGGACCTTCATAATTCTCGTAAGAGTACTTGACATCCTCTGCGGTCATAGTAGAACCGTCCCAGAATTCAATATCCTCTCTAAGCGTAACTGTTACATTGTTATCTCCCGTTGTCCAGCTCTCCGCAAGCCATGGTATCATCTTACCGGTTTCTACATCCATGATGGCCAGGGAATCGTACATCAGATCTATAAGATCAAGATCCCCTTTAACATGAGTGGTTAACGGGTGTATTTCTTCTGATGGTTCATCTACGATAGCAACACGTAAGATACCTCCGTACATATCTTCGTCCGCAGCCGTTGTGGTATCTGGCATGAGACTGATCCAACCAGTGGTCAGCAGCATCGCAGCCAGGAGAACCATCAGGGTTTTTCTAAGACCGACCGAAATCGAAACGCAATTTTTTTTCATTTGTAATCCTCCTATCTAGGTATTTGTATTATGCTAGACTGATAGCAGATATTTGGCATGCAATTGTTGGGGGTGTATTTATAAGTTTTCAAACTTTGTAAGAGTTCAGCTTTCTGAAGTTGTAGGTTGAGACATATTCTGATTCAGAA
>CAYVTG010000016.1:0-13891 GCA_964454575.1 uncultured Thermoplasmata archaeon
CCCTACCAACAAACCTTAAGTATTCCCTCGTTTCTCTTACCTCTGGTAATCAATATGCCATATGAGGTTGACTACGTCGAGGCGGAAAAGGCTCTGGGAAAAATCGGAAGGGGAGAGCGTGTGTTCGTCGGCTCGGGAGCGGCTGAACCACAGTATCTGGTACAGCAGTTAGCGGAGCTGGCAGGTCAGTTCTACGACACGGAAATATTTCATATACAGACGCTGGGAGTTGCTCCTTATACCGAAGATAAATACAAAGACAGATTTAGACACAACGCATTCTTCGTCGATGACAACACCAGAGATGCCGTAGCCAAGGGTACAGCGGATTACACGCCCATCTTCATGAAGGATATACCAAAATTGTTCAAAACTGGGAGAGTACCCCTTGATGTATCGCTCGTACAGGTATCGCCGCCGGACGAACACGGCTGGGTGAGTCTAGGGGTGGCCGTTGATATCATCAAAGCCGCCGTCGAGAACTCAAAGATGGTGATCGCACAGGTCAACCCAAAGATGCCCCGAGTACACGGAGACACCTTCATCAACGTTAAAGATATCGACTACCTTGTCTTCAAAGAAGAGGAATTACTGGAGTTCGAACCGGTTACCACGGGTGAAACCGCTAAACAGATCGCAAAGCACGTGTCCACACTGATAGAGAACGGTGCCACTCTGCAGATAGGATACGGTAACATACCCAACGCCATCATGGAGCATCTAGACCAAAAGGAAGACTTGGGTATACACACCGAGATGCTCTCAGAAGATCTAGCGAACCTTATAGAAAGGGGAGTGGTGAACAACCGGAAGAAGAGCATCAATCCCGGGAAAAGCGTAGCTTCTTTCCTCATGGGAACTAAAAAACTGTACGATTTTGTCGATGACAACCCGGCCATCGAGTTAAGACCTACGGATTACACCAACGATCCTTTCACCATAGCTCAGAACTACAAGATGACCGCCATAAACACCGCACTTCAAGTGGATCTGACCGGCCAGGTCTGCGCAGATTCGCTGGGATATAGTTTCTACAGCGGTATCGGAGGCCATGCGGACTTCATGCGAGGGGCGTCATACGGAGAAGGCGGTAAATCGATAATTGCCCTAGCCTCAACGGCACAGGATGGAACCGTATCCAAGATCGTATCTCATCTGAACGAAGGTGCAGGCGTTGTCACTACCAGAGGTGACGTACAGTACATCGTCACCGAGTACGGCATAGCGTATCTCCATGGTAAGAACATAAGAGAACGGACCATGGAGCTTATCAATATAGCACATCCTAAGTTCCGAGAGCGGCTTTTGAAGGAAGCTAAGGAGAGAAATCTGGTTTTCAAAGATCAGATACTAGTGATGGGTGAAGAAGGACGATATCCGGAGGAACTGGAGGTCATCCGCGAGATAGAGGGTAAGGAATACCTTATCCGACCGATGAAACCCACGGACGAAGAACTGATGAAGGACCTTTTCTACGCTCTTTCGGAAGAGAGTCGATACCGGCGTTTCATGAGTCCGAGAAAGGACATGCCCCATGAAAGAAGACAGGACTTCGTACAGATAAACTACAACAAGGAGATGGCACTGGTCGTTATAGATCCGGAGATAGAAGGACCCGACCGTATGGTGGCGGAGGCGGATTACCGTATCAAGGAAGGTCAGAACGTGGCAGAAGTATCCATAATGGTCAGGGATGAATATCAGGGCCTTGGTATAGGTACTGTTGTTCTGGAATACCTGACCACCATCGCAAAGAACCGTGGTCTATACGGATTTACCGCTGAAGTTTTAGCCGAAAACAAGAAGATGCTCCGCGTATTCGAGAAACAGGGATACGACATAGACAAGAAGAGAATGTACGGGGAGTACGAGTTGAAGATGAGATTCCTGTGACAGTAATATTTATTACTATTCCGCCGTTCACATGACACATGAAAGCAGTAATACTTTCAGGAGGGTTCGGTACTCGCATGAGACCATTGACCTATACAACACCGAAACCGCTCCTGCCTATAATGAACAAACCATTGATACAGCACATAGTCGATTCTCTACCTGATGTAGTGGATGAGGTTATCCTAGCGGCAAATTACAAGATAGACCTTTTGAGAGAATACTTTGAAAGCAACGAACAGGAAAAAAAGGTACGCATAGTGGACGAACCGGAACCTCTGGGTACCGGCGGTGCCGTTAAGAATGTAGAGGAGTTCCTCAACGATACATTCTTTGTGATAAACGCAGATATAATCTCCAGTATCGACTTGGAAGAGTATATTAAATTCTATAACGATAAAGACGGTGTGGCAGCCATATCGGCATGGGATGTAGATAAACCCGAGGAATTTGGTGTGTTTGCCCTGGATGAAGATTCACGCATAACTAAATTCCAGGAAAAACCGAATCCGTGGGAGGCATTTTCCAACACGATCAATGCCGGTCATTACATACTAGAACCTGAAGTTCTAGAGCTCATACCACCGGGTAAAAAGGTATCCATGGAGCGTGAGATATTTCCACAGCTCATTCCAAAAGGTTTCTACGGATATAGATTCGAAGGTTACTGGATAGACTGCGGCCGCCCTTCCAGCTTCCTGAAGGCGAACCGTGTACTGTTGGACGAATATTACAAAAAACACGATGTAAGACACATCGTAGGCGATCGAAGTGCCGTTGACTGTGAACTGGGAGATCATGTTTCCGTAGGAGTGGACTGCACCATAGAGGACTGTGAGATCTCAAATTCCATAATCATGGACGGCGTAGAGATCGATTCCGGATGTGTGATCAAAAACAGCATCATCGGCTTCGATGTGATAATCGAAGATGGTGTTA
Source organism: uncultured Thermoplasmata archaeon (assembly GCA_964454575.1). Lineage (GTDB taxonomy): Archaea > Thermoplasmatota > Thermoplasmata > Halarchaeoplasmatales > Halarchaeoplasmataceae > Haladaptatiplasma. Next base: position 2,833 of record CAYVTG010000016.1, read on the forward strand.
AGATAATAGATTCGTTGGTTTCTGACGAACTTCTACTCGAAAGCGGAAAAGAGTATTGGGGAGAAAAATTGAAACCTGAAGGTGTTGAAGAATGACGAAGCTATTCGGGACCAACGGTGTGAGGGGCGAAGTGAACAAAGATATGACCATAGACCTGGCAGTACGACTGTCTAAATCCATCGGCACCTGGTTAGGCGGCGGTACCGTCGCTATAGGCACAGACACTAGACTCTCCAACCAGATGCTCAAGAACGCAGTGACTGCAGGATTGACAGCGACAGGATGCCATGTCATCGACCTGGGAGAAGCTCCAACACCGGCCATCCAGCTATATACCAGAGAGAATACCGACCTGGGTATAGGTATAACCGCATCGCACAATCCACCTCAGTTCAACGGCATAAAGTGTGTAGATTCCGATGGTACTGAGTTGATGCGCACCAAAGAAGAAGAGATCGAAAAGATATATTTCCAAGAAAATTTCAAACTGGTGAGTTGGAGCGAAGTCGGGAGGGTAACTACAGGTGACTCAGTAACACCGTATAACAAGTCAGTTATTAAGAAGGTCGATGGAGACATGATCCGAGGCGCAGGTCTTAAAGTGGTCGTTGATTGTGCAAATGGAGTAGGTACCTACAGTACCCCGACCATACTCCGTGAATTGGGATGCAGTGTGATCACTCTAAATGCACAGCCCGACGGTACTTTTCCCGGTCATGACAGTGAACCCACAGAGACCAATCTTAAGGATCTTATAGACATGGTCAAGAACACCGGAGCCGACCTGGGGATAGCCAACGACGGTGATGCAGATAGGGCGATATTCATCGATGAGAAGGGTAGCTTCATGCACGGGGATAGAACTCTTACACTGATGGCAAAAAAAGAGGTCGAAGAAAACGGCGGAGGCATCGTGGTAACTCCGGTGAGTTCATCCAGCAGCGTAAAAGATGTCGTTGAAAAAGCCGGTGGTGAGCTGGTTTACACAGCCGTAGGTTCACCCATCGTTGCCAGAGAGATGATACAACGGAAAGCTATATTCGGCGGTGAAGAGAACGGTGGATTGATATTCTCAGACCATCAGTACTGCCGCGACGCCGCCATGAGCGCAGCCCGTATAGTCGAGATAGTCGCTTCCGAAGGTCCCCTTTTCGAAGTGGTTTCCGAATTACCACATTATTCTTTGAATAAACAGGGTTTCCCTTGTCCCGATGAAAAGAAAGGCTTATTGATGGACCGATTGAAATCTCGCTACAGTGAGAAAGAATACGACGACACCGACGGACTGAAGATATATTATGATCAAGGCTGGGTACTGATCAGACCATCGGGTACAGAGCCGAAGTACAGGATATATTCTGAGGCAAAGGATGATATGACAGCGAAGAAGTTGGGTGAAGAGCATCTTTCCGAAGCACTGGAGGCACTGTCTAACTTAAAATAGTGTGTATGACAATATTTTAAAATTCGAAACAAAAGAGTTAAATAGTTAAAAGTTGCTATATACCCGTCAGACACACCGTCTGACCTAATTAAGCTGGGATAGGATGCGCTTCAAAAGAAAAAAAGAAGAGGAAATAGACCCTACTACAAAACGCCTTTTAGATAGTGGGGTGATACGTATCAATTCACCTTCAGCTCCGCCTACAACCACACAGAAGATAAAGGATTTTGGGATGGTAACTTATGATTTCTGGAGCGGCGTTAAATATATCATCGTCCTATCCGCACTATTATTCTGGCTTCCTTTATTCGGACCCATGTTGGCCGGATACGTAGGAGGACGCCGCACTGGAGGACCGAAAAAGGGATTGATAGCGGCCATCGCAGGATTACTCGTTATAGCTTCTGCACATTTCATCCTGACAAATGCATTGATACCTACAGTGTATTCCGATAAGATATTCATCACTGGCTCGATAGTTTCCGGGCTTTCTAACATCCATATACTCTCTCCTTATGTAGATTTCATCCAACTTTACTGGGGTTCGTTCTTTACTACTATTTTGGGAGGACTACCTTACTCACCTAACAGTTACATAATAACCGTGATATTCGCATACGTCGGCGGGATAATCACCGTAGATAAACAGCGAGAGATATTGAGAGCCGAGAAAAAAGAGGCTCCGTCCGTTATGGTGAACGTACCGTGGGGACAACCGGTGAGACGTGAACGTGCAGCTCCCCGAAGGAGTAGTCGACGTGCCGTCAGTGCTCCCGTTAGACATACCCGTCTTAAAGACATGAAACGGATAAATATGAACGATAAACCTAGAGAAAGCAGTTCATACGAATCTGTTCCCATGGTTAAGCAGCAGGAACCAGAACGATCTTCATTCTTATCTAAATTACCTAAGCGGGAAGTCAAGCACCACTCATCATACGACGACGAAGATTGGGAGTTACTCTGAGTTTTGAGCGAGCGTAGATATTATTTACAACTACCTAGATGTACCGCTGTCGATGAAAATACTCCATCAAGATACACGGAAAGGCGTAATCAAGCTCAGGATCGATAATCTGGACGACCTCTGGCATCTGAAGAATGTGATCGCACCGAACGATATCGTTTCATCTCTCACATATCGCCGTGAAGAAACTCAATCTGATAAATTGAGGTCAGAACGTGGTGAAAAGAAACCCATGTGGCTGGATATAGAAGTGGAGAAAGTCGAATTCCACGAATTTACTGACAGGTTGAGGGTTCTGGGCACCATCGTCGACGGTCCACAAGACCTAGGTTCCTATCACACATTGAATCTAACCGAGGGAGACGAAGTATCTATAAAAAAGGAAGAGTGGAACAAACACGAACTGGATCGATTGAAGGAAGCCGTCGAAGAGAGCGAGAAGCCGGTGATCACCTTTGTCGCTTTGGAACAGAATGATATCACCGTTGCCATAATGCGGCAGTACGGTGTCAAAGAGATGGCACATCTATCACCCAACATGGGCGGGAAGATGTACGACGGAGACAGGATGACAACAGATGAACTATTCGAAGAAGTGATCAAAGTGCTCAGAACGGTGATAGAGCCCGGGGATCCTCTTGTGATACTCGGTCCCGGATTCACCAAAGAAGACTTTTTTGAGTATGCAAAAAGGCATCATCCGGGGATAGTGTCCAATGCGGAGGTCATCCCTGCGGGAGTCGGAGGCTTGACGGGTATACACGAGATACTTAAAAGTGGACGGGAACGCTCCGTACTTGACGGCCATCGTGTGTCTTACGAATGCGGTATGGTGGAGGAATTGTTGACCAGGATAAAAATAGACGGTGCATATGCCTACGGCGACGAGTCTGTTGAAAAAGCTATCACCGTCGGTGCTGCTGAGAAACTGCTCATACTCGATACCCGTGTACGGGAGAAAAGGGGAGAGCGATTGATGAAACAGGCCGAACAACTGGGCGGAGACGTTGTGGTCATCGGCAGCGGTCATGAAGGAGGTAAACAGTTGAAGGCTCTTGGCGGCGTTGGGGCGTTGCTGAGGTATAAGTTGGAATGACCGAAACGGGAAAAACTTTATTAAGATGATACATGTTTATGTAATAAATTTACAAAACCAAGGTGGATAAGATGAATAAAGAAATGCCAGATAAACCGGTAAAATTGAGTGATGAGAGCATGGACGAATTCGTTTCGAAATACCCGCTGACATTAGTGGATTTCTGGGCGGAATGGTGCGGACCGTGTAAGATGCTTGGGCCTGTTCTCAAAGAACTAGCTAAAGATATGCAGGGAGATGTAGCCATCGGAAAGTTAAACGTCGATGAGAACAAGGGCAAGAGCGGTGAATACGGTGTAAGCTCCATACCCACATTACTAGTGTTCAAGGATGGAGAGATGGTCCATCGTATGGTAGGTGCACTACCGAAAGGAGCATTGAAGAAAGAATTAGAAAAATTCCTCTAAAATCGACCGTAATATTCTTATCGGCATCCCCGTTCTCCCTTCTTTAAGGGATAAAAATGTCGGTAAAAGTAGCAATCAACGGATATGGTACGGTCGGGAAAAGAGTAGCGGATGCCGTGGCTCAGCAGAAAGATATGAAGATAGTGGGTGTATCGAAAAGAACGCCCACCTACGAAGCACAGCTGGCTGCGGAGAGGGGCTTTCCATTCTACGCAGCTTCGGACAAATACCTTAAAGGGTTCGAAGAAAAAGATATACCGGTAGAGGGGATGTTCGACGAACTGCTCGAAGTTGCAGATGTGATAGTCGATGCCACACCCAAGGGAGCCGGATACAAAGAGATGTTCGAAAAAGCGGGAATAAAAGCCATCTGGCAGGGAGGAGAGAAGCACTCACTGACCGGATTATCATTCAATTCAATGGCAAACTACGAAGAAGCCTACGGAGCGGATTATGTGAGGGTGGTTTCCTGCAATACCACAGGCTTATTGAGAACCTTGTACCCTATACACGAAGATATCGGATTGGATCGTTGTACGGCAGTGATGATACGCCGCAGTGCAGATCCGTGGGATACTAAAAGAGGACCTATCAATTCCATCAATCCCGTACTCAATATACCATCACACCACGGGCCGGATGTACAGAGTGTAGTACCAGAGATAAACATCCAGACCACCGCAGTAAAAGTTCCCACTACCATAATGCATCTCCACAGCGTCATCGTGGATCTGAGCGAGAAGGTCGATACGGATCACATACTCGATCTGTGGGAAAAAACACCCAGAGTCAAATTCTTCGAAGCATCACAGGGAGTAGATTCCACCGCAAAGATAATGGAATGGGCCAAGGACAGGGGAAATCAAAGAGCGGATCTAAATGAGATAGCCGTGTGGAAGGACGGTACCCAGGTAAAGGACGGTACATTGTATTACTATCAGGCGATCCACCAGGAAAGTGACATCGTACCGGAGAACATTGACGCAATCCGAGCCATGATGGAGCTGGAAGAAGACAAGATGAAGAGTATCCAGCTCACCAATGCTGGCATGGGTATCGAATAGAGGCTTCACATGTTGATCTGTCCCCTTGATTACAGATACGGTCGTCCCGAGATGAAGAGTGTATTCAGTAAGGAAAGACACACTCAGAGACTGCTGGACGTAGAAGCTGCTATAGCTCGAGCGCACGCACAGCTTGGAAATATCCCGAAAGAAGCCGCTGACACCATAACCGAAAAAGCCACCGTAGATGTCGTTGATTGGCGGGAAGTCGAAAGGGTGGAAAAGGAAGATACCAAACACGACATCATGGCGTTGGTGAAAGTACTGGGAAGTCACTGCGGCGACGCAGAAGGGTACATCCATCTGGGTGCTACTTCCAATGATATAATCGATACCGCTACCGCGCTACAGATCCGAGATGGTTTAAAGATATTAGAGAAGGACCTGATCTCTCTAAAAGATACGTTCAAAGAGCGTGCTAAAGAACACCGAGACACCATCATGGTTGGACGGACACACGCACAGCACGGCATCCCGATAACCTTCGGGCTCAAACTCGCCGTCTATCTGAACGAGATCCACCGGCATATGGAGCGTATCCAAGAGGGAAAGGAACGCTTCGTGGCGGGAAAGTTGAGCGGTGCAGTGGGTACCGGCGCATCCTTTGGAAAGGACGCTGAGAAGATACAGCAGCTGGTCATGGAAGACCTCGGTATAGGTTACGAAGAAGCAAGCGGACAGATAGTCGGCCGTGACAGGCATATCGAGCTGGTGTACCTCATGGCCAATATATCTACCACTCTGCAGCGGTTCGCCACGGAGATACGGAATCTACAGCGGCCCGAGATAATGGAGGCCGCCGAAGCCTTCGAGAGCGAAAAACAGGTTGGTAGTTCAACCATGGCACACAAGAAGAACCCAATCACTGCCGAGAATATATGCGGCCTGGCTCGAACTCTTAGAGGGTTTGTTTCGCCGTCCTTCGACAACAACATCCTATGGCATGAACGCGACCTAACGAATTCATCTTCGGAACGTATAACACTCCCACACATGTTCGTACTCCTAGACGATATCTTGGTCAAAACAGAAAAACTGGTCAGAAACATGGAAGTGTTTCCAGACAACATGAAGCGCAACCTGGAACTAAGCAAAGGTCTCATCATGGGCGAAGCGGTCATGATCTATCTATCCAACAAAGGCATGAGCAGGCAGGAAGCCCACGAACGTATAAGAAAAGCTTCCATGATGGCCCGGGCGGAAAACCGCCCACTCAAAGAAGTACTCATGGAAGACGATGCTGTGATGGATAAATTGACTGAAGAAGAACTGGACAGCGTAATGGATCCGAACAACTACACCGGTAGGTCAAAGGAGATAGTTGACGAGATCGTACAACGGTGTTAAAGAGAGGAGACTGATGATCTCATCTTTCCATAATTTCCTCACAATATGATCTATGACATAACGTTTTGTGAAAATTGTGATTTTTCTGAAAGATTGCACGCGAAGAATGTTTGGTGAGCTAGGTTTGAATTGAATAATTAACAAACTATGCGAGAATTCATCTTTTGAAAAGATCTTCCTTCTCTTTGATATGTGTATTATCCTTTTCCTCAATTTTTCCAACGATCTCTTTTAATTCGTTTTTAGAAACCAATCCTTCTAGGTAAATTGCTTTCAATATCTGTCTTAGGTCGTATACTTTAACACCTTTCTTCACAGATTCTCTATACAATTTAGAATCATTAGTCAACAAGGGTATATCTCGACTTCTAGCGATGATTAGATTTTTGATGTCAGTTTTTGAGATAATCAACGATTCCATAGATTCGTAGACTTTTAATTCGACTTCATTCAAAGTAGTTATTTCACAGAACTCAAAAATCCTATCTGGAAAGTCGAACCCCTCCTGCTTTGATCGGTCCAATTCATCACGTACGTACTCGGTGATCTGGAATTTGGTGTTTGGAAAAACCATTTCTAAGATTTTCAATTCATCCCCCTTGGCTAAGGCGGACACGATATCCGTATCACAAAGAACTATGCCACTCAACATTCTCCCTCAGTTCTTCGACTTTCTCCTCTTCATCTTTTTTCTTGTCTATCGGTTTTTTAACTCCTCTACGTTCTAAAACCTCGTCGAATTCCTCCCTGCTTAGACCGGATATCTCTACTGCTCTGCCTATAGATATCTTTCCAGTTTTATATAGATACACGGCTACGTCTATCTTGTACTCTGGCTTCTCTTCGAGCATCATCCTGAATGAGGTTCTGAACACATCACTTTTACTTGTGAATTTCCCTTCTGCGATAAGCCCTTCGACCTTTTCAGATTCAGCCGGTGCCAGAGATATTGTGGTTTTTTTGGTTGCCATATTAATTAATACATAATATGAACTAGTCATATTTAGTATTTTTCTATACATATGTTTACTTTTGTTATCCGGTAATTATTTCGTTTCGCCCGCAGAGCTAAGCTCAAGGCTACAGTGAGATCTTTTCCTCTATACATTCTGTTGGTAAATTTTGTGACTGGAAAGATGTAAATCATCCCCATCTTTAACCGCCTATCGAAAAGCTTATAATCATATTTGTAATACCATCCTAAGGTGTAATAATATGAATCTGAGCCGAAATAAAATACTTATCTCGGCAAAATTTGGGGTGACAATCACTTCGACTTTCGTGATAGTCCTTTTTATTTTGTCGGGCTTTGGACCAGCAGTTCAACCAGAGCATATGAAAATAGATGTAAATAACGACCTTCCATACGTGAAAACTTGGTACGAATGGACTCCGTCAAATCTCGTTCTTGAAAATATATCAAAAACCACAGTTTTGGCCATAACATTCCTATCGGATGAGATACCCGATACCAATTTTGGAGATTATGGAATGATAGACGATCACGAGACAATATTTGTTATCGAGATACAAAAGGATAGGACCATCTCTTTCTACGGTGAAAAGGGCATGACCATGACCGTTAGGAGGATAGATTACGGTGAAAAGGTCCTGGCAGGAGATTACTTCACGATCAAAGGTGAAACAACGTCTCAATTATGGGGCGGTCACGGCACTCTGGTTGACCTACAGCCCATAACAGATATGAGAGAACTGAACATCTCCACAGACGCAGATTCCTTAGAATTGTTCTCGCTATCGGGGGGAGAGGTTAACCGATACAAAAATGTGAATTACTCGGATAAAATCATTTTACCCGGCTCAACAGACGGATTCATATTAAGATCTGAAGAATCGATCGATTACACCTTGACCTTAGAAGAATATACCACCTCTCCCTCATCTTACGATCCTTTCCTGATAGCTGTTGCTGGAAGAGACAGGACGGTAATGCCGGGAGAGACAGTCGATTTCGATGCACATGACTCGATCGCTTGGGGGAACGCTGTATTGTGGAATCCAGTTTGGGAATTCGGCGACGGAAGCCTCCAATCCTCCGTAATGACACCCTCTCACACATATGAAGACGATGGTATCTACGAAGTCACCTTAACCATAAACGACAGTAGAGGAGCCTCATCAACGGATACCTGTTACGTTAACGTGATGAATACTCCGCCCGAGGTGAACATCACGTCAAAAAGTATTTCTGTTGACGAGGACGAATCTGTCGATTTCAACGCACTCGTATCTGATACTCCTAGTGATATGACATCACTGAACTATACCTGGTACTTCGGAGATGGTGAGGAATCGAGTCAGACTGCGCCTTCACACTCCTATAATCGTTCAGGAGAATACGTAGTAACTTTAGAGGTGGAAGACGACGACGGAGCGATAGGCCGTGATCACGTAACGGTGTATGTTTCAAACGTACATCCGACCGCAGATGCGGGTCCGAGCCAGGAACCGAGTTACGTCAGTGGCGGTACACCGGTTTCCTTCGACGGGGGCAACTCAACAGATACGCCATCCGACATTTCAACATTGATGTATATATGGGACTTCGGAGACGGATCGCCTGCAAGATATGGCATGACTCCCTCCCACGTTTACAATGACACCGGTGTTTACAATGTCACGCTGCATGTATCCGACGACGACGGGTCCGTGAGTACAGATAATACTCAGGTATCCATATTGAATGCCCTACCCGTTGCCGAAGCCGGAGCTTCGAAGACTGCAAAAACGCTTGAGACTGTTAGATTCGACGGAAGTGGTTCCTACGATCCCGATGGAGAGATAGTGAGTTACAGATGGGACTTCGGAGACGGTACTACCGACTTCGGTATGGTTGTAAACCATGCCTATGGGGACGACGGTATCTACAACGCGATCCTTACGGTAACAGATGATTCCGGGGCGGAAGATAGTGATTCCTGTAAAGTTGTAATCAAAAACAGAAAGCCCGTAGCTGTAGCCGATGTATACCAAGAGGTCGATTTCACTCTAAGAGTCGCCGGTAGAAAATGGAATAACGTAAGTGCGACAGTTGTTGTGAACGATGTTTCAAAGCAGGGTGTATTGATCCAGAGACTTCCGGGAGATCCTGACGACCAGAGTAAAAACTTCTCTTATAATGTGGATATCAGACAGGACATCGACGTCAGATTGGAATACAGTGCACTGTCCAATAAAATCGGCAGTAACCCAACATGGCTGAATGTATCTTTCGACGATGATTATTATCACGTATTCTTCAAGAATTTCAACTGTGAACTGGGAGGAGTTATTCAAACACACGTAATAGATTTGAACAACGTACTCGGACACGGAAATATCACCTTTGATGCTTCCAGATCTTATGATATGGATACCAATCCGGATGATGATATCCCATATCTGAGATATCACTGGGATTTCGGAGACGGGACTACGTCCAACGAGATGATAGCACGGCATACTTATGCTGGGGACGGCACTTACAATGTTACTCTAAAGGTGGAGGACGACGACGGAGCTTACGGATACAGTACATTCCAAATCCATATCAAAACCACCTATCCCGTTGCCGATGCGGGGCCGGATGTTCAGGGAGCGGTCAACCACATGGTACATTTTTTCGGTCAAGAATCGTATGATCCTTCCGGTGGTTCGATTTCTTATCTCTGGGATTTCGGTGACGGAACGACTTCAACAAAAGTAAATCCACCCTATAGGTACGATACAGCCGGTAAATATTTCGTATCTCTTACTGTAAGAGACAGCGACGGATACACCGATACGGATCACTGCATAGCCAGCATCGCCGGAGACGGTTACCCGGTAGCCGATGCCGGCGAGAACAAGACTATTTTCGTGGACGAGTCGACATTCTTCGACGGTACTGGGTCCTATGACGCGGACGGTACAATCGTATCTTATTTATGGGATTTCGGAGATGGGAAAAATGCAACCGGCGAAACGGTTTGGCATTCATTCTCAAGCCCTGGAGATTACTTCGTATCCCTTACCGTAGAAGACAACGATGGTAATCAGGGTCAGGATATGATATCAGTTACCGTTTTGAATTCCGCTCCTGTGGCAAACGCGGGATATGACCGAAGTGCGAACGAAGACGAGATTATTACGTTCTCAGGTGATCTTAGTTACGATCCGAACGGTGATGATTTAACCTATCAGTGGGACTTTGATGACGGGAACACAAGTACCGGTATGGTCGTAAATCACAGCTATCCTTATTCGGGTGTTTACGAAGTAACCCTTACGGTCACCGATACACACGGAGCTTCCGACAGCGACAGTTTGATAGTGAATATATACAATGTTCAGCCGGTTGCTGATGCCGGTCCCGATTTGATCGGCTATGAGGGAGAAGTCTTTTACTTCAACGGTTCCGCTTCTGACACCCCGTCCGATATGCCTACGTTGGAATACACTTGGTACTTCAACGACGGAGGTAAATCCACCGAAAACCCGGCTAATCACACTTACTACTATCCGGGCGTTTACAACGTCAAGTTCGAGGTGATCGACGATGACGGATCCAGAGATGTTGATTGGAAGACAGTATTTGTAGAGAACGTAGAACCGGTTGCCGATGCGGGGTACGATCAAAGCGTATTAGAAGATGAAGCAGTTTGGTTCGACGGAAGTAATTCCTCCGACGTATCGCCCGACAGACTATACCATCTGTGGAATTTCGGCGACGGAAATAAGGGTAGAGGAAGTAAT
>CAYVTG010000016.1:13901-18828 GCA_964454575.1 uncultured Thermoplasmata archaeon
TCATATATATACAATGAAGAAGGAACCTACACAGCTAATCTTACCGTTATGGACAATGTTGGAGCTATGGATTACGATACGGTTAGGATCAACGTAACCAATGTCGGTCCCGAGGTCGAATCCATGGATAACATGAAGATATATTCTCCTACAGTACAGCTTAATTCAAAAGCATTCGATACCTACTCCGATATCCCGACACTCAACTATACATGGGATTTCGGCGACGGTAGATTCGGGTACGGTGTAAATGTAGTCCATACCTACGACTTCTCTGGTAATTATATCGTTTTATTGAACGTAACCGACGATAATGGAGTGGTTGATACGACTTCTTTCATGATAACTGTGGATATGGACTATGACGGCGACGGATTACCGGATATGTGGGAGATGAGCAACGGTCTGGATCCCACTGTTTCCGTTGGTGACGACGGGCCGGATGGAGATCCCGATGGAGACGGTTTCACCAACACCGTGGAATATTGGTTATATTCTAACCCGACGAGTAACGATACAGATAACGATGGAGAGATGGATGATGACGAGGTTTATTCGAACTATGACTATGATCAATTATCAATAGGTAAAAATCTTCACAAGGTTTCTCAAACGGGATTGAACTTATCTTATTTGACTCCCGGAAGATATTCCTTCAGTCTGTTCTGTGAAGCAAAAATTGATCGTAGGGAAGAAACATTATTAGATAACCCTGTAACCATCGCGCTCGATGGAGTAGAATTCAATTATACCGTCTCGTACACGATGACAGAAAATTACAGTGATATAGGTTATTACGATGTTTACTATTCCTTTGATCTAGATCTTATCACCGGTGTGGACGATATGAATATCAAGGTAAACAAGTCGGTGCTGGACTTGTCACAGCCCTTCGAGCTCAGAGCGGAACATCTTGACATAGAAAGATACGGAATACACCCGACCGATCAGGATTACGACAAAGATGCCTTGATGGATGGTGAGGAAACGGGCATCACGAACACATCTCCTTTCTTGACGGATACCGATAAAGACGGATTCTGGGATGGTGCTGAATACGAGTACTGGCTCACGAAGGGTAAGGATTTGAACACAACTATCGAGTTACTGCATACGCAGGATGCGGATGAAGATGGGATACTCGATGGAGTAGAAATAGGAAAATGGTACACCGATCCGGATGATGCTGATACCGATTCGGATAATTGCGATGATGGAGAAGAGATCGAATTCTGGACGAAACTCTATGAATATGATCATGAAGAAGAGATGAAGCCTTTGATGGATACAGACGGCGCCGGGACAGCGAATATACACGATGCTCATTCGGATAACGACAATACCTTGGATGGAGACGAAATCAACTTATGGAAATATGGTGAAAACTACCACTCACATCCAGGATTGGATGATACCGACGGCGATGGCCTGACGGACGATTTTGAGATCAATTATGGGATGATGCCAAATAATGTCGATTCCGATGATGATAAGTTGGATGATTACAGTGAAGTCTATGACTATCCCACACATCCGTTGAGAAGAGACACAGACCAAGATGGATTGTTGGACGGTCATGAGATCATCGAGGATTCATCTACCGTTGAGGTCAATGGAGAAATGGCAACTACCGTATCACTGAAAAAAGCCCTAGAACATACTGATAGCTTGGATGCGCATCTAATGGCTAAAGTGACCTGTGGATACGGATATAATACCAGTGCAACTAATCCAGACACAGATGGCGATGGTATGCCCGATGGTTGGGAACTTTATTACGGACTTGATCCACTTTATTCGCAGATACCCACAAGAAGCAGCTCTGTTGAAGATACTGACAATGATACGATCTCTGATGATATTGAATATTATGCTGGTACTAATCCAAGAAAAAAGGACTCTGATGATGATAATATATTTGATTGGGATGAAGTAGTAGTGATTTTCAGAACAAATATAACAGATGGATCTGTAAGTACGCGAAATTATGATAACTTGACTGCAGAGGATTGGATATACGCGGATATTGAGGGATCTGGAGAAGTGTTCCACTTCTCAGAGACATATGAAGATCAGCATGTGTATTATGATGAGGATGGAAATATTACTTCTGTTTTCGAAGGCTCACTGCTTTCGGATAATGTTGAGCTACTGATCGTGTTAAACGATGGATCAAATATATTGTATGATTCTTCCAGCAATTATCTATATGCTTGGACATCAGGTGCGGATATAAGGGATGTAAACAAAGATGGTAATCTAACTGGGACCTGTCATAAATTTGTATTCGGTTCTCTGAATGATAGTGACGATTCACAGTATCCAACCGAACGCATTTTGGTAAATCAAGAGATATTAAGGGATACTGATAATGATGGTGATATCGACGCTTTAGATACCGATTCGGACGATGATTCTATGCCCGATAAATGGGAGGTCAAATATGGATTTAACCCATATGATGCTTCGGACGCTGATGAAGATCCGGATGAAGATATGCTGTTAAATGCAGAAGAGTACGAAAAGAAAACGTATCCGATAAATATAGGCGAAATATCACTCAGTGTCGCTAAAGACTGGGACCAAGATATTATGCTGGATGGTTGGGAGGTCAAATATGATCTTGATCCTAAAAATGTAACTGACAAAGGACTAGATCCAGACGGTGATAAATTGATAAATGTCGCAGAATTCGAAAATGATACTTCGCCGATTTCTTCAGACACCGATGGTGACGGTATGCCAGATGGATGGGAATTGAAATATTCACTGGACCCGACGAGTTCAAACGGAACCGATGGGGCAGATGGTGATCCTGACGAAGACGGACTGAACAATAGTGCGGAATACGAATATGGGACTTACCCGAACGGAACAGACATGTTGGTTTCGAGAGATTGCGATTCCGACGGATTACCCGACGGTTGGGAAGTCAAATACGGACTAGACCCGACTTCGATCGACGGTTTTAATGGAAGTTACGGTGACGTCGATGATGACATGTTGACTAATCTGATGGAATACGAATTCAATATGCCCGTGGGACTGACATTGATGGATGGGGTTTATGAATTCGGTACTGATCCTACATCCAAGGACACCGATTTTGATGGTATACTGGATACCGATGAAGACGGTAATTGTGACGGTGATTGGGACTATGACGAGACTGACCCAAGAGATGGAGATACAGATAATGATGGTTTAACCGATTACGAAGAGATTACTATCGGTACAGATCCGTTATGTGACGATACAGATGGCGACGGTATCCTTGATGGAGATGAAGTAAATGATTACAAATCCGATCCAATTCTCTTGGATACGGATGGCGACGGTCTTACGGATTATGAAGAGGTCACCGGAGGAGTTAGAGATGAATGGAGGATGATAGGACATGATGTAAAGCAGACTAATTCTATTCACGAAGAAATAAATGTACCATACGTTGAATTATGGAATAAATCTATATCAAATTCAAAAATCGCTTGTGCAGACAACATACTATTCGCTGCCTCTGAAGGTACATTATACGCGTTCTATGAATATACCGGATTGGAATTATGGAATGTATCCCTGGATAGTAATATAACAACTACACCAGCAATTGTAGATGGAAATATTATTATCGGAAGTACTGATGGAATGTTATATTCATTTTATGAGAATGATGGAACGGAAATATGGTCAAAACAATTGAATTCAGCTATTAGTGCATCACCAATTGTCTATGGAGATAATATTTATGTTGGAACTCAGAATGGAACATTGCTAAAAATAAATAAAACTGGTGGTAAGCTATGGGAAAAAGATTTTTCTGATTCACCTGTATCTTCTATTTCCTTTGCTTATGGCATATTATTTATTACACTGTTATCAGGTGAGATATACGCCGTGAGCGAGTCAACTGGAACCCTTAAATGGAACAAAGATATGGAAAGCGGTCTAAAAGCACAGGTGATCAACAGCGGAAAGATATTCGTGGGAGGCTCCGAAGGTGTGAGTTGTTTAGACGCAGATACTGGTGAGGTGATCTGGTCCCAGACTATGAGTGCGGTTGATTCTATGTCTTTGGTCAATAAAACATTAGTAATTTCACAAACTAACAGTATAAAAACCATCTCGATTGACGACGGAAGCATTATCTGGGATTACCAGGGAAGTATCGTTTCCAATCCCATCGGCATCAACAACACTATTTTCTTCGTTGACGATTATATCTATCAATACTCTGTAAATGGAAATCTTCTTTGGTCTTCTGACAAAGTATTCTCAACAGTCGAGTCCGTTCTAGCCGCTGGAATCAATCTGTATGTGTCTAACGGTAAGCTTTATGGCTTGATCGATGAATTGGGAGATAGTGGAGACGAGATAAAAAGTGGTACTACTCATGATGTGACAATTGATATGCACAAGATTGAAGCGTTGGATGACATAGATTATGGTTTAACTGGAGGTAATAAAAAAGGTGATTGGTATTATTACGTTGGGGTAGATGACGGTGGTGGATGGCAATGGACAAGCAAACAGGGTGTTTGGGATAATGAAGAGTCCAAAACTTTTGATCCAGATAGATCACATCCCTTTTCCGTTTCATCTACAGTGGTAGATATAGCTATTATGCTCTGTGACGAAGACGTATCGGAAGATAGTTTAGCTGATATTAGCTCCGATAGCGATGGAGGATATAACAATGGTGGACATCCTATATCAGCTTCAACTGGTGGGGGTGTATATGAGGGCTCTTACTGTTTGGCTAGCAATTCCTTGAGTGGTGATACAACTGGCACAGATGGGAGTTACATTACAACATCGGGAGAATCTGATGGGAATTCTGGTGATGAAAATGATGCTAAAGTATGGTTTAAGGTATATGATGACCCCGAGTCGCTCGTAATCCTCTCCCTCGGACCAGAGGGTCAGATTG